>DATAGU010000354.1:0-64835 GCA_036263495.1 Polyangia bacterium | reverse complement strand
CCCCGTGGCCATCCACTGCGCCCCCGCCGACCCCAGGTTCGTGCGCACCCACCCCGTGTGGGCGCGGTTCGGATAGAGCGCCATCACCGACGGCGCCACGTGCGGCGCGAACACGTCGAGGCTGCGATCGTACATGTACGCCAGGAGCTCCGCCGCGCCCGCCTCGGCCTTGCCCCCGGCGCCCTTCACCACCACCCGCCAGGTCTCCTTCCCACCCGGGCGCAGCCGATCGCGGAAGCTCGCGAACTCCACCTTCAGCTCCTTGTCGTCCCAGGGCACGAACACGCGCGCCGACAGCTGCATGGGCTGATGGTCGCGGAGCGCCGTCAGCACCAGCCCGAACCCGCCCCGATCCCCCTCCTCCACCGGCAGCTCGACGAGCCCCCCCTGACCCGGAGACGACTCGATGCGGCGCCGCTCGACGATCCGGCCATCCCGATAGCGATCGAGGACCAGCAGCTCGTCCTGCAGCCCCGAGTGCACGAACAGACGCACCCGCTCTCCCACCTTCGCCGCGCTCTTCTCGGTCAGGAGCACCGCCGGCAGCGCGAGCGGCGTCGCCTGCCCCGCCGCCCCCGCGATCACCAGATCCTTCCACGTCTCGTAGGACGCGCCAAAGTCGTCCACCGTCTGGTAATGCAGCCGGTACGCCCCCGGCGCGAGCGCCGGCAGCGCCACCTTCGCCGACCCCTTCGCGTCGTGCACCACCTCCCCCCGGCCCGCCTCCTTCCCATCGGCCCAGCCGGCCATCACCTGCTCCATGCTGTAATCCGTCGCCCACCGCGCCCGCAGCTGGTCGCCCGGCGTCTCGTAGCGCTGCCCCTGCGACGCTCCCGGCGGATCGTCGACCGGCTGCGGCCCGCCCGGGAGCTTGGCCGGCTTCACCGGCAGCTCCGCCGGCAGCGGCGTCTCTTTCGGCTGGGCCAGCGACACCAGGCGCCACGCTCCCTTGCCTGGCCGCGCCAGCCCGTCGAGGCTCGTGCGCGTGACGGTGAGCTCCGCCGGCTGCCCCGCCACGAAGAAGGACGCCGCCCGATCGATCTCCGCCTCCACCGACACGAAGCCGAGCCGGAAGCTGCGCTCGGCCGAGCGCGTCTCGCCGCCCTCGTCCGTGAGCTGGGCGGTCACGAGGTAGCGATAGCTCACCCCCGGCCGCCGCGCCTCGCGCTCGTCGGCCGCTGGCGTGAAGCCCATCTTGAAGCTGCCGTCCGCCTGGAGCGGCGCCGTGCCACTCGCCAGCACCCGCTCGTTACCAACCCCCTCCTCGCCGTACCAGAACCCCCACCACCAGGGCCGCAGGATCTGGCGCGCCACCCGCCAGCGCACCGTGCCGCTCGCCACCGGCAGCCCGAAGTAATAGCGCGCCTCGCCCGACACCGTGGCCGGCCGGTTGATGCGCAGCCCCTGCTCCGGATCCTTGATCGTCACCTCGAACGTGGGCCGCTTGTACTCCTCCACCCGCACCGAGGCGCTGCCCGAGAACGGCTCGGTCACCAGGCGCCACTCCCCGAGGAGCCGCCCCGCCGGCAGGACGAACTCGCCCGCGGCCGAACCATAGGCGTTCGTCGTCACGGCCTGCTCCGTCACCTTCTGGCCGTTCGCGTCGTAGAGCGTCACCGTCATCCGGGCGTCCGCCTGGGTCGCGAGCTGCCCCGGCCGGCCGTGATAGCCGATGACCTTCCAGTGGAGCGTCTGCTCGGGCCGGTAGATGCCGCGGTCCGTGTAGACCAGGGCCGCGCGGTTCTCGCCCTCCCCCGGCGGCGCCCCCGATGACAGCGGCGTCGTGTCGAGCGTCACCTCGGCGCCGCGCCGAGCCACCACGAAGAAGTTGTTCCCCTCGCGCCCGCGCCCGCTCCACCGCACCTCGCCGTGCGCATCGCTCTTCTGCGTGGCCACCACGTGGTGGCCGCGCCGGTAGTCGTACTGATAGAACGACACCTCCACGCCGGCGACCGGCCGCCCCGACGCGCCCGAGAGCGTCGTCACCGTGGCCTCGCCCGAGCCGTCCACGCTCGTCTGGAGCACGAGATCCCCGAGGAGGAGGTTCTGCGCCAGGAGCCGGTTGCCCGTGAGCGCGAAGCTCGGCTCGGTCGAGGCGAAGATCGCATACAGCCCCGGCTTGCTCATCGGCGGCGTGACGAAGGTCCGGTGCGCCCGATCGTCGGGCGTGGCCGGCAGCGTCACCGTCCAGCTCGCCGCCGGCTGGGCGCTTGTGAGCAGGCTCTGGAACTCTTGATACGCGGGCAGGAGGTTGTAGTCGCGGGACGCGGCGATGCGGGCCAGGAGATCCACCGCATAGGCGCGGAAGTGGAGCGCCCCCAGGTTCTTGTGCATCACCTCGATCGAGCGCTTGCCGAGCGCATCCGCGCTCATGGTGGTGAAGCGGGCATCCGGGGCGCGGATCGACCGCGCCAGGTGATCGCAGCGGAGCCCGCCCGGCGAGTCTGGATACGCCTTGTGCCCCTCGTCCGCCAGCTGCGCCGCCCGCACGAGATCCCCCTCGTCGTGCACGAGCTCCGCGAGCATCAGCATGCCCATCGACCACCACGACTCCTGCCGGTAGGCCGGCAGGAGCGCCTCCAGGCGCTGGCGGATGGTGCTTCGCTCCTCCGGTTCGTTGAACTGATTGCGCAGGCGCCGCAGCCGCTCGAGACGGGCCTCGAGCATCGCCGCCTTGCGCCCCCCCGCCAGGTGCCAGCGCTCGAGATCGTCGAGCACCGCCACCACCTGGACCAGCGGGTGCACCGCCAGGTCGTCGAGCCGCAACGTGCCCGACACCGGGCTCCCCCCAGGGTTTCCATCGAGGAGCGGGCCGAGCTCGAGCCGCTCCGCCGCGCTCGCCAGCTCGGCCCGCCACGAGCCCGAGTCAGACAGCAGCTCCACCGACAGATACGACACCGCGTCCCGCAGCGTGCCGCGCACCTCCTGCGGATAGTTGTTCGGCGTGACGTATTCCTTGAGCACACCGACCGGCGTGCCCCCGAGCTCCGCGCGATGCTCCCACACGCGCTCGTAGGCGGCGAGCGCCTCGGCCCAGATCTGCTCCGAGGTCCAGGCCTTGAGATCCACCGGCCCGCGCGACTCCACCCGCTCGCGCTTGCGGATCTCCCACGAGTCGTTGCGCAGATACGTGACCAGGCCGTGGGCATAGAACAGCTCCAGCGTCATGCGGGCGAGCAGCCCCTCGGGCCACTTCTCCTCCTTGAGGAAGCGCACCGCGGTCTCGTAGCCGTGGAGCGCCGTGCGCAGCTGCACCTCCTTGATGAGCGCCCGCGTCCATTGCTCCTCGTCGCCCGCGTCGCGCACCTTGGCGAGGATCTCGCGCACCTCGCGCGACGCCTCCTCGAACTTCTGGTCCTCCATCAGCCGATCGATGCGGCTCCAGTCGACGTCGACGTGCACGGCGTTCCTCCAGGTGATGGCCCCGGCCTCGCCCCGGGCGTGCGGCGACAAGGGCGTCCCGCCACAAGCGGCGAGACAGACCAGGGCGAGACACAGCATGCGTAGCGGGATCAGCATGCCGGCAGTGTACCCCGCCGGTCCTACGCATCAGCGGGACAACACGCGGGCCCAGCCCGCGCACATCGGCGCGCGGCGGCGTCATGAGCGTCCAGGGGCGGCACGCCCATGCGATACTGCGCCCGGATGCAGCGAGGCGACATCGTCGCAGGGCGCTTCGAAGTACAAGAGCTCGCCGGCTCCGGCGGCATGGGCGCGGTGTTCCGTGCGCTCGACCGGCTCACCGGCGAGGTCGTGGCGCTCAAGGTGCTGCTGCCCCGCGACACCACCTCGGACGACCGCTTCCTCCGCGAGTCCGAGGTGCTGGCGCGCCTCGATCACCCCGCCATCGTGCGCTACATCGCCCACGGCCAGATGATGTCCGGCGAGGTCTACCTCGTGATGGAGTGGCTCGGTGGCGAGGATCTCAGGCGGCGGCTCGCGCGCGAGCCGCTCACGGAGCACGAGAGCCTGTCCCTCGGACGCCGCATCGCCGAGGCCCTGGCCGTCGCGCACGCCCACGGCATCGTGCACCGCGACATCAAGCCGAGCAACCTGTTCCTGCCCGGCGGCCAGGTCACGCAGGCCAGGCTGATCGACTTCGGCATCGCCCGGCTCGGCACCCTGTCCTCGTCCATGACACGCACCGGCCTGGTGATGGGCACGCTCGGCTACATGGCGCCGGAGCAGGTGCGCGGCGTGCGCGAGCTCGACGGCCGCGTCGATATCTTCTCCCTCGGCTGCGTGCTCTTCGAGTGCCTCACCGGGCGCACCGCCTTCCTCACCGAGCAGGAGCCCGTGGCGGTGATGGCCAAGATCATCCTCGAGGATCCGCCGCGGCTCCGCGAGCTGCGCCCGGACCTGCCCGCGGCCCTCGACGAGCTGCTCGCGCACATGCTGGCCAAGGAGCCGCGGGACCGGCCCGGGCATGCGGCCGAGGTGGCGACCGCGCTCATGGAGTGCGAGGCGCTCACCGACCGCACCGCGCCCCAGCCGCAGAGCCCGGCGGCGACCGCGCTCACCGGCGGTGAGCAGCGCCTGATGAGTGTGGTCCTGCTCGGGTCCCTCGAGCAGCCCCTCGAGCAGCCCATCGTCGTCGACGACAGCACGCAGCCGGCCGTCACGCACCTCGAGATCGTGCGCCTGTACGACACGCTCGCCGCCATCGCCCAGGCGTACGGGGGGCGCTTCGTCCGCCTGCCCGGCGGCGTCGGGCTGGTGACGCTCGGGGGCGTGGGGCCAGCGACCGATCAGGCGGCCCGGGCCGCGCGCTGCGCCTTGGCGCTGCGCCGCGTCGCGCCGGAGGTGCCGATGGCCGTGGCCATGGGGCGCGGCGTGGCGGTGACCCGCTCGCCGACGGGCGAGGTGATCGAGCGCGCGGCCCGGCTCCTGCGCCTCGCCGACGTCACCCTGGCCCTCGACCCCCAGGGCCCGCCGGCGAGCCTGCCCGAGCCGAGGGTGGAGCCGAAGGCCGAGGCGCGGGCCGAGCCCGGCGCCGGGGAGCGCGCGCGGCCCATCCGCCTCGACGAGATCGCCGCCGGCCTGCTCGACGTGCGCTTCGTCATCGGCGGCGACGTCCACGGCCTCGACCTCCGCGGCGAGCGCGAGCTCGAGGAGACCACGCGCACGCTCCTCAACCGACCCATCCCGTGCGTCGGGCGCGATCGGGAGATCGGGAACCTCCTCAGGTTGTTCGACGAGGTGGTGAGCGAGCCCGTGGCCCGCGCCGTGCTCATCGCCGCGGCCGCCGGCGTGGGCAAGTCGCGCCTGCGCTACGAGTTCCTGCGCCGCGTGCGCGAGCGCGGCAAGACGATGCTCGTCCTCATGGGCCGCGGCGATCCCATGTCCGCCGGCTCCCCGTTCGGGCTCCTGGCGCAGGCCATCCGGCGCGCGCTCGGCCTGTCCGAAGGAGAAGAGGTGGCGGTGGCCCGGCACCGGCTGCGCGCCCGCGTGGCCAGCCGCCTGCCCGAGGCCGACGTCGGCCGGGTGAGCGAGTTCCTCGGCGAGCTGGTCGGCATCCACTTCCCCGACGAGGCGAGCGTGCAGCTGCGGGCCGCGCGGCGCGACCCCCTGCTCATGGGGGATCAGATGCGCCGCGCCTGGGAGGACTGGCTGCGCGCGGAGGCGAGCGAGCAGCCCGTCCTCCTCGTGCTCGAAGACCTCCAATGGGGCGACCTGCCGACGGTCAAATTGATCGACTCCACGCTCGCCGCGCTGCATGACGCGCCGCTGCTCGTCCTCGCGATCGGGCGCCCCGAGGTGTTCACCCAGTTCCCCCGCCTGTGGGAGGAGCGGGGGCTCGAAGAGCTGCACCTCAGCGTGCTCACGCGGCGCTCCGCCGAGACGCTCGTGCGCGAGGCGCTCGGCGAGCGCGCCACCCCACCCCTGGTGGCGCACCTCATCGAGCAGGCGGGCGGCAACGCCTTCTATCTGGAGGAGCTCATCCGCGCCGTCACTGAAGGGCACGGCGAGTCGCTCCCGGCCACGCTCCTCGCCATGGTGCAGTCGCGGCTCGAGAGCTTCGACGGCATGGCGCGGCGTGTCCTGCGCGCCGGCAGCGTGTTCGGCGCCGTGTTCTGGCGCGGCGGCGTGGCCAGCCTGCTCGGTCTCCAGACCGAGCAGATCCACGAGTGGCTCGAGTGGCTCGTCGATCGCGAGGTCCTCGTACGTTCGACCGAGAGCCAGTTCGCGGGCGAGATGGAATTCCGCTTCCGCCACGCCTTCGTGCGCGAGGCCGCCTACGCCATGCTCACGGCCGAGGATCGCCGGCTCGGCCACTGCCTGGCGGCCGAGTGGCTCGTGCGCATGGGTCAGAGCGACGCTATCGTGCTGGCCGAGCACTACGAGCGGGGCGAGAGGCCGGCGCTCGCCGCCCTGTGGTTCCACCACGCCGCCGTGCAGGCCCTCGAGGGCAACGACTTCGAGGCGGCGGTGGCGCGGGTCGAGCGCGGGCTCACCCACGTCGAGCGGGGCCAGCTCGGCGAGAGCGGCGCCTTGTACGAGCTGGCCGCCGACGCGCACCTGTGGCGGGGCGCGTTCGCGCAAGCCGACACGTGCGCGCGCGAGGCCATGAAGCGGCTCGTGCCCGGGAGCGCGCGCTGGTACAGCGCCCTCGGGCAGGCCGTGGTGGCGTCGGCGCGGCTCGGTCGCCCCGAGGCGCTCGAGTCGCTGGCCGAGATCCTGGAGGCGCAGGCCCCGGCGCCGGACGCGGTCGGATACCTCCTCGCCACCCTGGCGCGCATCACCTTCCAGCTCCTCGTGGCAGGCCGGGCGGCGCTCGCGTCCCGCCTCATGAGCCGCTTCGAGCCGCTCAGCGAGGCGGCCACCGACGATCCCATGCAGGGGCCGGCGCGGGCCATGATCGCCGTCGTGCACGCCCAGATGGCGCACGATCACGAGCGCTCGCTCCACGGCTACCAGGCGCTCATCGAGCACCTCGATCGCCTGGGCGACCTGCGATCGAGCAGCTCCTACCGGGTAGATCTCGCCTTCGACCTCATCGACTGGGGCGCCTACCGCGAGGCCGAGCAGACGCTCGAGCGAGCGCTGGTGGCGGCGGAGCGCCTGCGCATCGGGCGGGTCACCGCCGTCACCCGGGGCCTCCTCGGCTACGTGCAGATCCTCCAGGGGCGGAGCGCCGAGGCCCGCCCGCTCCTCGAACGGGCCATCGCGGAGGCGGTGACGACCGGCGATCGCCGCAGCGAGTTCCTCATGCGCTACTACCGCGCCAAGGGGCTCCTCGTGGTGGGCGACCTGGCGGAGGCGGCCGCCGAAGGCGAGCGGGCCTGCGCGCTGGCCGAGCAGATGGGGCAGATGCGCGGGCTGGCGCTCACGCTGCGCACCCGCCTGCGGCTCGCCGAGGGGCGCGGCCCCGAGGCGCTCGCGGGCGCGCGGGAGATGCTCGAGCTCGTGCGGCGTAGCTGGCGCATGGGGATCGATCAGGCGGTCCCGGATCTCCTCTATGCGCTGGCGCTCGATCTGGCGGGTGAGAAGCCGGCCGCGCGGGCCGCCATCCAGGTCGCGCGCGACCGCGTGCTCGGCCTGGCGGCCCGCATTTCGGATCCGGAGCGGCGCCGCGTCTTCCTGGAAGAGGCGGTGGACAACGCGCGCATCCTGGCGCTGGCGCGCGAGTGGCTCGGCCCAGAGGCGCCTACACAGCGGGGATGAGCCGGGGCGTGGGGGGAGGCGGCGGGACGAGCGGATCAGGGCGCGGGCTGGGCGGTGATGACGAACGGCGGCGTGGGGTTGGTGTCGTTCGTCGAGCCGTCGTCGATGAACGTGATGATCTGCGCGTTCACCACGTAGAGCCGCCCGCCGTAGAGGACGGCCGAGCTGGAGTTCACATAGTTCTGCGCGGGGTTCAGCGTCACTTCCGTCCCGCTCGCGTAGTCTGCGGCCAGGGTGAAGCGGTGGAGGGGGTTGATCGGGCTGACGACGTAGAGCGTGTTACCGCCCAGGGCCAGGCCCGCGCCCGTGGGGGAGGTGATCCCGGTGATCTCTCTCACCTCTCGATTGGCCGGGTTGGCATCCACGGTGACACGGAAGAGCTTGCTCGTGTTGGTCTGCACGATGATGAAGTACTTGCCATCGGGGGTGAGGGCGATGCCGTTGGCGTTGACGGTGGTGAGGAAGTTGTTGGGATCGGGCGTGGGGTACTCGAGGGGGGTGCCGGTGAAGTCCCGCCAGACCTCGAGGTTCTGGGTACCGCCGCTGCCCTGGCCGATGGCGCTCGCCGGCAAGCGGAACAGGATGGGGCGGATCGAGTCGGTGAAGAAGGCGTCGCCGGTCTCGGGCTGTATGGCCACGTCGTTGACGAGGGTGTTGCTGCTCACGAAGAAATCATGCACGGACGTGTAGTTCGGCGGCGTGACGTCGGTCTTGAATTTGCCGAGGAGCTGACCGTTCCGGGTGTCGTAGACGAACGCCAGCCCGGTACCGCCGCCGCAGACGAACAGGCGGTTGCGGGCCGGGTCGACGTTGACGCCGAGGGTCTGGATCCGGCCGTCCTGACCGGGGGCCAGGAACTGGGTCATCTGCGAGTCGGTCAGCTTGGTGCGGTAGACGGCGCCCGTCGTGACGCTGCTCGTGTAGAGCTCCTGTCGCACCGGGTCGATGATGCTGCCCTCGGGGATGGTGTTGTTGCCCGGCACGACATAGGACGTGGGCAGCTTCTCGCAGGCGGCGCCGGCGAGGGTCACGGCGAGGAGGGCAGCGGCCTCGAGGTGGCGTAGACGCGTGGGGAGCGGACGGGGATGCGTGGTCATGGATCCTCCTCTGGGCGGTCGCCGAGGGTTGTCAGTGGGCTGGTGGGGCGGCCGACCGGCGTCATCGTATCAGGCGATTGGGGGACGTACGACCGCGAAGAGACGCCCAGCGGCACCTCGCACCTGGATCCAGGACAGATAGAAGGTGCCCATCGCATCCGACGCTGGCGCGCGGCGCGCGACCCAGGCATGGTAGGCCCATGCTCTGGCAGCGATCTCATCATTCTCATCCCACCCGCTTCGCCGCGGCCCTCGGCCTGGCGCTCCTGCTCGCGGGCCCGGCCCTCCAGGCGGAAGAGCCGCCCGCCCCACATGCCCGCGTCACCCAGCTGCGTGTCCTCGTCCTGTCGACCATGCTCGCCGACCGAGGCATCGGCGAGTGGGGCTTCGCCGCGCTGGTCGAGGCCGACGGCCACCGCTTCCTGTTCGACACCGGCTTCCGCCCCGACACCGTGCTCACCAACGCCCGCGAGCTCGGCGTCGACCTGTCGGACGTGACCGACGTCATCCTCAGCCACCACCACGACGATCACACCGGCGGCCTCCTCGCGTTGCGCCGCGCGCTCCAGGCCAAGAACCCCAAGGCCCTGTCGCGCGCGCACGTCGCGCCGGGGATGTTCTGGAGCCGCCCGCAGCCCAAGGGCCCCGGGGAGAACAACCCGATGGTGGCCTGGCGCGCCGAGTACGAGGGCACCGGCGGCGTCTTCGTCGAACACACGGGCCCGGTGGAGCTGGCGCCCGGCGTCTGGCTCACCGGCCCCGTGCCGCGCGTCCACCCCGAGCGCAACTGGAGCGGCCGCGGTCAGGTCAAGTCGCCGCGCGGCCTCGTCGAGGACAACCTCCCCGAGGATCAATCCCTGGTCGTGGACACGAACCGCGGCCTCGTCCTGGTCTCGGGCTGTGGCCACGCCGGCATGATCAACACACTCGAGCTCGCGCGTCGCGTCGTGCGGACCGCCCCCCTCCACGCCGCCATCGGCGGTTTCCACCTGCTCGACGCCGACGACCGCGCGCTCGCCTGGACCGGCGGCAAGCTACGCGAGTTCGGCATCGGGCACCTCATCGGCGCCCACTGCACCGGCATCGAGGCCGTGTTCCGCCTGCGGTCCGCGGCCGGCCTCGACCGCGGCCACTGCGTCGTCGGCGCCGTGGGAGCCTCCTTCACCCTGGACCGCGGCATCGATCCGCTGCGTCTCGCGCACTAGGCCCAGACCCATGACCCGGCAAGACAGGAAGCCCCGCAAGGCCCCTTCGGCCCCCGCGGCCCCCTCGGCTCCTTCATCAGATCGACCGGCCCGCTCGGCCAGGCCGGCCAGAGCCGCCAAACCCGCCGGCTCCGTCGGCTCCGCCGGCTCGAAGGGGCCAGGCACGGACAGGAGTCGCGGCCAGCGCCCGCCGTCCGAACTGCCGCGCAGCGCCCTGGCGGGCCTGCGCGGCGGTGCCATCGAGCAGTCCGGCGCACCCGAGACCGCGCGCCTCCTCGCCCATGCGCTCGATGTCGTGGACGACGACAGCACGCGCGAGTGGACGCACGGCTTTCACACCTACCCCGCGCGCTTCCATCCCGTGCTCGTGCGCCGGCTGCTCGAGGATCTGCCCCCCAAGGCACGGGTCCTCGACCCCTTCGCCGGCAGCGGCACCACCTTGATCGAGACCGCGCTCAAGGGCGGGGCGGCCCTGGGCGTGGATCTCAACCCGCTGGCCGTGGAGCTGGCCTGGCTCAAGGCCACGCCCTGGGGCGCCACGTGGCGGGCGACACTCCTCGCCGCCGCCGAGCAGGTCGTGGCGCGCGTCACCGAGGAGACGCGCGCCTCGCGCCGGCGCTCGGCCAAGACTTCGAGCTCGCCGCCTCGCGCCGAGACCCGCTACGACGATCCGCGCTACTACCCGCCGCACGTCTATCGCGAGCTGGTGGCGCTGCGCCAGGCCATCGACGGCGTATCGGAGCCCGCGCTGCGCCGCGCCCTCCTCCTCATCCTCTCGTCGATCATCGTCAAGGTCTCGCGGCAGCGCTCGGACACGGACGAGGCCTTGGTAGAGCGTGCGATCCCGCGCGGCGCCCCCACCCGCCACTTCGCCCACCGCACCGAGGAGCTCCTGCGCCACATGGCCGAGTACGCCGCCGCCGTGCCGCTCGGCACCCCGACTCCCAAGGTGCGCCTCGGCGACGCCCGCCACCTCGACCACGTCCGCGACGGCTCCATCGAGCGCGTCATCACCTCGCCTCCCTACCTCGGGACCTACGACTACACCCGCCATCACCGGCGGCGCTTCGGCTGGCTCGGGCTCGACCCGGCGCCGCTCGAGCGCGGCGAGATCGGGGCGCGCCGCGGCGGGGGCGATCCGGCGCGTGCCCTGGGCCGCTGGGAGCGCGACGTGCGCGCCTACCTCGGCGAGATCGCCCGCGTGCTGCGCCCCGGCGCCTGGGCCTACCTCCTCCTCGGCGACTCGGTCGTGGGACAAGAGGCCGTCATCGGCTACGAGGTCGTGGAGCGCGCCGCCCCCGCCATGGGCCTGACCCTGGTGGCGCGCGCCTCACAACAGAGGCCCGAACCGCTCGGCCCCACGCGCGGCGTCCACAGAGAGCGCCGCGAACACCTCCTCGCCCTGCAGCGAGGGTGAGGTCATCAGCACTCGACGTATACGCCGTACGCCTCTGGAGTAAGATCCCCGGGTGTCCACCTTCGTCACCGCGTGCCCGCGCAACTGTTACTCCACCTGCTCCCTCGAGGTGACCGTGGAGAGCGGGCGCATCGCGCGCATCACCGGCCTCCCCGCGAACCGCGCCACGCCCGAAGGTCCTTGCATCAAGGGCCTGTCCTACGTCGAGCGCGCCCACTCACCGGAGCGCATCACCCGCCCCCTCGGCCGCGAGGCCGACGGTTCCCTGGTGCCCATCTCCTGGGACATCGCGCTCGACCGCATCACCCATGCGCTCACGCGCGCGCGCGCCGAGCACGGCCCGCAGAGCGTCCTCTACTATAGCGCGAGCGGCACCAAGGGACTCCTCAACGGCGTCGGCCTCGCCTTCTGGCGCCTCTTCGGCGGCTGCACCACCACCTACGGCGACCTCTGCTGGCCCGCCGGCCTCGAAGCCACCCGCCTCACGCTCGGCGACAACACGCACAACGCCCCCTGGGACCTCGAGAACGCGCGCCTCATCGTGATGTGGGGCAAGAACGCCGCCGAGACCAACATCCACCAGATGCTCCACGTGCACCGCGCCCTCGCCCAGGGCGCCCAACTCGTGGTCATCGATCCCCGCCGCACCGAGACCGCCGAGCGGGCCGAGCTGCTGGTCCAGCTGCGCCCCGGCTCGGACGGCGCGCTCGCGCTCGGCCTCGGCCACATCCTATGCCGCGATGGCATCGTCGATCGCGACTTCATCGCCCGCCACGTCCACGGCTTCGACGACTACGCCGCGATGGTCGCCGAGTACCCGCCCGCGCGCGTCGCCTCCATCACCGAGGTCCCGGTCGAGACCCTCGAGCGCCTCGCCCGCCTCATCGGCACCGTCCACCCGTGCACCCTCATCCCCGGCTTCGGCATGCAGCGCTTCACCAACTCCGGCCAGGCCATGCGCGCCATGCTCGCCCTCGTCGCCATCACCGGACAGATCGGTAAGCCCGGCGCCGGCTGGATGTACGCCAACCTCCAGACCGCCGTGTTCTCGCACGTCAAGGACCCGCTCGACTTCTATCCCCCCGAGGAGCCCGACGGCGTGGTCCGCGTGTCCATCTCCACCGCGCGCCTCGGGCGCGACATGCTCGCGACCCTGGACCCCGGCCAAAATGGCCCGCCGCTCCGGGTCGCCTGGGTCGAGCGCGGCAACCCCATCCCGCAGAACCCGGAGACGAACCTCGTCCGCGAGGCCTTCCGCCGCCTCGACTTCCGCGTCGTGGTCGAGGAGTTCCTCACCGACACCGCGCGCGAGGCCGACGTCGTCCTCCCGGCCAAGAACCTCTTCGAGCAGACCGACGTGATCGGCGCCTACTGGCACCCGTACCTGCAGCTCCGGCAGAAGGTCATGGAGCCGCCGCCCGAGGTGAAGCCCGAGACCGAGATCTACCGCGCGCTCGGCCGGCGTCTAGGCCTCGACGAAGCGGCGCTCGCCGCGGCTCTCCCCGGCCCCTCGGACGAGGCCATCGAGGCGTGGCTCTCCGCCAAGCTCGCCCCCTTCGGCATCACGCTCGACCAGCTGCGCCGCGGCCCCGTGCTCTCGCCCGCCTACGAGGAGGTGGCCTTCTCCGACCGCCGCTTCCCGACCCCGTCCGGCAAGATCGAGCTGCGTAGCGAGGAGGCGCGCACCCGCTGGGGCCAGGACGAGCTGCCGCGTTACCGCGAGCCCGAGGAGAGGCCCACGCGCGGCGGCAAGTATCCCCTCCACCTCCTCACGCCCAACACCAAGAACCGCATCCACAGCCAGTTCGGCAACCTCCAGACCCTGCGCCGGATGGCCCCGGCGCCCTTCGTGGCCATGCACCCCGCGGACGCCCGAGCGCGTGGACTCGCCGAGGGCGCGCGCGCCCGCCTCTTCAACGACCGCGGAGCGCTCGTCCTGCCCGTGAAGCTCGATTGGGGCACGCGGCCCGGGTGCGTCACCGTGACCAACGGCTGGTGGCTGGCCGAGGGCGGCGCGGTGAACGTGCTGTCCTGCGGCCGCGAGACCGACATGGGCCACGGCGCCGCCTTCCATGACAACGCCGTCGAGGTGGAGCGCGCCTGATGGAGCCGAGCGGCCGTTCCACCGCCACACCACGACTTGGCCTGCGCTCCGGGACGCGGCCTGCCTTTGTCTTCGAGACCGACCGCTGCACCGCCTGCGAGGCCTGCCGCATCGCCTGCGGCATCGAGAACGGAGGCGGACACGACACGGGGTGGCGCAAGGTGACCACGTTCAACCCCGCGCGTCACCCCGCCCTGCCGACCAAGCACCTGAGCCTGGCCTGCAACCACTGCGACACCGCCGCGTGCATGCTCGGCTGCCCGGCGAGCGCCTACCATCGCGACGCCGCGACCGGCGCCGTGATCATCGATCCGCGCAAGTGCATCGGTTGCCGCTATTGCTCCTGGGTGTGCCCCTACGACGCCCCTCGCTTCGACGAGGCACGCGGCGTGATGACCAAGTGCACGTTCTGCGCCCCCCGACTCGCGGCCGGTGGCGAGCCCGCCTGCACGCAGGCCTGCCCCACCGGCGCGCTCGCGCTCGGCACGCGCGAGGACGCCGCGCCGGATTCCGAGCTGCCGCTCCTCGGTCTGGGCCCGACCGGACTCGGACCAGCGCTCAAGCTCGTGCTCCCCGGGCGGGCCACGCCGCCGCCCATGCTCGCGACCGAGGCCCTCGCAGCCGGCGACGACCGGCCCGAGCAGCCGGTGCCGCCGCGCAAGATCCACCTCGGAGGAGAATGGGCGCTCCTCGTCTTCACCCTCATCATGCCCGCGCTCACCGCCTGGCTCGGCGCCGGGCTGCGGCTCCCTGCGCGCGGGCCCTCGCTGGCCAGCTTCCTCGCACTCGGCGGCCTCGCCATGGTGGTCACGACGCTCCACCTCGGCCAGCCACTGCGCGCGTGGCGCGCCATCCTCAACGTCCGCACCTCCTGGCTGAGCCGCGAGATCCTCCTCGCCAACGCCTTCCTCGGCCTCGGCACGTTGCACCTCCTCTGGCCCGAGCCGCGCTCGCTCGGCTGGGGCGCGTTCGCGGCAGGGCTGGGCCTGTGCGTCGCCATCGACGGCGTCTACCGGGCCGTGCCGCGCCTCGAGCCGCGGCGACCGCACAGCGCGGAGGCGTTCCTCACGGCCGTGTTCCTCACCGGCTGCGCCCTCTCCTCGCCCGTCCTCCAGGTCGCCGCTGGCGCGGTGAAGGCCGCGCTCTTCGTCGGCCGGTGGCGCGCCGGGCACCATGCGCTGCCCCCCGCGCTCTCCGGCGTCCGCCTCGTGCTGCTCGCGGCCAGCTGCCTGATCGTGTCCGACCTGTGGTGGCTCGCCCTCGGCCTGGCGCTCCTGGGAGAGCTCCTCGATCGCGGCGCCTTCTACGCCGAGCTCGAACCTGCGAGCCCGGCGCGCCGGATGGCCTCCGAGCTCCTGCGCCGGCTGCCCCGCGCCTGAGAGCGACTCACATCAGACGCTCGGCGCGGGCGGCGACGACGCGCGGTGCCAGACGCCAGCACCAGCGCACCGTGTAGACGACGTAGAGACCAAAGCCGACCATCTGCAGGAGGCCGAGCCACAGCGTGCCACGAGCCTCGGCCAACCCCGCCGGCTCGCGCCAGTGCAGCGCCGCCACCGCCACCGAGGCGAGGAGCACGAGCGGGAGCACGTAGTGCGCCTGGAGGCACTGCTCGGCCTCGAGCAGCGACCGGAGCTGGGCGCTCTCGGAGTCCTGCCCCTCCCTCCGATGCCTGCCGCCCGGACCGAGATCCCGGATGAGGCGGAGGTCGAACACCGCCAGATACAGCATCACCGCCGCATAGAGGGCCGACAGCGTCCACCAGGCGAGCGGGCTCGCGACCTGCGAGAACAAGAGCGACTCGACGAGCGTCCCGAGGATGTAGAGGTAGTTGTGTCCCAGGCTGAGGGGCCAGCCGATGACCGTGAAGATGTGCACGAGCGAGCGCGACCAGATGAGGAAGATGACGAACAAGCCGCTCACCACGTGCGGCAGGTACGCCCACTGGCGCCGCGTCACCACGTCGATGGTCGCGCTCGTGAGGAAGTAGAGCGCCACCCCCTGGATGATGCTGATCACGGTCAGCTCGGTGCTGACCACCAGGCCATCGAGCTCGGCCCAGGCGCGGCGCTTCGCGTCCCGCGCGTCTCGACTCGGACCGCCGCCGGCCTCGCCGTTCTCTCGTGATGACCCCTGCGGGTGCGCCATCTCACCTCCAGAGATCTCCTATCACAAGCACAAGGCGCTTCTCCTCTTGGACATCCCTGTAATATGGGGCCTCGGCTCCATCTGACCGAGCACCCCGTCGAGGACCCATGCGAACTCACTTCCCGCTCCTGGCGCTCCCGCTGCTCGCCGCCGCCGCTCACGCCGCCCCGCCTCGCGACATCGCCCTCACCCACGTCACCGTCATCGACATGACCGGCGCCCCGCCGCGACCCGACATGACCGTGGTCCTCACGGGCGAGAAGATCGCCGCGCTCGGTCCGAGCAAGAAGCTCCGCCCGCCCAAGGGAGCGCAGGTGGTGGACGCGACCGGCAAATACCTCGTCCCCGGGTTCTGGGACATGCACGCGCACCCCGACGACCCGGAGCTGTGGCCGGTCAAGCCGCGCGACGAAGAGAAGGAGCTCCTCCTGCCCCTGCTCATCGCCCACGGCGTGACCGGCATCCGCGACATGGGCGGCGACCTCAAGCTCCTCCAGTCCTGGCGCCAGCGCATCACCGCCGGGACGCTCACGGGCCCGCGGATCGTGGCCTGCGGCCCGCTCCTCGACGGACCCAACCCCATGTGGCCCGGCTCGGTGGGCATCGCGAACGAGGAGGAGGCGCGCCGCGCCGTGCGTGACCTCAAGAGCCAGGGCGCCGACTTCATCAAGGTCTACTCGCTCCTGCCGCGCGCCGCCTACTTCGCCATCGCCGACGAAGCCAAGAAGGTCGGGCTGCCCTTCGCCGGGCACGTGCCGGACGCGGTCACGCCGGCCGAGGCGTCGGACGCCGGGCAGGCGAGCGAGGAGCACCTCCTCCAGCTCGTCGAGGAGGCCTCCGATCGCGACGCCGTGCGGGCCCAGCTGAAGGCCCTGCGCGATGCCGGCGCCTCGCCCATCGAGCGGCGCCGCGCGTTCATCGACCTCACCCTCTCGACCTACAACCCCGACAAGGCGCAGGCGCTCTACGCCCGCTTCGCCAAGAACAAGACCTGGCACACCCCGACCGTCGTGGTCTGGTACAACAACGCCCACTTCGAGGAGGACAAGGCCAAGTACGAAGAGCGCCTGCCCTACCTGCCGCGCTACATCCGCGAGTACTGGGACCCGAAGAACAACGCCCACCTCCAGAACCGGAGCCCCGAGCGGCTGGCCGCCGAGAAGCGGCTCGTGGCCAAGTACCTCGAAGTGGTGGGCGGCCTGCAGCGCGCCGGCGTGCGGCTCATGACCGGCTCGGACTTCGGCGCCAACCCGCTGCTCTTCCCCGGCTGGGGCGTCCACGACGAGCTCGAACTACTCGTCCGCGCCGGGCTCAAGCCCGAAGAGGCGCTGATCGCGGCCACGCGCCACCCGGCCGAGTTCCTCGGCCTGGGCGACCGGCTCGGCACCATCGCCCCGGGCAAGCTGGCCGACCTCATCCTGCTCGATGCCGACCCGCTCGCCGACATCCGCAACACGCAGAGGATCGCGGCCGTGTTCTACGGTGGGAAGATGCTGGATCAGGCCGGCCGGCGGGCCGTGTTCGACAAGGCCCGCACGGCGGCCGAGGCCACGGGCAAGTGAGACGTAGGACCCTGCCGCGGGTGTGCGTCCCCCGGCCCCGCCCGCCCCGGCCCCGGGCCCGTCGGCGCCCCGGCATGGGCGACGGCGCGGACTTTGACTTGTTCGGCCTCCGCCGAGTAGCCTATTGATATGAGGTCCGAAGGACGAAACAGCACGCGACGCCGGATCTGGCTGTATCCCATCCTGCTCTTGGGATCGGCCACGGCCGCCGTGCTGGTGACCCTGTACATGGTGGACTGGTTCCGCTGGGCGCCTGTCAGCGGCGGCGAGAAACCCGGGCCGCTCATGTTCTTCGGCTACGACCCGGACACCGCGCAGAACGCCCTCGGCAACCTCGCCCAGGTCATCGCCGCCGTCCTCGGCATCGTCATCACCGTCGTCAGCATCATCGTGCAACTGGCCTCGACCCGCTACACCCCGCGGGTCGCCGAGATGTTCTTCAAGGACCGCACGAACCTCCTCATCCTCGGCTTCTTCATCGTCGCCGGCATCGACGCCGTGTGGGTGAGCCTGTCGGTCACCCGGAGCTTCATCCCCGCCGTCTCGATCACCGCCAGCCTGCTCCTCGTCACCGCCAGCATCCTCCTCATGATCCCGTACTTCGCCTACGTGTTCGACTTCCTCGACCCGGAGAAGCTGGTGGCGCGCATCGAGCAGCAAGCGCTCGCCTCGGCGCTCGGCAGGGATCAGATCGGGCGCGGCAACATCGTCCCGCGCCAGACCCGGGTGCTCTACTCCGTCGAGCAGCTCGGCGACGTGTCGATGAACTCGGTGGCGCAGAAGGACAAGCTCATCGCCCAGGGGGCGGTCGACGCCCTCAAGACCCTGACCGTGAGCTACCTCCCGCACAAGAACGGGGCCGAGCCCGGCTGGTTCGAGGTCGGCCCGCGCCTGCGGCAGAACCCGGACTTCGTCTCCATGTCCGCCGAGTCGGTCGACGACCTCGCCTCCCAGCGCGTGTGGCTCGAGTGGAAGGTCCTGCGCCAGTACCAGGCCGTCTTCAACGAGGCCATCGGCCAGATGCCGGACATGAACTACCTCGTGGCCATCAACACGCGCTACATCGGCGAGGCCGCGCTCGTGGCCGACGACCGGCCCATGATCCGGCTGGTCATCAAGTTCTTCAACACCTACCTCCGCGCCACCCTCAACGCCGAGAACATCCGCATCGCCTACAACACGCTCAACCAGTACCGGCAGTTCGGCGAGAAGGTGATCGCGCGCGGCCACGACACCCTGGCCGTCGAGATCGCCGGGTACTTCCGCTACTACAGCCAGATCGCGCACTTGAAGGGCCTGTCCTTCGTGGTCGAGACCGTGACCTACGACCTCGCCACCCTGTGCGAGCATGCGCACGCGCGGCGCGCCCCCTGCCACGACCCGCTCCTGCGCGTCCTCCTCGACCTCGACCGCGACGCCGAGACCGCCGAGCAGGAGAAGATGCTCCGCGGCGTGCGCAAGGCGCAGGCCAAGCTGGCCTCGTACTACCTCGCAGCCGGCGACGAGCCGCACGCGCGCGCCATCTTCGAGGACATGAAGGGCGAGCCCGCGAGTCGGCTCGCGTCGATCCGCGGCGAGCTCCTGGCGATCACCGCCAAGGACTTCTGGGAGGTGATCGACCGCGGCACGAACTTCGACTACATGGACGAGACGCGCAAGGAGCACCTGAAGACGTTCTTCTCATGGTTCCCCACGCTGCAGGCGTCGCCCGTCGCCCTCGCCTGACGCCGCCCGCGGCGGTTCACGTCCCCTCCCCCCCTCCACCTTCGTACGTCGGTCCCGCGCTCAGCGGCGAAGCTTCTCGAGCATTTCCTCAAGCTCCCGCACCCGCTCCTCGGCTTTACGACGTGCGTCCTCTTGCGCCGCCGCACGCTCCTCGGCCTTATGACGTGCGTCCTCTTGCGCCGCCGCGCGCTTCTCGGCCTTACGACGTGCGTCCTCTTGCGCCGCCGCGCGCTCCTCGGCCTTACGACGTGCTGCAGCCTCGCTGAGGGCGTATTCCTCGGCCGTCGGCACAAGATCCTGGCCAGCGGCGTCGCGGGCCAGGCGCAACCGTAGAGCGCCAGCCTCCCGCCGTATCACGAGATACGCATCGAGCTCGGCGCTGTGCACCGGCCCCGGGCCGGCATAGACCCTCAAGAACGCGGCAGCGGCGCTGCGCCGATAGAGCTGCAGGGGGATCCGCTGCGGCAGCTTGGGACCGTGCACCAGGTTGGGGTCAAAGATGACCAGCTCTCGCACGCCGAGCTGCGAGTACTTGAAGGGGCCCACCTCGTAGTCTTTCTTCCGATCGCGAGAGACCACTTCGATCGCAAGGCGTGGCGGCCGATGTCCTGGCACCCAGGTCTGCCAGCTCTCCGGCATCGGTGCGGATGGCGGATCGTCGATCAAGTAGATGTCTGGCGACACGCGCACCAGCGGCTCATTCGGCACCCAGGCGAAGAACTGGTCCCCGCCCCAGTAGACCTTCATCCAGCGCCGCTCCCGTGCCAGCTGCCCGATGGAGGAGAGCATCGTGCGGATGATCTCTCCTTGCTCAACGCTCTCCCCCATATCCTCCTCGTCCGTGAGGTACCAGCTCGACCAATCCACCGATTGGCCGGCCTCCTCCGGCCGGAGACCGCGCAAGAGCAACTCCTCCGGCTGCCAGGCGCGAACGCCCTGTGACTCGGGAGGTGACTGGCGGACTTCCATGATGAGGGGATCATAGCACCTGCCCGGGCAAAACCAGATGCCTTCGGGGTGCGCGGGGATGCCCGGGGGATGCGGCGTGGTGTACAGAGGAATGAAGGTGAAGCGAAGCGGACGAGACGGCCGGATGGGGCGGATGCTCAGCCGCGTGATCTGGCCTTGCGCCTGGTCGGGGAGGCCGTCTTGGTCGGCGGCGACGGGGGGACGCCTCCGTCGGTAGATGGCTTCGGCGTGCCTCCGCCATCCGCCCGGGGCGGGGCCTTCGGGGGCGTCGGACTCGGGGTGGTGGGCGTGTCGGCGCGACGGGCCGCCGGTCTCGTCCGCGCGATCAAAGAGCGCATGGCGCCGAGGTTGGGCAAGAGGATCGAGGCGTCGCGATCCTGGGCCGAGCGGAAGGCGCCATAAATGACGTCGACGACGCGCAGGACGATGCCGTCCTGGAGGTCGAGCGTGCGCTGCGTCACCCGCACATCCGGGGTGGTGGCGGTCGCCGCCTTTTCCGTGTCGCGCACCCGCGTCGCGGTGGCGTGGAGCTGCTGGGCATAATCGAGCCCCAGGCCGAGTTCGGTGAGGGTCTCGGAGAAGGCCGGGTCCTTGGCATGGAGGCCCTCGATCTGACCGGCGATCTGACCGAGGCCGAGGGCGAGGTCGGCCGCGGTCTCTGCCGTGCCCTTGTTGGCGCGCAGGGCGGCCACTTCGTCGCCGCCGCCGAGGACATCGGCCAGCCGGGTGTAGGCCTGATCGCGCAGGGCCACGCCCTCGCTCATAGCCTCCCGCCGAGCCTCCCGCGCCTGCGCGCGGCTGGTGGCGCCGCCCTGCTCGCGGAGATCGAACTCCTTCTTGTAGCCGGCGAGGGTCATGGTCTCGCTGGCCAGGAGGCCGAGGAGACCGTCCGAGAAGCCGACGACGAGGCGGCGCTGGTTGGGGGTGAGGCGGGCCATGATCTCGCGGACGGCGCCGTAGAAGTCGGGCACGGCGCGCAGGATGTGGATGCTGTCGATGCGCTGGCCCATGGCGACCAGATCTTCTTCCTTGGTGTTGAGGAACAGGTGGATGCGGAGCTGCGGGTTGGGCGCTGGGGCCTGGGCGAGGTCGTCCAGGGTGTAGCGGCGTTGGGCCCCCGCGGCGAGAGGCGGTGCCGTGGCCAGGGTGCGGCGCGGGGCGGGTTGGGGTTTACGGGTACGGGTGGACTTGGTCGGTTTGGTTTGTGGTCTCATGCCTAGAAATACGGAAACGGGAGGGGAAAACTCTCGCGACTCTTTCAGGAAAAAAGTGAAGTGGGCGCCAGGTAGGCGAAAGATCGCTGCTTTTTCGGTGTGGGAGATGAGGGTGGGGATGGAGGGATGGAGGGAAGGAGGGAGAAGCCCAAGAGGGGGAGAGATCTCTTGGTGGCCGTACCGTCATGGGGCGCGGTTTACGCGAACCTCATGGTGGCAGCGCCCAAGGTCATGGTGGCAGCGCCAAACGTCATGGTGGCAGCACCCGAAGCCCATGGTGGCAGCGCCCAAGGTCATGGTGGCAGCGCCCGAAGCCCAAGGTGGCAGCGTCCAAGCTCAAGGTGGCATGGCCGAAGGCCCAAGGTGGCAGCATCTAACGCCAAGGTGGCGGAAGCTGGCGGCCCCACGGTACACCCCCAGCCCTCTTCCTACCTCCGGAAGACACCCGCGCTCCTTCGCGACATCCCTACTACCCCCGTCTCGCCCTCACGCCATCGACCCTCACCTCACGAGCCCTCCCTCGGCGATCCCGGCGACGCCCCACGAGCGCCATGTCGTCATGAGCGCGGCTCCTGGCGGGTTCTGCGATGCATACAAAACCCTTCCGCCAGGGCAGGGGGATGCAATAGTGTGCGTCCCATGGTCCCCACCGACCCGATGCGTGCGCGACAACTGTCGCATGTGGCTCATCCCGGCGTGCTCTTGTTCTGGGCCCCGGGCCGGCGCGCAGGGACGCGAGAGGGTCTGGTCCTCGTCGTCCACGGCTGCGAGGATCCGAGATGCGACCGGCGGCACGTCCAGGTCGAAGGCTTCCTCGTCGATGACAGGCTCCTCGGTGTCTCGTTCCGCAAGGAGATGACGCGGCTCCACTGGAGCCGTGAGAGCCGGGGCGAACCCAAGGGGGGGCCGGTCCTGCTGGCAGACATCGACCTCGGGAGGGGCACGGTCCAGCTCTCCCCCACGGCACCTGCCACGGAGCGGGACCCGCAGGCGCTGGCATGGCTCGAGCGTGAGCTCGACGCGGAGGTGCTGGCGGCCCTGGACCGCCAGTGGCTCGCCGCCAAGGGACGCGGACCCGCCGCGCCGCCGGCATTCAACTGGCGCAACTGGGAGCGCGGAACGATGGTCGCATGGTGCAGTGTGTTCCCCACTGGGCCGGATGCGGTCGAGCGCTTCGTTATCGACGGACGCGAACTCGAGGTGATGGACTTCTACTGTCCGACGCCGGATTGCACCTGCACAGAGGTGCTCCTCATGGTCGTGGATCCGACGCGAGCGCCAAATCAGGCCGCGGTGGGACGGCTCGTGCTGCGCCTACCCGACGGCGAGTTCCAAGGGCAGGAGGCGCCGGCACACGAACGAGCGTTGATCGAGCGGGTGGGAGCCGAGCTGGCCGGCCGGTACGACCTCGGCCAACGCTATGCCCACCGCAAGGCGGTGATGCAGGCGGCATGCGCCGAGGGGCTGGAGGTCCGTCGCCGCCGCCCGCCGCTGCGACGCCAGTAGGCAGCCGTTCCTCCGTGTCGCTCGGAAGGATGCGGGTGGGGCCCGCGGTGAGCGAAGGCCGAAGAGCCTGAGCGGTGGAGGCCCCTCAAAGGGGTCGGGCTGCGTGGAGGGCCTCTGTCTCCTCCTCTGTCTATGGTCCCCGCGGGCGATTTCCTGTCACATCACCGCGGCCAGACCGTTCCTCTGGTCATGAACAACAGACCCTCACAGAGCTCGCGTCTCCTCCAGCTCCTCCACCACTACACCCGCATGTTCCGGGAGGAACCCAAGGTCCGCTCGTACCTCGGCGCCTCGCTCATCGACGACATCGGCGTCGCCGTCTCGGCCTGGGCGGCGACGCTCATCATGACCAACCTGTTCGTCACCCAGCGCGAACGGGCCAAGCTCATGCTGCCGTCGCTCGCCTGCTTCCTCCTCGGCACCATCGTCTCGGGCCCGCTCGCCGACTGGGCGAGCCGCTCCTCGCTCGCGCGGCTCGCGCGCTGGCGCTGGCAGGTCGTGCTGTGGGCACGCCTCGTCGAGACCCTGCTCCTCGGGCTGCTCGCGCTCGAGCTCCTCACCGGCCCGCCGACCCTGCTGCGCCTCCTGCCCTACGTGATGGTGTCGGCCTTCATGAAGACCGGGCTGCGCTCCACGCGCATCGCCTTCTCCGTCGATCTCCTCCACCGCGAGGAGCTGCAGGTCGATGACCGGGGCCGGCTCCTCTACGACGAGCGCGGCGAGCCGCTGCGCTACAAGACCCACCTCCTCACCTCCACGTCGCTCGTCGGCGCGCTCAGCACCGTCGCCGCCCTCGCCGGGCTCCTCCTCGGCGGCCGCATCCTGTCGACGGTCTCCGGCAGGTACGGGATCCTCTTCCTCTTCGACGTGCTCACCAACCTCGGCTTCGTCGCCGTCGTCCTGTTCGGGTGCCACCCCGGCCGCGCGCCGAGCCTCGCCTGCCTCCGCGATCTGTGGACCCGCCGCGGCACCGACACCGGTGACGACGCTGACGCCAGCACCGACAGGGCCGCGCCCGCGCCGCAGCCCACCGGCCCCGCGCGCACCTTCCCCCTCCTCGCCGGGTTCCGTCACTTCAACACGAGCCTGCGCGAGGGTCTGCGCTTCCTCTTCCAGCCGGCGCAGCGTCCGCTCCTCACGCTCCTCCTCGGCTCCTGGCTCGTCGAGGTGGTGACCGAGTCCTACGACGGCAAGATGATCCTCAAGCACGTCCTCCACGGCGGCGACGACGCCGTCCGCTATGGCCAGATCGTGTGGAGCGTCGTGGCCATCGTCGTGGTGACGGTGATGCCGGTGCTGGCGCGGCGCATCGGCAGCATCGGCAAGGTCTTCCTCGCCACCATGCTCCTCGACGGCATCGCCATCGCCGTGGCCGGGCGCTACGCCGCCGGGGGCACCGCCGCGGCCATCGTGCCGTTCACCGCCACCATCGCCATCGACCACGCGCTCACCATGACCAGCACGACGCTCACCGCCCTCGTGACCTACAGCGCGTCGAGCGCGGCCATCCGCGGCCGCGTCACCGGCATCTTCGCCTTCTTCGTCATCATCGGCGACATGCTGGTCGAGGGGCTCGCCACCGGCGTCTCGGAGCGCATCGGTATCCCGCAGATGGTGTTCCGTGTCGGCCTCCTCCAGATCGGGCTCGTGGTCCTCATCGGCCTCCTCGGCGGCCGGCGCCTGTGGCGGTTCGGCCTGAACACGAACGAGAGCGCCGCCTCCGCTCCACCGCCCGCCCCGCTCCACGCCGAGTCGCTCGTCGCCACCTCATCGGCTGCGTGACCCCCGGCCCATCCCCTGCTCCCTCCTCGGCATGGCTCATGAATCCCTCCCGCCCGGTATCCGGTGCGGCGAGCGCATCGGGAGGGAGGATCCATGCGGCGGCAGATACTGCGAGTCCTTGCTTTCTCGGCGTTGGCCCTGGTCGGAGGCGGGAGCGGATGGGCGCGGGCCGAGCCCCCGGAGAACTGCCCTTGCCAGCAGCGCGAGCCCTACGGCTCCTACCTCGGCGTGGGCATCGTGAGTATCTCCACGCTCCATCGCGGGGAAGGGAGCTTCCTCCGGGGAGGTAATGGCTTTCGCCTGGTGGCCGGGGAACGGATCTCGCAGCACGTCGCGCTCGAATTGAACTGGCAGAGGAGCTACCACGCGCGCGACCCCGCGACCTGGCACCGCGGCGCGGGCGACCTCCGGCTCAACGCCCTGGCCTTCGACCTCAAGCTCTATCTCTCGGGCCGGGGCCCGGTCCAAGGCTACTTCGTCGGCGGCGCGGGCGTTTACCTGCTCGCCGACAACCGGGGCATCGCCCTGAGCGGCCCCGGCCTGCAAGGCGGCCTGGGGATCGACTTCTGGCTCTCGCCCTGGGCCCGGATCACCCTGCAAGCGCAGTATCGCGGCGCCAACATGCTCGATCAGATCCGCGACCGCAGGCTCTACCTCAGCATGGCGACCGGCCTCATCGAGTTCGCCGTGCAGCTCTAGAAGCGCTGCTCCCACGGACGAGCGAGGCCGGCGACCCGGCACCTCGCGCTCCGCTACTTCGGCGACCGCCGGGCCGCGGTGATGCGCGCGAGGCCCTCCTGCCAGCCGAGCTCCTGCGCGAGCGCCTCGGCTTGCTTCAGCCACGTCTCCCCGGTCGCGGCGCCTGGCCCCTCGGCCTCCCCCAGGCTGACCAGCATCTCCGCCAGACCCTCCCGATCCCCGAGCGCGTTCATGGCCTCGAGCGCCGCGCGGCGGTGCTGGGACGCCACCCGCTCGCTCCGGTGATGCTGCGACAGGGCGATGAACAAGTGGGCCCAGGCGCTCTCCTGGCCCGTGAGACGCTCGGTCGCGAGCGCGGCCTCGGCCATGCTCTGCGCCTCGTCGCGCAGGCCGCCGCGGCTCGCGTTGCGGGCGGCGGCGAGGAGCAAGGGCGGCGTGAGCGGCGACTCGGGAGGGGTCATGGCCAGGGACCGTCGCAGGATCCGCGCGGCCTCGCCGTGACGCGCGGTCGAGGTGTAGATCTCGGCCAGGCGCAGGCTCAGGCGCGCCGCGGCTTGGACTTCGCCGATGGCCACGGCGGCGGTCTGGGCCCGTGACAGCTCCACCACCGCCCGCTCCGTGTCGCCCCGCCCGAGCGCCAGCTTGCCCATGCCGCTGCGCGTCGCCATGATGACGCCGAGCTCGTTGGGCGCGAGGTCGAGCGCCTCGTTGAACGCCGCTTCGGCGCTCACGCCGTCGCCGATCTGGGTGAGCGCGCGGCCGAGCGCGATCGACACGCGCGCCGCCGCCGCCGCATCGGTGCGGGGCAGGCGCTGGCGCGCGCGGCGATACCACATCACGGCCATGCCGTGGTCGAGCGCCCGCACGGCCTGCTCCCCGGCGCGCTCGAGCAGCACGGGATCCGCGGTCTCCGGAGAGGCCATCCAGTCGTGGTGCGCGAGCAGGATGGCGTCCGCCCCCCGCGCCTCGTAGGCGCGGCGCAGCGCGTGGTGGAAGTTCTTGCGCTCGGAGGCGTCGAGCGACGAGTAGATGAGCTCGCGCAGCGTCGGCGAGGGGAGGGATACGCGCCCGCCCTCGATGCCCCGCCGCCAGCGCAGGAAGCCGCGCGCCGCCAGCATGCCGAGGGCAGGTCCCACGTTCTCGCCCGTGACCTCAGCGAGCACCTCCACCTCGATCTCGGTGCCCGCCGTCACCGCCGCCATCAGCACCCGCCTCACCCCGAGCGGCAGGATGGACAGCCGGCCGCTCGGGGAGCTGTCGGGGGCGCCCTCGGCCCGCGAGCGCATCATCTGCTCGACGTCGAGGGGCCAGACCGCCCCGATCGCCTCGTCCGGCCGGATGCCGAGGATGGCCAGAGCCCCGAGCCCGAGCGGCTGGATGGACAGCGCCTCGCCCCCCTCGAGCCCGAGCTCGGGGTTGCAGGTCACCACCACCCGCCGGCCCCCCGGGTGCGCGAGCAGCTGGCGCACCAGTTCCAGCGACAGGACGTCGTAGGCGTTGACGTCCTCACACAGGATCGCCGCCCCGATGCCGAGCAGCACCGTGGACGCCGCGGTCAGCGCCTCGCGCCGGCGCAGGGTCTGCTCCCGCGAGGGGATGCCGCTGTCCAGCCCGAAGACCTCGAGCAGACCCGCCGCCTCGCTCGGCCGGGCCACGCAGGCGGCCTGGATCTCCGCGGCCGACGCCGCCTCGGACAGCCCGAGCGCCACCCGCAGCGCCTGGCGCACCGGCCACCAGGGCCGACCCGCCTTGCTCGGGTCGGGGTACAGCGTGAGCACCCGCTTGCCGTGCTCCTCGAGGAGCTGGCGCCACTCCTCGACCAGACGGGTCCGCCCCGTGCCGCCGTCCCCGAACACGCGGATGGCGCCCGCGCTCTTGTCGAGCAGGCGATCGAGATCCTCCACGCGGCCCACGAAGCGGGGCGGCAGCTCGAAGATGGTGTTGCTCGTGCGGTGCGCCATGGCCGCGCCGCACTCGTGGCAATCGCCCGCCGAGACCGAGATCTGCGTGCCGCAGCCGGTGCAGCGCACGCGCGAGTCCTCCACCGCGGACTCGAGGACGCGCTTCATCTCCGCGGCCGAGGCGTAGCGATCCTCGCGTCGCTTGGCGAGCGCGGTCAGGCACACCACCTCGAGCGCCGGCGGGATGAGGAGGTCGAGGCGGCGCAGCTGCGGCGGCTCGGGCGGATAGTGGAGGTGGCCGCGCAGGACGTCGACGATGCCGCCCTCGAACGGCGGCATCGAGGTGAGGAGCTCGTAGAGCACCACCCCGGCGGCGTACACGTCCGTGCGGGCATCGACGGCCTCGCCCCGGATCTGCTCGGGCGACATGTAATCCGGCGTGCCCGAGACGTAGCCCGGCCGCCACTGGGCCACCGGCACCCCGCCCACCTCGGCCAGCCCGAAGTCGAGCACCTTGACGTGCTCCTCGCCGCGGATGCGGCTGACCAGGATGTTCTCCAGCTTGAAGTCGCGGTGGATGATGCCCAGGGTGTGCGCGGCGTCGAGGGCGGCCAGGGCCTGGCCGAGCAGGCGCACGATGCGGTAGGCCGGCAGCGGCCAGTCCTCGCGCAGGATCCGCGCCAGGGTCCGCCCGACCAGCATCTCGCTCGCCAGGTAGAGGTCCCCGGACTCGGTCTGCCCGAAGTCGAGCACCGAGATGATGTTGGGGTGGCGCAGGCGGCTCGTGGCGCGCGCCTCCTGGCGGAAGCGCGCGACTGCCTCGGGGTTGGCGGCGCGTTCGGGACGCAGGAGCTTGATCGCGACCTCGGTCTCGAGGTCGAGGTGAAAGGCGCGGTAGACCCGCCCCATGGCACCCGAGCCGAGCAGCGCATCGATGCGGTACTTGCCGACCAGGGTTGTGCCCACCAGCGGATCGACAGGACGATCGCCAGGCGGCCCAGAGGAAGGCGGGCGGGGCTGACCCACAGAGGCGCAGAATACTCCAGGGTTAGCGCCTTGATGACAGGAAAAATTCACCCCGAACGCAGGGGGGAGGTCAGGAGAAGAGGGACGTGAGGTAGAGGTAGCCGTAGCCCGCGAGCAGGAGGGCGGCCATGAGGTCGAGCAGGACGCCGATCCGCATCATGGTGGGGAGCCGGATGTAGCCGCTGCCAAAGACGATGGCGTTGGGCGGCGTGCCCGCGGGCAGGGCGAAGTCGCAGGAGGCGGCGATCGAGGCCACGGTCAGGACGGGCATCGAACGCGGCAGGATGTTGAGCATCAGGTTCACGGTCGCGGTGTTCGAGGCCACGGCCGACAGCGCGACGGTCGCCAGGCTGGTGAGGAGCAGCTCGAGCCCGAGCGGGAGGCCGGCCAGGGCGCCGAGCCAGGTGGCGAGGTAGGCGGCCAGGCCGCTCGACTCGATGCCGGCGGCCATGGCGAAGCTCCCCCCGAGGAGGAGGAGCGTGCCCCAGGGGATGCGCGCGAGGGCGCGCCAGGACACGGCGCGGAGCGCGATCAAGGAGGCCGCCGCGCTCATGGCCACGGTCGCCTCGTAGTGTTTGGAGAGGAACCGGAAGCCTGGCCAGACCAGCCCGACCCCGCGGGCGATGATCGGGCCCACGAGCTGGCGCAGCGGATCGCCGGCGATCCACAGCGTCGCCGCCACGAGGAACACGGCGGCCACCATCCGCTCGTTGCGCTGCATGGGGCCGAGCTCCGCGAGCGCCCGGTCGAGCACCACGCGGCCTTCGTCCCGGGTCTGGCCCGGGGTGCCGGCGGTGTCCTGGGCGTGCCCGCCCGTAGCCGGGAGCGCATCGCGCCGCGCCACCCGCCACAGCATCGCCCAGATCAGGGGGATGAACAGGACCACGAAGGGGAGACCGATCGCCAGGTAATGAGTGAAGGTGAGGTCGTAGTGCAGCTTCTCGGCGAGGAAGCCGGCGAAGATGGAGTTCGTGGCGGTGCCGATCTTGGTGCCGATGCCGCCCACGTTGGAGGCGTAGGCCACGGCGAGGAGCAGGGCGCAGCCGAGGTGATGAAGGCGCGCCCCGCCGCGCGCCGCCTCGAGCTCGGACACGAGCGCCATGGCGATGGGCATCATCATGACGGCCGTGGCGGTGTTGGAGAGCCACAGCGAGACGAACGCCGTGGCCACCAGCATGCCGAGGAGCAGGCGCTCCGGGGCGGTGCCCACGGCGCGCATGATGTTGAGCGCCACGCGGCGGTGCAGGTGGCTCTCTTCCATGGCCGCGCCGATCGCCATGCCGCCGAGGAAGAGGAAGATGTAGGCGTCCACGAAGGGCTCGATGGCGCGGAGGAGATCGCCTGCGAAGCCGCGGCCGAACACGCCGAGCAGCGGGTAGAGGACGAGCGGCAGGCAGGCCGTGAGATCGATACGGATCGCCTCGGTGAACCACCAGATGGCCATGAGCGCGGCGACCGCCGCGGCGCAGGCCGGGCGCCGGCCCATGCCGGGGATCTCCTGGAGCGGCGAGGGCGCGAGGGCGAGGGTGAGGGCCACGGTCACGCCGACGATGAGGCCGATGGCGCGCCACGGGGTGAGCTCGAGCCGCCAGCGGCGTCCGCCACGCCGCGCGCTGTCCGGGGAGGCCCCTGGCGAGGCCTGAGGGTCGTGGGCCGGGGGGGCCATCACCCGACGGTGGCATAGAACGCCCCTCGGTGTCCACGCGGCCCGGGATGCAAACGAGGGGCGGGCCATGCTTCAATGCCCGTATGGACCGCCTGGCTCCAACGCGACGGCCCCCGGGCCGGCCGGTGGGCTATCAGCGCTGGCGTGAGCTCCTGTTCCTGCACTGGACGGTGCCGGCGGCGACGTTGCGGCCGCTCGTGCCGCGCCGGCTGGCCATCGACGAGTACGAGGGGCAGGCCTTCGTGGGCCTGGTGCCGTTTCGCATGGAAGGGGTGCGGCAGGCCTGGATGCCCGAGCGCGCGGCGCTCGACTTCCTCGAGACCAACGTGCGCACCTACGTGCACCTCGATGGCGAGCACCCCGGCGTCTACTTCTTCTCGCTCGACGCCGCCTCCCGGCTGGCGGTGTGGGTGGCGCGCGCGGCGTGGGCCCTGCCGTACTTCTTTGCGCGCATGGAGATGACCCTGGGCGAGGGCGGCACCGAGTACCGGCTCGAGCGGCGGAGCGGCACGAGGCCTGGGCTGCACGTGCGCTACCGTCCCGGCGAGCCGCTCGGCCCCTCGGCGCCCGGCTCGCTCGAGTTCTTCCTCCTCGAGCGCTACTTCCTCTATGCCGAGCGGGGCGGCCTCCTGCGCGGGCAGGTCCATCACATGCCCTACCCGGCGCAGCGCGCGAGCGTCGTCGAGCTCCACGAGGACCTCATCGCCAGCGCCGGACTGTCCCACCCGGACACCGCGCCGCTCGCGCATTACGCCCCGGGCGTGGACGTGGAGATCTTTCCCTTGGTCCGCGTCCCCGGGTGACATCGGGCTGGGGGTCGGAGGGCGATCGGAGGAGCCGGGCGAGCAGGAGTGCTATGGTTAGAACCATGCTTGCCGGGGTCCGTCGTCAGCTCGAAGAGGCGCAGCAGCTATTTGAAGAGACCGCAACGCTGGCCGGTCAGGGACAGTACGATGCCGCCTACCGCCTGGCGTTGCGTGCGCGCAACCTGGTGTTTCACGCGGCCCGCGGCCTCGCCGCGGCCCGCTCCGAGACGTTGCCCGAGACCCCCGTGATCAGCACCCCGGGCGGCGGCCTGCAGGACGTCGAGCCCGTGCGGGCCGGCATCGCGGCGGCGCTGGCGGTGAGCGACGACCTCACCATGCCCCGGGAGCTCACGAAGATGTACCCGGCCCTGGCGCGCTACCTCGGCTGGCTACGCGACGAGGTCGGGCGGCTCATGCGGGCGGGCGTGCTCAAACCCCCCGACTCGAACTGAGCCGGAGAGGCCAGAACGGCCGGGGGGTGTTTGAGGTGTTTGAGGGGGGGAGGGAGGCGTGAGGGGGAGGTGTGAGGGGGAGGCGGGCTCAGCCCGCGGCGAGCTTCTTGGCGATGGCGGCCACGTGCTGGCCCTGGAAGCGCGCGGCGTCGAGCTCGTTCTGGCTCGGCATACGCTCGCCCCGGCCGCCGGTGATGGTGCTCGCGCCGTAGGGTGAGCCGCCGGTGAGCTCGTCGGTGCGCATCTGGCCCTGGAAGGCATAGGGCAGGCCGACGATCACCATGCCCTGATGGAGGAGCGTGGTGTGGAAGGAGAGGATGGTCGACTCCTGACCGCCATGCTGGGTGGCCGAGCTCGTGAACACGCTGCCCACCTTGCCGACCAGCTTGCCGTGCAGCCACAGCTGCCCGGTGGCGTCGAGGAACTGGCGCATCTGGCCGCACATGTTGCCAAAGCGCGTGGGCGTGCCGAACACGATGGCGTCGGCCTCGGCGAGCTCGTCCACCTTGGCCACCGGGATGTGGGCCAGGGACTTCTGCGGCTCGAGCGCCCCCATCTTGCCGAGCACGTCGTCGGGCAGGGTCTCGGGCACGCGGCGCAGCATCGCCTCGGCCCCGGGCACCTGGCGCACGCCCTCGGCCACGGCCTCGGCCATTTTGTAGATGTGGCCGTACATCGAATAGAACACTACCAGGACTTTCATCCAGGCCTCCTTACAAGGGTTGGGATGGTTGGGGTTGGAGCCCGAGCGATACTACCCCAGGCCCCACGCCCGAGTGTAATGGCCATCGGAAGACCGGCGTCTGCTTTGACGCTGTATCGCCCCGAGCGTACGCTTTATTCGTGCCGAACAGCTCTCTGCCCCAGTCGATGACGCCTCGCCCGCTGGCCACCTCCCGGAGCGAGATGCGTCCGCGCTATCAGGTCGTGGTGGTGGGCTCGGGTTATGGGGCCGCGGTGTGCGCCGCGCGCCTGGCCGAGGCCGGGGCCGCGGTGTGCGTCCTCGAGCGGGGCCGCGAGATGCTGAGCGGCCAGTTCCCGCGCGACGTGGCCGGCGTCACGGCCGAGACCCAGTTCGACCTCGGCCGCGTGCGCGGCGGGCGGCGGAACGGCCTCTACGACTACCGCGTCGGCCGCGACCTCGCCGTGGTGGTGGGCTGCGGCCTCGGCGGCACCTCGCTCATCAACGCCAACGTCGTCCTGCCGCCGGACATGAGCGTCTTTGCCCAGCCCGCGTGGCCGGCGCCCATCCGCGAGGAGTACGAGCGGAACGAGCTGCAGGCCTACTTCGAGCGGGCCCGCAGGATGCTGCGCGCCGCGCCCCTGCCCGACGAACCCGGCCCGGCCAAGCTGCGCGCCCTGCAGCAGGGCGCCCAGGCCGTGCACGGCCCGTGGAAGCGCCTCGATCTGGCGGTCCACTTCGGCGCCACCGGGCCCAACGACTTCGGCATGTACCAGGAGCCGTGCCTGCGCTGCGGCGACTGCGTGACCGGTTGCAACTTCCACGCGAAGAACTCCCTGCCCTACAACTATCTGCCGCTCGCCCGCTCGATGGGCGCCCACATCTTCACCGAGTGCGAGGTGCGCACGGTCCTGCCGCTCGGGCCTGAGGGCCCCTACGCCGTCCACTACGTCTTTCAGGACGCGGACGAGGAGGTCGAGCGGAGCCTGGTGGCGGACAACGTGGTGCTGGGCGGCGGGGTGCTCGGCTCGACCGAGATCCTCCTGCGCAGCCGCGAGCGCGCGGGCGGGCTGCGCCTGTCGCCGCGGCTCGGGTACGGCCTCAGCAGCAACGGCGACGCCGTCAGCTTCGCCTATCGCACGCGCGAGCCGGTCGGTTCCGTCGGGCTCGGGGAGGCGGCGCGGGGGAGGCCCCTGCCGCGCGTCGGCCCCACCATCACGAGCGCGGTGGACTTGCGCATCCCGGACCAGCCCCTGCGGCTCGGGCTCCTGGTCGAAGAGGGCGCGTTCCCGAGCTCGCTCGTCAAGGCGCTCGACGTGCTGCTCCCGGTCTTCGCCAAGCTCGGGAGCCTCGAGAGCGGCGGGCCGCTCGGGCGCGGCGTCGAGAAGTGGCTGCGCCAGCGCGGCGAGGAGCTGCACGACTTCTTCCACCGCCACGGGGACGAGGCGCTCGACCGCACGCTCCTCTACCTCACCATCGGTCACGACGCCGCAGACGGCCGCATCGTGCTGTCGAGCCTCGGGCGGGCGCAGGTGATGTGGCCGACCCTGCGGGATCAGCCCGTGTTCCAGCGGGCCGACCAGGTGGTGCGCGAGATCACGCAGAGCCTGGGCGGCACCCACGTGCGGGACCCGCTGTACTCGCGGCTCCTCGATCGCCAGCTCATCACCGTGCATCCCCTCGGCGGCTGTCCGATGGGTGAGGATGCCACGACCGGCGTGGTGGACCACGCGGGCCGGGTGTACGCCGGCGACGCCGCGAACCCGCGGCGCGTGCATCGCGGGCTCTACGTGGCGGACGGCGCCATCATGCCCATGTCGCTCGGGGTCAACCCGCTGCACACCATCACCGCGCTCGCCGAGCGCGTGGCCGAGCACGCCGCACGCGATCTGGGTCTCGTACCCGGGCAACGGATGTCGCTATAGACCCGCCGCTGCGGTCTCCGACCGCGGAACACACCTCCTTCACAGACCGATGGCACGACTCCGCGGCCCGGAGAGGGGTCTTGGCGCTTGGCGTGTGCCTCCCGGGGGTTTGAAAGGACCTCCCGGGACTTTGAAAAGACCTCCCGGGACTTTGGAGAGACCTCCCGGGATCTTGATGGATGGACCCGGGGATTTGATAGGCATGTCCGGGAGTTTGAGGGAACCTCCCGGGAATTTGAGGGGACCTCTCGGGGGTTTGAAAGCGCCTCCCGGGAATTTGAGAGCACCTCCCGGGAGTTTGAGAGCACCTCCCGGGAGTTTGAAAGGGCCTCCCGGGGGTTTGCAAGCGCCTCCCGGGAAGTGGGAAGCGCCAACTCACACGCCTGAGGCGCCGGCGTGCACGTTCGCGGCGGCAAGTCGTGCGGCTGAAGTGCCGTCCCGCACGGGCACGGGATGCTCATCGGCGGCTCCAAACGCCCACCCTTGGCTCGTACGCCATCTCCTGAAGCGGGTGGGCGGGCGCTTGGTCTCAGTGAGCGGGTGGGACGGGCGGGAGCGTGGCGATTTGAGATCGAGTAGGACGGAATCAGAGGTCTGAGAGCACCTCTTGGGCCGAGGAGGCGGTCACGGCGCGCACGATCCAGCGCTCGAGTTTCTCCGCATCGGTACACGTGAGGATGCGCTCGCGCGTCGCGGCATCGACCTCCAGCCCCCGCGCCGCCAATACGGCGAGTAGTGCCTTGGCTTCCCCTTCGGCCTTGCCCTCGGCGCGTCCCTTGGCCTCCCCCTCGGCGTGTCCCTTGGCCTCCCCCTTGGCGTAGTAGGATCGGGCAAACTCGGTCTTGTATTCGTACTTGCGCGGCTGCATCTGTAGCTCCTGCTCCAGCGCCCTTCGTATCTCCTCGTCGAACGAGCCGAGGACCAGATCATAATAGATGCCGCCGCGTTCTGCGTCGAGTGCCCCGAGGGCCTTGAGGACGGCCAGCGCCACCTCGCGCCCGCCCGGTTCGTTGCCATGCGCCAGGGCAGACAGGACCGCCAGCTCGGGGCGGCGGCTCGCTTCTTCCTCGGTCCGGATCCACGGCACCTCACCCGGTCCCAGCACGATCGCGGAAAGGACCGAGCGGGGGCCGAACTCGATCGGCTTTCGCGCCCAGTTCGCCACCTCCGCGTCATCGGTGATGACAAGCAGCGCGACCGGCTTCTCGATCCGCGCCCGCTCGGTCGCGACGTAGACGAGCCACGTGTAGGGTTTACGCGGATCCATCCGGCGCTGCACCTCGACCACGGTGCCCATCATCGGGACCTCGTCCTGGAGGAGGGTGACCACCAGGTCGGCGCGGAATTCGGTCGGCGTGACCTGCGTGAAGTCCGATTCCTCGATCCGCACCTCCTCGTAGGCGGGAAGCGGGAGGCCCAGCACCTCCCCGAGGAGATGGGCGATGAGCTCGGGGCACTGGCGGAGGAGCTCGAGGGGCAGCTCGTGGGGGAGGGACGGCATGGCGGCGTATTCTCGGGCAGAACGAACGCGCTGGCAAAATCCTGTCTGGATCCGGCGTCCGCGAAATCGCTTGCGGAGAGGTCTCGGGCCCGTATGATTCGCGCGATGGCGGGCCAGCGCATCGTCGTCACCGGACTGGGAGTGGTCTCGGCCGCCGGTGTCACGCGTGACGCGTTTTATGACGCGCTCGCGACGGGTCGAAGTGGCATCGGACCGCTGCCGGACGGTCGGCCGATCGCCCGCGTGGGGGACTTCGGCGCCCGCGCCGTCCTCGATCCCAAGGCGCTGCGTCGCCTGGCGCGGGTCTCCCAGATGGTGCTGGTGGCGGCCCGGCAGGCGCTCGGGCAGTCGATGCCCGCGGCGGCGCCCGAGCGGAGCGGCATCGTGCTCGGCACCGGGCTCGGCACGCTGCGCGAGACCTACGAGTACATGAAGGGGCACATCGAGGGGGGCGTGGAGGCGGCCTCGCCGCTCCTCTTTCCCTCCTCGGTGGCCAACGCGGCGGCCGGGCAGGCGGCGCTCGAGCTCGGCTGGCGCGGGGCCAACAGCACGGTCAATCATCGCGAGCTGTCGCCGATCGCGGCCTTGATCATGGCGGCCGACCTGCTCGCGCTCGGGCGGGCCGACGTGATCCTCGCGGGCGGCGTGGAGGACGCGAGCGACGTGATGCTGCATGGGTATCGTCGCCTGGGCGGCTTGTCGCCGACGGGGCTGCGGCCTTATGCGCGCGGGCGCGACGGCACGGTGCTCGGCGAGGGGGCGGCGGTGTTCGTGCTCGAACGGGAGGCCGATGCTCGGGCCCGGGGGGCGACCCTCCTGGCGTATGTTGCAGGGAGGGCGATGGGCGGTGAGGAGCGTCCGCGCCTGGGGTGGGGACGCGCGTGGGAGGAGGCGGCGCGGGTCCTCACGGATGCGCTGGCGGAGGCAGGGCTCGGGCCCGATGACGTCGATTATGTGGCGGGCGGCGGCGCCGGGCTCAGGGTCGATGCGCTCGAGGCGCGCGCGGTCGGGGCGGCGCTCGGGCGGGCGCGTCCGCATGGATCGATCCTCGGGCAGACGGGGGAGTTCATGGCGTCGGGCGCGCTGCGCGTGGCGGCGGCGCTCTATGCGCTCGAGCGGCAGGCGCTGCCCGGCACGGTCGGCGCCGGGGAGCCGGATCCGGAGGCGCCGGTGCCCGACCTCGTGCGCGAGCCTCGCGCGGCGCGGGTCGGCGCGGTGCTGGTCCCGTCGCTGTCGCAGGGCGGCGCGGATGCGGCGCTGGTGCTCACGAAGGGCTGAGCTGCGCTGGGGGCTTGGCCTGGGTCAGTTGACGGTCACGAGCTCGGAGCCGTCCCTCCCGCAGAAGCTCGCGCCCAGGCCGTATTTGGCGGCGCACACGGGGCAGATCTTGCCGCTGCCGTCTTCGGCTTCCCCGGTGTCGTCGCCGTGATCATGGTCGTGATCGTTCGGGGGATGGGTCGTCTCCCAGAGGGCCTGCGGGATGAGATCCTCGGCGTCGATGGGACAGTAGCGGGTGCCGGGATCGAAAGCGCGGTGGCAGCGGGGGCAATGGGCGCCGGGGGAGCGCCGCTCCGGGGCCTCGTTCCGAGGCACCAATCGACGGGCATCGACCGAGCAGTAGACGGTGCCGGGGTCGTATTGGCGGAGGCACGAAAGACAGATCATGCCTTGCGCCGCCCGCTGCGCCTGGAGGAGCGGGCGCGGGGCCGGCCGGCGTCGCCGCCACGCGAGCCAGGTGGCGATGCCGAGGAGCACCGCCGAGAACGCCGTCAGCCCCACCGTCACTGCCACGGGCGCCAGGGCCAGGGCCAGGGTGTAGAGGGGCGGCGTGGCGGCGAGCGGTGCAGGTGTCAAGCGGCGCTCCGAAGACCCCGAAGACCCACAGAGGCAACAGAGGAACGGTAACAAATGGGCCCGCCTCCTTCAATCCGGAGGCGGGTACGAAACGTTGAAAATCCGCTGCGTTCTCTGTCTGCGGCCGGGCCGGGCGGCGCTTGGCACGCCGCTTTCGGCCGTGTTAATAGTAGGCCGCGGGTCGCTCCGTCGGAGCGCTGCACGAGAATCTGGTTCATGGCCCCGATCATCCTGGGAAAGAATCGCTCCTTAGGGCGCCGCTGGCTCCGCGGCGTGGGCATCCTCGCGTTCGTGGCGGTGATCCTGCTGATCCTGGCCAACGCCGTGGTGCTGCGGGTGACGGCGATCCGTCCACCGCCGGCCGAGCCGGGCGGGGAGCTGCCCGTGACCGTGCAGGGGCCGCGGGCGCATGTGGGCGCGAGCTGGATGACGCGCGAGCGGGGGATGTGGGAGCTGCACCTCGAGGGGGATCCGTATGCCATGGGCTACGCGCACGCGCGCCTCGGCAATCGGCTTATGATCGAGGCCGAGGACTACATGTTCGACGAGATGCGCCGCTATGTGCCCTCGTCGTGGGCGTTGGCGCTCCTGCGTATCGGCGTGCGCTATCGTTATCGCCACCTGCCGCAGTACATCCCGCTCGACCGGCAGCGCGAGATCGCCGGCGAGGCACGTGCTGCGCTCGACCGGCACGCCGACTTCCTCCCCACCTATCACCGCTTCGTCTTCTATCACGCGCTGCACGACATCACGCAGGGGCTCGAACATTCGCCTCTCCTCGGCTGCTCCGCGTTCGCGGCCGCGGGGCCGGCGACCACCAATGGCCACCTCATCATCGGCCGTAACTTCGACTTCGAGGGGCCCGAGCCGTTCGATCGCAACAAGGCGGTGCTGTTCTTCAAGCCCCAGGGCAAGATCGCCTTTGCCTCGGTGGCCTGGCCGGGCATGACCGGGGTGGTGACGGGGCTCAACGCCGCGGGCATCTACATGTCTATCAATGCGGCGCGCACGGACGACAAGGGGGAGGATGGCATCCCGGTCGAGCTGCTCGTGCGCGAGGTGCTCGAGAACGCGCATTCCATCGACGAGGTGGTGGCGATCGTCAAGCGGCAGCAGGTGATGGTGCCGGACTTCTACCTCGTGGGCGATGGCAAGACGGGAGAGTCGGCGGTGATCGAACGCTCGCCGACCCGCACCGAGATACGCCGCTCGCGCGACACCACGCTCCTCACGAACCACGCGCTCACGCCCGCCTTTGCCAAGGACGTCGAGAACGACCGGCTGCGCCGCTACACGACCTCGGGGGCGCGCTACCGCCGGCTCGCCGAGCTGGTGGAGCAGAACCACGGCGCCATCGACCCGCGCCGCGCGCTCGAGATCCTGCGCGACAAGAAGGGCGTGGGCGGGGTGCCGCTCGGCCTCGGCAATCGCAACGCGCTCGATGCCATCATCGCCACGCACTCGGTGGTGGTGGACGCGACGGCGCTGCAGATCTGGGTGTCGCAGGGGCCGCACTGTCTCGGCCGCTACGTCGGCTATGACCTGCGCAAGGAGCTGCTCGGCGAGGAGCGCCCGTCACCGCCGGATCTGCCGGCCGATCCGGTGCTCGAGAGCGATGAGTATCGCGCGTATGTCGAGGCCACGGCCCAGCTCGGCTTCGCGAGCTCGTTGGCCGAGGAGGGGCACAAGGTCGCGGCCCTCGAGGCGGCCGAGCGTGCGGCCGAGCTGTCCGAGATGATGCCCGAGCCGCACAAGCTGCTCGGGGATCTGCTGCGCGACCGCGACCGCGAGCGCGCCCGCAAGGAGTATCGCCGCTTCCTCGAGCTCCAGCCGCCCTACCTGCACGAGATCGAAGAGGTGCGCGGCATCCTGTCGTCGCTGTAGCCGCGTCGCGGCGGCTCACTTGCCGGTGAAGCGGGGCGGGCGCTTCTCGGCGATGGCCTGGAGGCCTTCGCGCGCGTCCTCGGTCTTCGAGACCATGGCCTGGGCCGCCGCCTCCCATTCGAGCGTCTGTCCGAGGTCCTGGTCGAGCGCGCGGTAGAAGCCGGTCTTGGTGAAGCCCATGGCGATGGGGGGGCCGGCCGCCAGCCGCTCGGCGAGGGTCTGGGTCTCGCCGGCGAGCGCGTCGTCCGCGACCACGCGGTGCACGAGGCCGAGCGCATCGGCGCGCTCGGCCTCGATGAGATCGCCGAGGAGGAGGAGCTCGAGGGCGCGCGCCGGGCCGATGACGCGGGGCAGGAGGTGGAGGATGCCGAAGTCGCCGGTCAGGCCCACGCGATGGAACACGGCCCCGAAGCGGGCGCGGCGGGTGGCGAGGCGCAGGTCGCAGGCGAGCGCGAGGGACAGCCCCGCGCCCACGCAGCTGCCGTCGATGGCGGCGAGGATGGGTTTGGGGAGCTCGCGCATGCGCCGGATCACCTGGGTGATGTCGAGGAGCTGGGCGCGCCGCTCGGCGGGCGGCAGCGCGAGCCGCTCGGGCATGGACTTGACGTCTCCGCCGGCGGAGAACACGCCGCCTGCGCCGGTGACGACGAGCACGCGCACGGCGGCCTCGGCCCCGGCGCGCGCGACGCCCTCGTCGATCGCGTGCCACTCGGCCGGACCGAGGGCGTTCCGCACCTCCGGACGGTTCAAGGTGAGCGTGGCCACGGCACCGTCGACCTGATAGCGGATGGCGTCTGTCATGGGCCGCTACATAGCATGCGCTTCCGGGGCGTAGACCTGGATTGGCGCGTCTCATGAGCTCTCGACTCACGTTCCAGGCCGGGGCGGGGCGCGGTACAGTGCCGGGCTGTCATGAAGCTCGATCGACGCCCGTCCCGTTCCCCTGTCTTCTTCCTCATCGGTTCCCTCTGCGCGCTCCTCGCCGGGGCATCGGAGAGCGCGGCCCGGGGGCGCACGCCGCTGTCTCCGGGGCTCTGGCGCGCCTGGCTCGAGAGCCCCGGCGGCGAGCTGCCCTTTGGCGTCGAGCTGCAAGAGGACAAGGGCGGCTGGCGCGCCTTCATCCTGAATCCGCCGGAGCGTCTCGCGGTGGCCCGCGTGACCCTCGAGAAGGAGAAGGGCCAGCTGCTCTTCGACATGGCGCCCTATGACTCGACCGTGCGCGCGACGCTCGGCGCGGATGGCCAGAGCCTCGACGGCACGTGGCGCAAACGACGCGACGCCAAGACGTGGGTCGAGATGCCGTTTCATGCCCGCCGGTCGGCTGGGGGCGAGGCGCGGCGTTTCCAGGCGGACCCCGCCGCGGCCGGGGTGCCTGCCGCTACGTTGGCGGAGCGCTGGGCGGTGACGTTCTCTTCGGACAAGGATCCCGCGGTCGCGATCCTGGCGACGCAGGCGCCGGACCGCGTGACCGGGACGTTCCTCACTGCGACCGGCGATTATCGCTACCTGGCCGGCAACCTCGATGGGGGGCGGCTGCGCCTGTCGTGCTTCGACGGGGCGCACGCCTTCCTGTTCGACGCGCGCCTCGAGCCCGCGCGTGGCGCCGCGGGGGCCGCCGCCGCGCCGACCTTGCGGGGGGACTTCTGGTCGAGCGATCGCTGGCACGAGACCTGGGTGGCGCAGCCGGATCCGCGCGCCGCGCTGGCCGACACCTTTGCCCAGAACCGCTGGAACGACGGCGTCGCGCTCGCCGACGTGAAGTTCCCCGACCTCAAGGGGCAGATGCGCTCGCTCGCCGATCCGGCCTTTGGCGGCAAGGCGCGCATCCTCCAGGTGTTTGGCTCGTGGTGCCCGAACTGCAACGACGAGGCGGCGTACCTCGTCGAGCTCGATCGCCGCTATCGCGGTCGCGGGCTGTCCATCCTGGGCCTGGCGTTCGAGGCCACCGGCGAGCTCCAGCGCGACACGGAGCAGGTGCGACGCTTCGCCGCGCACCACCACGTCGAGTACCCCGTGCTCGTCGCCGGTCTGTCCGACAAGGAGCAGGCGTCGAAGACCTTCCCCCTGCTCGATCGCGTGCGCGCCTACCCGACCACGATCTTCCTCCACGCCGACGGTCGTCTGCGCGCCATCCACACCGGCTTCGCCGGACCCGCCACGGGCGAGGAGCACCGCCAGCTGCGCCGGCAGTTCGAGGCGATCATCGAGGAGCTGCTCGCCGAGACGCCGTCCGCCCGGCGTTGATAGCGCGGGGACGCACCGGGGGGCGCGCGGGCCTGCGGGATGGAGCGCGCGTAGGGCCGTATCACGTCCTGCACCACCTTGATGACGGCCACCCGCTGCCCGATCCGCTCGTGGAGCGCCTCGAAGACCTCCCCCATCCCCCCTCGCCCGAGCCGCCGCACGAGGCGGTACGGACCGAGCCGATCTCCAGGATTCATCCTCCCCCCGCTGTGTCCCCAACTGTATCAAGGACACGCCCTACGATGGATCAGCGACCTCCGATGGATCAGCGACCTCCGGAGGCGCGCGGCGGAGGCTACGTCGACTCGTCGCCGCGATCGGCAGGCCGCTCGCTCGTCGGCGCGAGCGAGATCCCACCGACCGTGGAGGGCGTGGGCCGACGCAGGAGCAGCGACGCCGCCAGCGTCGCCACCATCAGGATGAGGAGCACCAGCGCCACGCCAAAGCGTCGCCGGCCGCGCCCCTCCTCGCTGGCCTCGGTGCTCGGCTCGTACCGACCCTCGCCTCGCCGCGGCGCCTGCTGACGCTTCGCCAGGAACGCGGTGAACCGCCGCATCGCTTCCTCGGGACAGGCGCCGACCGCGCGGGCGTGCGCGCGCACGAAGCCGCGCACAAACACCTCCGCCGGCAAGGCGTCCATCTCCGCCGCCTCCAGGCGATGCAACTGATGCTCGGGGATCTTGGTCTTGACCGAGACGTCGGAGATGGTCTGTCCCTGACGCTGGCGCGCGTGCGCCAGGTAGGCACCGAAGTGCTCCTCACCATCCTGGGGATGATCTTCTAGTTGGCGAGACGGCATTCCTTCGCCAGGCAGCTCTGGGGCGCCAGCTCGATGCAGCGGTGCAGGGCTTGGGCCGCCTTCGTCCTCCCCGGCTCGTCCCCCCGGCGAAGCCCCACCAGGGCCATCAGATGGAAGGCTTCCTGGATCGGACAGGCGGCATCCGCTGTCACCTTCTCCAGTTCCATCATTGCTCCCTCGATGTTCCGCTGCTGGTAATAGACTTTCGCCAGTCGATAGCGCCCCACGCAAAAGCGCGGATTCGTGTAGACCGCCGTCCGCAGCTCCTTGGCTGCTCGCAGGAGGTCCCCCTTCTGAAAGTAGGCCCAGCCCAGGTTCCCCTGCCCCGCCCACGCCTCCGGATACGCGATGTTCGATAGCGCCCGCATCGTCGATGCGATCGCCTCGTCCCAACGCTGGAAGTGAAGCTCCACCACCGCCAGGTTGTTCCACGCCTCCGAGTACGTCGGGCGTAGCTTCGTGGCCAGTCGGAACTGCTCCCGCGCCGAGCGAAACTTCGCGTCGATCTCCGCCCGCTCCAGACGCGCTTCCTCCGGCGGCAAGCAGCTCGCTCGGGTGATCCGGTCCTCGCTGTCCGCTGCTTGACGAAGGAACACGATTCCGAGCAGATTTCGTGCCTCGGCGTTTCTTGGGTTCAGCTCCACTGCCTTGAGCAGCTCCTCCAGCGCTGGTCGCACCGCCCCCTTCGCGAAGTAATCCGCCCCCAGCAGGAACCTCTTTTCGGACGCCTCGGGATCGCCCCGCAGCGTCGGGGCGCATGCCCCGAGGCTCCACAGGAGAGCTATCCATCCGACCGTGCGCCATCGAGCCACTTGTATGAATGATTGCGGCAGTTTAGCGCTCGGACCGTAACAACATGGAGGGCCTCTGTCAACCGGAAAGTGCGGCGATGTGCGTGCATCGGCGGGGGCCAGCAAGCGCCTGGAACACCAACGGTTTTGGTTCACGCTGCGGGCTCGGAAGGGTGGCCCAAGCTCAGGGCGTGAGATCGATGGTCATCTCGGTGTTGAAGTCGTTCACCTCGGCCGCGGTCCGGCGGTACCGCTGCAAAGGCTCGAGGAGGAGCTGTCCACCCTGCAGCTCGCCCGTGCCCAGGATGAGTTCGAAGACGTCGGCCGATGAGGTGGAGAGGCGCGGACCCGGCTCCTTGTGCGCGACCAGCCGGATGGTGTTGAGCGCACCGGGCCGCATCCAGCGAGTGATCTCCAGGAACGGCTCGGGATCCTTGGAGCGAAACTTGCGGACGGCCATGCCATTGACGAACACCTCGACGTCATACTGTGCGGCGCCGGGCCGGGTTTGGGGCGTGGGCGCGATGTAGTAGCGCTTGCCCTGGATGGGGGCGACAGACGCAGGGGTCGGGGTCGATGGGGCCGCTGCCGCCGGGGGTGGCGGGGCCTGCGGCGGCACCGGGGCCACCGCAGCAGGGGGAGACGACGTCGTCTGTGCTGCGAGCGGGGGAGCGGCCTGGGCGTGAGGCTGTGCGGAGGGTGGGACGCTCGTGGGGACGGCGCCTGGGGAATCGGCGGTGATCCGATAACCCCGCGCGAGGATGCGGATGTCGCCATTGTCGTCAAAACGCACATCCACACCGGTGAGGGTCTGTCCTCGCAGCTCCCCGCCTTCGAGCCGGAGGTCATTGAGATAGACGTGGATGGGCCGGGGCTGCGCGAGCCCCCGTGCAGGGGCCGCGATCAGGGCCAGGAGCGCGAAAGTAAAGACGTAACGCATGGTGCCATGCTGGCCCTACGCCTGTCAGGCTGTCAAGGATGGCGCCCCCCCGAGCGCTCCTTGATGCTGGGCCTTGGCACGGAGGCCGGGCGGGGGTGGTTTGCGCACCGGCCTACCAGCAGTTATCTTAATGGATAGCCGTAACTCTCTGCCGCTCCCGACGAAGATTTCTTTGGCAAGCTCCTTGAAGAACCATCTCACGATGAGTCCTGGTCATCCCCGTGAGTGAGCAGCCCAGGATGGGGAGTGAGCCGCGCCTAGCAAGCGCTTAGCGATGTGGGAGGTGTCCATTGAGTCGACTATTTGCATTCATAGCGAGTGATCCGGATCGGGTTCGTTGCCTGCTCCATGCGGGGCGGAACCATCTGGTGACGGATTTGCGCCAGGCTGATGGCTGGGGGATCGGGTTCTATCAGGGGGGCGAGGTCCTCTTGCAGCGCCGGCCCAAGCAACCGATCACCGATGTCGACTTCTACGCTCTCGCGTCCGAGTTGCGTACGGATGTGCTGATCGGCCACGTCCGCGAGGCCACGGTCGGTGGGGTCAAGAACGAGAACACCCACCCCTTCCGCTTCCGCTCGTGGCTGTTCGCGCACCACGGCACCATCCCCGGGTTCGCGGCCCTCGAGTCCGAGCTGCGGGCTCGGATCCCCGACTTCCTGCGGCGCAACATCCGTGGCGAGACCGACTCGGAGCACCTGTTCCACCTGTTCCTCGCCTGCCTGCACGAGGGGCATCGCCTCGATGACCCGGCGCTCACGCCCCAGGCGGCGGGGAAGGCGCTCAGCCAGGCGGTGACGACCCTCGAGCAGCTCGCCCCCGGCGCGGCCTCCGACCTCGACCTCATCGTGACCAACGGACGCATCCTGCTGGCTCTCAAGCGCGGCCGGCCGATGGCCCACTATCGCGTCAACGGCATCCGCGATTGCCCGGTGTGCCGCGAGGTCTCCGAGCTCGGGCGCGGGTCGCGGCAGATTCACCACGATCACCTGCGCGGCCTCGTGCTGCTCACCGATCCGCCGGCCGAATTGCCGTCGCCGTGGCAGCCGGTGCCCGAAAATCACCTCCTCTCGGTGCACTCGGACCTGCGCATCGAGATGGCTCCCTTCACCCTCGCCTGATCGCCTCCCTGATCCTCCCGCCTCCCCACCCGGAGACCAGGAAAGAGTTTTTTCATACCGCGACGGGCCCGGCTGGCGCTAGGGTTTGGATATGCGCCGGTTCCTCGATAGCTTGCGTCCCTGGGCGCCGCTCTTCCTGCGGCTCATGTTGGCGACGATCTTCGTCTACTACGGCTACCACAAGGTGATCGGAGGGATGGGCGACTTCACGAAGAAGGTCACCGAGGAGATGCACATGCCGCGGTGGACGGCCTACTTCGCGGCCTGGAGCGAGCTCGTGGGGGGGCTACTCCTGGGCCTCGGGTTCCTCACTCGCCTGGCGGCGCTGGCGTGCGGCGGTGTGATGGTGGTGGCGGTGTGGAAGGTGAAGCTTCACAGCGGCTTCAGCGGCGGGCTGGAGTTTCCCCTGCTCACCCTGGCCGCCTGTCTGTCGCTGTTCCTCTCCGGCGCCGGACGGCTGTCGCTCGATCGCAAGTTGTTCGGTGGACCTTAGAAATCAGCGCCCCGTCACACGTCCTCGCTTCCCCGATCCAACAGGAGAACGAGCGATCATGAACTACTCTTGGAGCTCGAGCCGCGGCGTGTGGCTCGGCGCGGTCCTTCTCTTCAGTGTGTGCTGGTCCCGGCCCTCATGGGCCGAGCCGAATCAGGCCCCCCCATCTTCCATCCAGGTGCGTGCCGTCCCCGAGCGGCCGTATATCGAACGGCGTGAGGGACAGCAGCTCCTCAACTTCGACTTCTTCGTCGAGAACACCGGCGGCCGCAAGCTACGCCTCAATTATATCCGGGTCTCGGTCCATGACGCCGCCGGTCAGCTCGTGCTGCAGCGCTTCGCCGACGAGAACGGCCGGCCCGGCGGCATCGAGACCCTGCCCGTGCGTGAGCTCCAGGAGAAGGCCCTCATCAGTGTCTTCAACCCCTTCTATGTCTTCGGCGCCGACGTGCCGCTCGGGACGCTGCGCTACGAGTTCGGCTTCGATCCGCCGGACGAGGGAAAGAACCGGCTCAGGCAGGAGCACGCCGTCACCGCCACGGTCGAGGTTCATCCCGAGGTCTACGAGGGCAAGACCGAGCTCATGCTGCCGCTCGGCAATGCCCGCACCCTCGTGCAGGATGGGCATGACTTCTATGCCCATCACCGGCGCCAGGACCTGAGCGATCCCGGCCTGCGCAAGCTCGGCGTGATGAACAATCCGGTGCTGTTCGCCTACGACCTCTGCACGTTGGGACCCAACAACGAGCTCTACAAGGGCTCACCCTACAAGAACGAGAACTGGTACACGTACAGCGCCCGCATCTTCGCCCCGGGCGACGGGGTGGTGGCCTCCGTGGCCAACGCCATCCCGGACAACACCTACGAGGGCAAGACGATGGTCTCTCCCAAGCTGCCCGAGGACGCGGATCCGGTGGGGCTCGGCAACCACGTCATCATCGACCACGGCAACGGCGAATTCAGCGCGCTCGTGCACATGAAGCCGGGCAGCGTGCGCGTGAAGAAGGGCGACCGCGTGCGCCGCGGCGACCTCATCGGCCAGGTCGGCATGTCGGGTGACGCCGGCATCCCCCATCTCCACTACATGGTGCTGAGCCACACCGAGCTCCTCAAGGCGCGGGCCCTGCCGTCCTACTTCGTGAACTTCGAGCGCATCCTCGGGGGGAAGGTGGTGCGCGTACGTCGCGGGCAGATCGACTCGGGCGACATCGTGCAGGCGGCAGACGAGAAGTAGGCGAACGCTTGGTCGCGCCGGGCTCCCCACGTAGAGTCACGGCATGAATCAGGGTTTTGACCTGGATGTGCTCGTGGTGGGCGGTGGGCCGACCGGACTGGTGGCGGCGGCAGAGCTGCTCGCCCGGGGGGTGAGCTGCCGCATCATCGACCAGGTGCCGGAGCGCTCGGACAAGTCCCGTGCGCTGGTCGTGCACGCGCGCACCCTCGAGCTCATGGCCAAGATGGGGATCGCCGACACCCTCGTCGCGCGGGGGCGACGCGCGATGGGTGCCAGCCTGTACGTCGAGCGGCGCCACGCCGCGGACGTCCAGCTCGGTGACATCGGGGCCCCGGACACGGCCTACCCCTTCATGCTGTTCGTGTCCCAGGTGGAGACGGAGCGGCTGCTCGAAGAGCACCTGGCCCGTCTCGGGGGGCAGGTGGAGCGGCCGGTGGCGCTCGTGGGCTTCCGCATGGAGGGGGATGGCCAGGGGGCTCAAGGTGGCGGGGTGATCGCCGACCTGCGCCACGGCGACGGCAAGAGCGAGACCGTGCGTGCTCGTTACCTGGTGGGCGCCGACGGCGCCCATAGCATGGTGCGTAAGGGCGCGGGCATCTCGTTCCACGGCGCGCCCTACCCGCAGGACTTCATCCTCGCCGACATCGAGGCCGAATGGCCCCCTGGGGATCGCCTGTGCATCTTCCTGTCCAAACGCGGGCTGCTGGCGGTCTTTCCCTTCGGGTCTCCACGCTTCCGTCTCATCGCCTCACGGACCGGGGCGACGGCCCCCGAGGCCGCCGACGCGGGCGAACCCACACTGGCCGAGATGCAGGCGGTGGTGGAGGAGCAATGCCCCTTCCCGGTCACACTCGGGACGCCACGCTGGCTCGCGCGCTTTCATCTCCATCACCGCGGCGTGGACCGCTATCGCGAGGGCCGCGCCTTCGTGGCCGGCGACGCGGCGCACATCCATAGCCCCGCGGGCGGGCAAGGCATGAACACCGGCATCCAAGACGCCTACAACCTGGCCTGGAAGCTGTCACTGGTGCTCAAGGGGCGCGCACCCGAGGCGCTGCTCGACAGTTACAATGAGGAGCGACACCCCATCGGGCAACAGCTCCTGCGCACAACGGACCGGATGTTTTCGTTCACCGCGACGAGCCATCCGATCCTCCTGTCGCTGCGCAACCTGGCGCTGCCGCGGATCGTGCCTGTCGTCCTCCGCACGCAGCAGCGCCGCGCCTGGCTCTTCCACTTCCTCTCGCAGCTCGGCATCCACTACCGCTGGAGCTCGCTCGTCGAGGAGCATGCGCGGCAGGGCGCGGCGCGTTTTCACGACGGGCCGCGGGCAGGTGATCGCGCACCCGACGGCGCCCTCGGTGGCGGCGCCGGCGAGCCGGAGAAGATGTTGCTCGGCCAGCTGCGGGGCCAGGGCTTCCACCTGCTCCTCTTCACCGGGATGGGTGCGGGCGGGTCGGAGGGGGCGCCGTTGTCCGCCTGGGCGGCCGAGGTGGGGCGGGCCTTGGAGAGTCGAACCGATCTGGTGACGCCGGTCGTGGTGCTGGGCGCCGCGGCGGGGCCCGTGCCACCGCCGCTCACCCTGGCCGGTGTAGACGAGCAGGGGCTCCTGCACCGGGCCTACGGCCTCGAGGGGCCGGGCTGCTATCTCGTGCGTCCCGACGGCTACATCGCCTTTCGCAGCCCTGGAACGGACCTCAGCGCCCTGACCAGCTACCTGCAGCGACTCCTGCCCGTACACTAGAGCTGGAATTCATCCAAGAACCCGTCAGCAGCGACGGCGTTGCCCGAAGGACCATCCCCGTGTTACAGCATCAAGGAGTTCCGTGACACGGGCCCTCTTCATCGTGGCGGTTCTCGCCCTGATCGGGAGAGCGACATTCTTCTTGTCGCCCACACGGCCGGACTGTACCGAATCCTGCCCCGACCGCGACGTGAACGGCGAGTGCATGCCGACCTGCACCTGCTCTGACTGCGAAGAAGATCAGGCGCCGCTGGCGGTCCTCCATCTGATGCTGGAATGCCCGTACAGCGGGCGGCAACACCACGCGAAGATCGACATCTCCTTACCCCCCTCCGCCGAACCGCGCGAGATCCTGCACATCCCCAAAGCCCCCGTCGCATTGGCCTGACCAAGGGATCATCCGAAAGACCATCGGATGGCGCGGTCTGGGGTTCCTCCAGAGGAGATGCCCCGGGCCGGGCCTGTGCGAGGTGAATCATGAACCGAGACACGGCGGCTTTGCCGCTAGTCGTTCACGACCATCGGTGGGGGGCAGCATGAGTAAGATCCGTATCGTCATCGGCGACGATCATGCCGTCCTGCGCGCCAGCCTGCGCAAGCTCATCGACGCCGAGCCCGACATGGAAGTGGTGGGTGAGGCCGCTGATGGGGCGGAGATTGTGCAGCAGACCAAAGCGCTCGACCCCGACGTGGTCCTGCTGGACCTCGTCATGCCCGGGGTCGATGGCATGACGGCGCTCCTACACTGCCGCCGCGAGTGCCCACGCAGTCGGATCCTCGTCCTCACCATGCACGACAGCGCGCCGTACCTGCAGGCGGCGGTCGCGGCCTCGGCGGCCGGGTACGTGGCCAAGCGCGCAGCCGCCACGGAGTTATTCGCTGCGATCCGCACGGTCCACGAGGGGCGCAGCTACTTCAGCGTCACGCTGGAGGCGATGCGCTCGCCCACTCCCGAGCTGCCGCGGCTCGATGGCCTCAAGGTCGAGACGCCGCTCAGTCAGCGCGAGCAGCAGGTGCTCGAGTACATCGCCTGGGGACACACCAACCAGGAGATCGCCGGGTTTCTCCAGATCAGCGTCAAGAGCGTCGAGACCTACCGCACGAGGCTGTGCGAAAAGCTCGGCCTCCGGACGCGGGCCGAGCTGGTCGGCTATGCCATGCAGACAGGCTTGATGCGCGCGCCGCGGTGAGGAGGAGATGGCTCCGGTGCGATGGGCGCGGTCGCCCGTTTCTATCGAATCGGAGCCGAACCGGTGTCGCAGTTGAATTTACAGTGCCCCTGATCGCAGCTCCAGCTACCCACGCACTGGATGTGGGGCAGGTCACGTGCGTCGCACTCCGCCGCGGTCTTGCAGCGGTCGCCCACGCCCTGACCACCGCCGGCCCCCTGACCACCGCCCGCGCCCTGACCCCGCCCCTTGGGAGCGGGTACACAGGTTCCGCAGCAGTTCTCGGGCGTGACGAGGACCTGCTGGCCCTCGGCACACTCGGGCGTGATGCAGCGCACCGCGGCGCAGCGGTTGCGCCCGGCCTCCACCTGGGCCGCGCTGAGGCATACGCCCGCGGCATCTGGGAACGCGTCACTGGTGAAGCAGGTCTTGCCCTGGGGACAGGGCAAGGCGGCCAGACCGCCGCACATGGCGGTCTTCCCGTGGCCTTGGCCCTTGCCCTTGCCCTGGTGGCCGTTCTGACCTTGCGGCTTGTCGGCCGAGGCTGGGGCACCGGCCAAGAGAAGAACCCCGGCGATGAGGGGCAGGAACTGGCTGATTCGCTTCATCTTGTTTTCCTCTCTGGCCGGCTCGCAGAGCGGCCGACGGCTCTCGATACAGCGGATGGACGGCCTTCGCTCGGCAACTCTTCTTTCATTCCATAAGTCTGGTACCGGACTAATGCACGGGCGCGAGGCGCAAGATGGTGCCGAAGACTTCGCCGGTCTTCGGATCGATGCTCGGGTCGATGAAGATGCGGGTCACCTCGAGACGGCGCAGGGCCTCGATGCCTTCGCGCGACACCAGCTCCTTGGCGGCGATGCCGATGGGCGCGAGCGCAAAGCCGCTGCCCATCTCGGCGGCAAAGCGGCTCGCCGCCTCGTTGGTGGTGAAGAAGAAGGTGTAGGGCCGGCGGCACCACATGTCCTGGCCCGAGGTGGTGAGGTACCAGACGCGATCGGGCAGGTAGGAGACGAAGTCCGGTAATTCGGCCCGATCCCCCGAATCCTCTCGGCCTTCGGCATCATCTTGCTGAGACATGCGGCATCTTCTGCATGAAGCGTCCGGGACCGCAACGGATTCCGGGCCAAGCCACGGCGCTGCGGCTATCATCGCGGCATGGCGGACGCCCGGAAACCTCCCTCTTCGGCCTCTCCTTCGGCTTCCAAGCCGGTGCCGAATTACATCACACCGGCCGGCTATCGCCGCCTGGCCAACGAGCTCACCCAGCTGCACACGGTCGAGCGCCCCCGGGTGGTGCAGGAGGTGTCCGACGCCGCGGCGCAGGGCGATCGCTCGGAGAACGCCGAGTACATCTACGGCAAGCGGCGACTGCGCGAGATCGACCGCCGCATGCGCTGGCTCGGCAAGCGGCTCGATGCGGCCGTGGTGGTGGACCCGCGCGAGCGTCGCGGCGAGAAGGTGTTCTTCGGCGCCACGGTGGTGCTCGAGGACGAGTCCGGCGAGGAGCAGGAGTATCAGCTCGTGGGCGAGGACGAGATCGACACCGCAACGCGCCGCATCAGCTGGCGCTCCCCCATCGGCTCCGCGTTGCTCGGTCGCAGCCGGGACGACGACGTCCGGGTCCAGACGCCGGCGGGGGTGCGGCGCTTCACCATCGTCGACGTGCGTTATCAATAGATAAGAGTCGTCCTCGCGGCGCGGGTGCGCATCGCGCTTGCCGTGGCGGCGCCGGCGAGTTAGCAAGGCACCAAGATGCTGACGCAGAGACGCATTCTCGGAGCGCTCCTGCTCCTGGTCGGTGCAGTGGCAGGGGCCGATCCGCGGCCCACGGTCGCGGTGCGCGGGCGGGTCCTCACGAGTGAGGGGCGAGAGGCGCCGCACGTGGCGGTGCTCCTCGAGCCCCTCGATGGCGAGGGCGTGGCCGCGCCGCCTCACGGCAAGGCCGCAGCGCGCACGGCGCGGCTCGACGAGGTATGGATCTCGTTCGTGCCCAAGGTGCAGGTGGTGCCGGTGGGCACGATGCTCCTTCTCGGCAACCGGGACGACGAGAGCCACACGATCCACGCCTGGCTCGGCGGGGAGACGCTGTTCAACCTGGCGAGCGTGCCCCAGGGCCACGAGCAGGCGGTGAAGCTCACGGAGCCGGGGGTGGTGACGCTCACCTGCGACATCCATCAGGAGATGCGGGGCCTCATCGTGGTGTCGCGCGTGCCGTACTGGGCGGTGAGCGGCCACGACGGAACCTTCACGGTGTCCGGGGTGCCGCCTGGGCGTTACCGGGTGCGCGGGGTGTTCGATCGCCGTGACGAGAGAGCGCCGGCGGAGGTGACGACAGGCAGCGAGGCGGGGGTGGAGCTGGCGACGGTGGAGCTGACAGAGGCCGGCGCGCCTGCCCTCACGCTGCGCTTGCCGCCGGTCGCGCCCTCGGCGTTGTCGGCGTCTCGCGCCGCCTGGGAGGCGTCTCGGGATGGCGTGCAAGGAACACCGGTGGCCGTGGAACCGCCGAGCCACCGGCGGGAGTTCTGGCCGCGTGGCTACTGGGTCTATCCCGCGGGCGTGCTGGCGCTGGCGCTCGGCTTGGCCGCGGCCATCGTCAACCTGCGGCTGGCCGAGCGTCGCGGGGTATCGCGGCTCGGGGCCGTCTTGTGGGGGAGTGGTCTTGCGGCGGTGGCAGGGACGATGGTGGTGGTGGGGCTGCACCCCGGGATCGCCACGGCGCTCGGGTCGGGGGCGCTCCTGGGCGTGGTGATCCTGGCGGCCGAGGACCGCGACGCCCGCTCCGGGCGGCGAGGAAGTTGAGCGTCTCGATGAATCGCCTGCGAATCGACGCGCACCTCGACGATCAGGGGACGGCCAGGGCCACCTGGCTCCTCGAAGAGGCGGGCCGGGTGTCGATCCTCGACGAGACGGTCGGGCGTCCCCAAGGGCTCCCGGTGCAGGCCCTGACCGGCGCCTTCGGCCGCTATGCACGACCGCTCGACGAGCACTACGCCCTGCCGCCGCTCGGAGAGGATGACGCGGTGGTGCGTTTTTCTTTGCCGTCCGGTGAGGCGGGTGGGACGGCGCTCGTGCGGAGCTTCTCGTTCCTCGGCTGGGGGGAGGTCGAGCCGACCGAATATCTCCTCTATGAGGTGAGCGGGCGCGAACCGGTGTGTGCTCCCGCGCGACTCATGAGCGCCGCCTTGCTGGCCTTGGCCAGGGCAGCCGAGCGCCTCCGGGAGAAGCCATGAGCGGGCCAGCCATCGAGATCCGGGGCCTCGACTTCACCTACCCGGGCGGTGAGGCGCCGGTGCTGCGGAGCATCGAGCTGACGGTGCCGGCCGGAGCGCGGTGTCTCCTGCTCGGTGCCAACGGCGCGGGCAAGACGACGCTGCTCCATCTCGTCGCGGGCCGGCACCTCGAGGCCGACGCGGCGGTGCGGGTGCTCGGGCGCCCGGCCTTCTCCGACACCTCGCTGGCCACGCGCGTGTCCTTCATCGGCGGGTCCTTTCCCTTCGACGTGGACCTCGGTGTGAACGAGATCCTGGCGCGGCGCACGAACGTGGAGGCGGCGCGGCGGGACCATCTCGTGCGCGTGCTCGCCGTGGATCCGCGCTGGCGCATGAGCCGGGTGTCGGATGGACAGCGGCGGCGCGTACAGATCCTGCTCGGCCTGCTCGGCCTCTATGAGGTGCTGCTCCTCGACGAGGTCACCACGGATCTCGACGTGATCGCGCGCGCCGACCTGCTCGCGTTCCTGCGCCGCGAGAGCGAGGAGCGTGGCGCGACCATCGTCTATGCCACCCACGTGCTGGATGGCATGGAGGCGTGGGCCACGCACCTCGCCTATCTCGACCACGGCGTCATGCGGCTCATGCAGCCGCTCGGCGAGGTCGCGGAGCTCGAGGCCCTGCGCAAGAGCGGTTCGAGCGCCCCGCTCCTGCGGCTGGTCGAAGCCTGGCTCCGCCGCGACGCACGGTAGAGCCAGTGAAGCCGAGCGCTGATCAGGGACTGGGAAATCGGCCCCGGAGCGCTTCCTCGCGTCGAATCTCGACAGCCACAAGGCGGTTCATCTGGCGCAGCTCCACCATGGCCCGCCCCACTGGCGTCTTGCCCACGATATGCAGTTCGGGCGAAACCTCGAAATGCTCCTCCCAGAGATCTCGCCGCGGGTGAAAGAGCGCCACGGCCTGAGTCGTGACGGGGTCCCGGGCCTCACTCCGGCCACCCTTGCGGAGGGAACAGGACACGCACGACAGGGCCAAGTTCTCGAGTACCGTCCTTCCCCCTCCCGCCGTGGGTTCACGTGATCCACATGGAAGGTGGCCTCCTGGCCGAGTTGGGAGATTCTGCAATACTCGCATCGCAGGCCAGCGCGAGCCCGGACCCGACGCTGGAGTGACGCCGGGATATGATCTCCGCTCATGGCTCGGCCGGATGGGGGCTTAGTGAGTCAGGCGGGCTCAGGCAGATGGTTCGGCGGGCATCGCGGCCCGGGAGGCGCGCAGCCGCAACAGGGTCAAGAATTCGGCCAGATTCACCAGCCCCTCGGCCTCGACCTGCTCGTCCTCGGTGAGGGGCTCGCCGCGATCCTGCTTGTCGAGCAAGGTCTGTAGCCGACGATCCACTCCCTCGGGGAGCATGAGACGGTCCAGGTCCTCGGGGAGAGCCAGCTCCAGGTGGATGGTCGGCGGGGTGGGCATCACCTTTCCTGTCGTGAAAAACAGCCTAGGCCATGCGAGGTCAAGGAGCGAGGGGGCAGATCCGCAGGACCATTGCCGGAGGCGCCCGCGGGATCCGCTGGCGGATGGGCGTGAGCGCCTAGTTCACCGAGGGAGGGACACGATCGCCCTGGAACATGCACCCTGGTGACGCGCAGGGGGGTTCCGGGATAGACTCCTCGCCCCATGACACGACAGGAAAACGAAGGAAAAGAGGACTTCGCCTCGCTGCTGGCGGAGTTCGAGCAGCAGCATCCGGCCCCGAAGGGGCGCCGCGGGCCCAAGGTGGGGGATCAGGTGCGCGGGCGCATCATCTCCATCGGCCAGGAGGCGGTGTTCATCGATCTCGGCGCCAAGTCCGAAGGCACCATCGACCTCGTCGAGCTGCGCGACCAGGACGGCCGGCTCACGGTGCAGGTGGGCGATGAGCTCGAGGCGCGGGTGGCGGAGAACGACGAACGCACGGGCTGCTATGTGCTCCGGCGCACGCTCGGTCGCGGGCCCGAGGCGCGCGCCGAGCTCGAGCAGGCCCACGCGCACCGCATCCCCATCGAGGGCCTGGTGACGGCGGTCAACAAGGGGGGCGTCGAGGTGCAGGTGGCGGGGGTGCGCGCCTTCTGTCCCATCTCGCAGCTCGCCGAGCGGCACGTCGAGGACGCCAACGCCTACGTGGGGCAGAAGCTCCAGTTCCTCATCGTGCGCTACGAGCCGGGGCGGGGCCGCGAGCTGAACCTGGTCCTGTCGCGGCGCACGCTCCTCGAGGAGGAGACGCGCGCTCGCGCCGCGGAGACGCGCGCCAAGCTGGCGGTGGGCTTGGTGCTGAGCGGCACGGTGACCACGATCAAGGACTACGGCGCCTTCGTCGACTTCGGCGGCATCGAGGGGATGTTGCACGTGAGCGAGATCGGCTTTGGCCGCATCTCCCATCCTCGGGAAGCGCTGGCCGTGGGGCAGAGGGTCGAGGTGCAGGTCCTCAAGATCGAGAAGAGCGATGACCCACGCCGGCCGGAGAAGATCTCGCTCTCGCTCAAGGCGCTCGAGAAGGATCCCTGGGAGGAGGTCCCCACCCGCTTTCCCGAGCAGGCGCGGGTGAAGGGCACGGTGGCGCGGGTCGAGACGTTTGGCGCGTTCATCGAGCTCGGGCCGGGGATCGAGGGGCTGCTCCACGTGAGCGAGCTCGGTGAGGGGCGTAAGCTCCGCCACGCGCGCGAGGCGCTCCAGCCGGGCCAGGCGGTCGAGGTGCGGGTGCTCGGCGTAGACCGCGAGCGGCGTCGCATCTCGCTCGGACTCGCCGGGACCGAAGCGGGGGGTGAGGACGGCGGGGCGGAGACGCCGCGCACGCACACCGAGCGGCCACGCTTTGGCACGTTCGGGGACCTACTCAAAAAGGGGAAGTAACGCACGAGCCGGGGCGTGCTGGGCCTCCGCGCCCGCACGCCGCGGTGGGGGCATTGTCCGGTTTTCAGCCGTTACACCGTACGATCCGTCCCGAGCACGCCGAAAAGGTTCGGTAAACGGGGTCCCGCGCACGGGAGAAGGGGGACCCGCGCACGGGAAAGGAAGTCCCGCGCACGGGAAAAGGGGATCCCGCGCACGCGGGAGGATAGAGGAGATCGTCGGCCTCCTCTTGGCCGGAGCCCCCCTACCGCTCGCGCACCACCGCGGCGCGCAGCCGCTCGATGAGCGCGTCGATAGCGTGGCGCTTGAGCTTGAGCGCGGCGCGGTTGACCACCAGGCGCGCGGTCACTTCGAGGATCGTCTCGACCTCACGGAGCCGATGCTGTCGCAACGTCTCGCCGGTGGAGACGAGGTCGACCACGCGATCGGCGAGGCCGGTGAGCGGCCCGAGCTCGACCGAGCCATACAGCTTGATGATGTCCGCCACGACCCCCTTCTGCTCGAGGTGGCGCCGCGTGAGGCGGGGGAACTTGGTGGCCACGCGCAGGTGCAGCTGCCCGGCTTCGTCGACCGGGCGATCGATGGGCTCGGCCACGGCCAGGCGGCAGTGACCGATGTTGAGGTCGAGGGGCTCGTAGAGGTCCCGCCCCTGCTCCTCCAGCACGTCGCGCCCGGCGATGCCGAGATCCGCGGCCCCGTACTCGACGTAAGTCGGCACATCGACGTCACGTACCACGTACACGATGAGGGGGGCCTCTCCATCGGCCCGAGGGACCTCGTGCACGAGGCGCCGCGCGTTCGTGCGCACCACGCCGAGGTCGAGGCCCGCACGGCCGAACAACACCACGGCCTCGTCGAGGATCCGCCCCTTGGGCAGGGCCAGGCGCAGCGGCTCTGCCGCCGGCGTCCCGGTGTTCTGGCCCGCGTCCTCTGCTCTTCCGTCCTTGCCATTGCTCACGGCGTTGCTCATGGATCGACCTCTTCGGCGCCCGGCAGGCGCCGGATCTCGGCGCCCAGGGCGACCAGCTTCTGGTCCAGGCCGCCGTATGCACCGTCGAGGTGGTGCACCTCCAGCACCTCGGTCGTGCCCTCCGCCACCAGGCCCGCCAGCACCAGAGCCGCCGCGGCATGCGGATCCCGCGCCTCCACCGGCGCCCCCGACAATCGCCGCGGGCCCTGCACCACCGCGGTGCGGCCGTCGCGCAGGATGTCCGCCCCGAGGCGCATGAGCTCGGCCACGTGCTGCATGCGGTGCTCGAAGATCGTCTCGGTGATGAGGCTCTCGCCACCGGCGAGGCACGCCAGCACCATGAACTGCGCCTGCAGGTCGGCGGGAAACCCGGGATAGGGCTGGGTGGCCACGTCGATGGGCTCGAGCTCCACGGGGCCGCGCACGTGGAGCCCGCCGTCGAGCGCCGTCACCGTCACGCCGGCCGCACGCAGCTTGGCCACCACCGCCCCGAGGTGCTCGATGAGGGCCCCGCGCACCGTGACATCGCCGCGCGTGAGAGCCGCCGCCACGAGCAGGGTCCCGGCCTCGACGCGATCGGGCATCACCGCGTGCTCGATCGGCCGCAGCTCATCGACGCCGTGAATGGTGATGAACGAGGTGCCGGCCCCTTCGATCCGCGCGCCCATCTTGTTGAGCACGCGCCCGAGCTCCTCGACCTCGGGCTCGCGCGCGGCCTGCTCGATGGTCGTGCGACCCCGTGCCAGCGTGGCCGCCATCATGAGGTTCTCGGTGCCCGTGACCGTGGGGACGTCGAGCGTGATCCCGGCGCCCTGCAGCCGCCCTCGCGGCGCCCGCACCACGACGTCGCCATGCTCGATGGTGATCTGGGCGCCCATGGCCCGCAGGCCCTTGAGGTGCTGATCGATCGGCCGCGCCCCGGCGGGGGAGCTGCCTGGGAGCGCGACGCGCGCGATCCCATGACGCGCCACCAGCGGGCCGAGGAGGAGCACGGCCGCGTGCAGCCGGCGCACGAGCTCGTAGGGGACCTGATGGCCCGCGGCCGACTCGCTCGCCACGTGCAGTGTGTGCGGATCCTCGTCCGCCTCGGTCACCGCGGCGCCGAGGTGCTCCAGCACGCGCCGCAGGATCGCCACGTCGGCGATGCGCGGCACGCGGTGATGGATCGAGCGGCCCTTGGGCAGGAGCGAGGCGGCGAGCAGGGGCAAGGCCGCATTGCGCGCCCCCGCCACCTCGACGTGACCCCGCAGGCGCCGTCCGCCACGGACGAGCAGCCGTGGTGCGCCCACCCGTCGTGTCGAGGAGGCCTCGGCTGGCAGCTTCATTGTCTAGCTAGAAGGAGGTGCGGCCGGCGTCGGCGCGCCCGCCGCGTGTGGAGCCTGCTGGTCAGAAGAGGTGGAGGTCAGGAGGCTGCGGCCTCACCCTTGGCCGCCTGGAGATGCTCCTCACACAGGCTGCCCTGGATCGCCCGCGGCTTGCGGCACCCTTCCTTGGTGCAGATGCGATAGCGCGCCCGATGGCCCTCCAACTCGCCGCGCCGCCACGCCTTGTAGTGAACGTTGCAGTAGCCCTTGGCCCGATACGGGCGCTTGCACCCCTCTTTGGAGCACTTGGACTCCTCGCGCGAGGGCCGGAGCTTCTGGGTGGTCTCGGCGCTGATCTGGTCGGCCATGAACGAATCTCCTTGTACTTTGTTTCCCCTACGAGAGCGCGCAGTCTAGAACATTCAGGCTCGGAGTCAAGACGGGCGGCACACGCACGGACCGGGCACGGGCGGACCGGTGGCGGTATGAAACAACCCGAGTTCCTCTCGCGGGGGAGACTTGGGTTGTTTCATGCCGTCCCCATCCTGGAGGGATATGAGCCGATTCGACGCCGTGGTGAAGGAGCTGGAAGCCGCCGTGGGGAGGGTCTTCCCCGCGGCGCAGCTGATTGTCGCCGATGGAGGGCGCACCGCGCTCGATGTCGCGGTGGGGGACTGCGATCAGGAGACCTGGTTCGACGTGGCGTCGCTCACCAAGGCGCTGGTCACGACCAACCTGGCCTTGCGTCTGTGCGCAGCGGGGCGCCTGAACCTCGATGACGAGCTGCGCCCGCCCGGAATGACGGTGCGCCATGCGCTGTGTCATGCCACCGGTCTCCCGGCCTGGTTGCCGCTCGCCTCCTTGCTTCCGCCGGAGGTGGCAGAGGGAAGGGCCGCCCCGCCTGCGATCCGCGCCCTCGTGCGCGAGCGCCTGCGCGCGCTGCCGGTCGAGGTGCCGCCTGGCAGCCGGTCGCTCTACAGCGATCTCGGCTTTCTCCTCCTCGGCGAGGCGCTGGCCGATATCGCCGGGGCACCGCTCGACGTGCAATGGCAAGCGCTGGCCGAGGACTGGGGCGTCCTCTCCACGTATCATCCTTCAACCGAGGCGCGCATCGCCCCGACCCATGCCGATCCTGTGCTCCGCGGCGTGGTGCACGATGAGAACGCTCGCCTGCTCGGCAGCGCCGCCCATGCCGGCCTCTTCTCCACGGCCCGGGACGTGTCACACCTGGCCGCGGTGCTGGTCGCGGCCTGGCACGGCGATCCACCTCCTGCCGCGATCCGAGGGCCGATCCCGCGGGACCTCGTGCGTCTCTTCTGGAGTCCCTGCGGCGTGCCGGGCTCGACCTGGTGCCTCGGCTGGGATCGCCCCGCCCCACCGCCCGCCCCGTCGCAGGCGGGTACGCGCTGGCCGCGCGAGGGCGTCGGGCACCTCGGGTTCACCGGCTGCTCGCTGTGGATCGATCCGCCGCGGCGGCGCTGGGTGGTGCTCCTGTCCAACCGGGTCTACCCCTCGGTGAACAACGCCGAGGATCGGCGCAAGTCCCAAGAGGGGCGGGACGCCATCCGCCAGTTCCGCCCCGCGCTGCACGATGCCATCGTCGCCGCGCTCGATGGCTGAGCCGGAACACCACAGCTGGATGCCGCCGCTGGCGGCGCCGCAGCAGGCAGACAACCTTGGTGTTGGGCTGAGGCTCGGGCGGCGGGGCCCGCTCACAGCCAGCCGCGACGGCGGAAGTAGAGCACCATGCCGAGCGCGATGGTGGCCATGAGGAGGAGCGCCATCGGGTAGCCATAGAGCCAGTCGAGCTCGGGCATGTGGTGGAAGTTCATGCCGTAGAGGCCGGCGATGAAGGTAAGCGGCAGCATGATCGTGGAGATGAGGGTGAGCACCTTCATGATGTCGTTGGTGCGGTTGGCCACGACCGACATGTAGATCTCGAGCGCCGCCGTGACGAGCTCGCGGTAGCTGTCGGCCAGATCGGCGATGCGCACGAAGTGGTCGTAGACGTCGCGGAAGAAGGGCAAGGCGGCGACGGGGATGAGCTCGAACTCCTGGCGCGACAGGCGGAGGAGGATGTCGCGCTGATAGGCGGAGATGCGCCGCAGGCGCTGGAGCGAGCGCTTCATGGAGAACATCTGGCCGAGCTGCACCGGTTCGGGTTTCTCGATGACGCTGCGCTCGATCTCGTCGATCTGCTCCTGATAGCCATCGACCAGGGGGAGGTACTGGTCGGTGAGGTGGTCGATGATGGCGTGGGCGACGAAGGCCGGGCCGCGGCTGAGGAGCCGGGGACTGCGGAGCAACTCCTCGGCCACGGTATTGATCGAGCTCGAGGGCGTGGAGTGGTGGGTGATGAGCCAGCGCTTGGCAAGGAGGATGTCGAGCTCGGTGGTGGTGGGCATGCCGTGCGGGTCGCCGTTCTTCCGCACGCCGTGCATGACGATGTAGAGGTGGCTGCCGTGGTCTTCGACCTTGGGGGTGAGGCGCTCGGAGAAGATATCCTCGACGACCAGGGAGTGGATGCCGAACTGCTCCTGGAAGAACTTCTCCAGCTCGGGGGTCCTCTCGTCGGTGTCGATCCAGAGGAGGGTCTCGGGATCGGCGAGCGCGGCGGCCATGGCGCCGAGATCGGTGGTGGTGCGGTAGGTGCCGTGATCGAGGATGTGGGCCACGGTGGACATGGCAGGGTTGTAACACCCCCGGCCACCGGGTCGGCAGGGCGAGCGGCAGGAGGCGCGAAGTCGCAGGTCGACGTCTTCGCCGCGAGCGTCTTGGGCGGCTGAAGAGCGCAAGCGGCTTTGCGATGACCGGGGGTACGGAATGACGGTACCGGGGGTCCGGAACACAGCGAAGTTGATATACGCGGCGTTCTGCGCGAAAGATACGCAGCCATGCCTTCCCTGCCGCATGAGATACCGCTCGCGTTGTTCCGCAATTGCCCCGAGTTGGTCGCTCAGCTCCTGCGCGATGGGCTCGCGATCGAGCTCCCCGCGTACGGTGAAGTCCGGGTCGAGGAAGCCGACTTCACCCAGCTCGTGCCGACGGAGTTTCGCGCCGATCTGGTGATCGTGCTGCTGCGGGATGGCGTCCCCGTCCTCGGGATCATCGTCGAGGTTCAGCGGAAGATCGATCCGCGCAAGCGGTTTACTTGGCCGGTGTACTGGACGGCCCTGCGAGCGCGTCTCGGGTGTCCTGTCGCGCTGCTGGTGTTCACAGACGATCTCCAGGTGATGGACTGGGCCCGTGAGCCGATCCCCCTGGGGCTGCGGTCGGTCATCGAGGTCCTGGTGGTGGGCCCGAAGCATGTGCCTTGGGTGAGAACCGCGGAGCAGGCCCGGCAGTGGCCCGAGCTGGCGGTGTTGTCAGCGCTGTCGCACGGCAACGAGGCCGAGGGGGTGGAGGTGGTGCTCGCGGCGCTCGAGGCGGTCGTCGGGCTCGACGCTGAGCGACGGAGTCTTTACTATGATGTGTTGCTGGGGTCGCTCAATGAGACGACCCGTCAGGCGCTGGAGCAGGAGATGGAGACGCGAAAGTACGAGTACCAGAGCGAATTTGCGCGGAACTATTTCGCCCAGGGGGAGGCGAAGGGGAGGGCCGAGGGGAAGGCCGAGGGGAAGGCCGAAGGAGAGGTCGATGCCTTGCTGGCCGTGCTCGGAGCACGCGGGATGACGGTGGATGCGGAGACGCACGCACGGATCGTCAGCTGTGTGGATCTGGGACTACTCAAGCAGTGGATTGTGCGCGCGGTGACCGCATCCTCGCTCGCGGAAGTATTCGAGTCGGATCTCTAGCGCTCGGGATCGAGTCGACGGTCACGCAACGAGGCCCGAGGCCGCGAGGGACCGGCTTACCGGGTTGAGAGAAGCCGGCGGAGGCGACGGAGTCGGGCCGGGGAATGCATGGTGTGGCTCATCTGGCCGGTGAGCGCGCGATGGGTGAGCTGGCAGGCGATGCAGGCGTCGAGGTGTGCACACGGACCTCGGCGGAGAGAGGCGCGGTGGCTCCGGCGCCGGCGAGCACGACGGCGCCGAGGCGTTGATCGGTGCAGCCCGCCCGCCAGGCACCGGCGCGGTACCAGGCGATGCGGCAGGCGGCGCAGGTGCGGAGATGCGCGAGGGTCTCCTCGGTGAGGGCGGTGGTGTGTTTCGCCGCAGCGCCGTGGGCCGGATCGGCGGCGAGCGCGGGCGGGGGGATGTGCCCGGGGTGTCCGGGATGCGGGGGCTCACGCATCGTCGACTCCCGGGGCGAAGGCGCGGCTAGTGACTTGGAGCTACTGGAGGTCCTCGGTGAGGAGCAGCTCGAACAGGGTCTGCTGGCCGAAATAGACGTTGCCGAGCGACTTGACGTCCGGCACCTGGATGCGCCCGACCTCCGGCGGCAGCGGGCAGCAGTCGAAGTATTCCTCGATGTGCTCGGCGAGCACGCGGGCGTAGGGGGCCGTCTGGTCGCTGAACAGCCAGCGAATCCTTGGCTGGGTGTAGTTCCCGTCCGACTTGCGGCGGGAGTAGGCCTCGTAGAGGGAATAGACCGGCGCGAGAATGCTCACCAGACCGACGACCTCGGTGTACTCGGGTTGCCCGGGCGGAGTGCCAGGCGGTACCAGGATGATGCGGATACGACGGCAGCCATCGGAGCGTGGAACGGTCGTGTCCCAGAAGGTGCAGTCAGGCAGGGCCTTCTTGAGCGCCGCGCGGAACTCATCCCAGCGCGGCAGCACCTCCAGTCGCATCACCCGCTCCCACAAATCGCAGAAGCGATGCCATTCGGGGGACGCGAGGTAGGGCTCATGCTGCGGATCCGGGAAGTAGGACTCATGTTGCTGATCCGGATCGATTCCCGTCGGGTAGTAGCGATGCACGCTGGCCATGAGTTCGTCGGTCGAAGGAAGAGGGGCGGGCATCGGCTGTCCTAGCGCTCGGGATCGAAGTAGATAGGTGGCACCTTGCCGTCGCATCTCCTAACCTTCGCGCCCGGGATGCCGTCGTCCTGCATAAGCTTGGCCATGAGTTCACGAAAGGGCACACAGGCGATGCCGGGCGGTGTACCGCCACCAAGGATCGTGCGTGCCGCCCGGTTAGCCGCCCGCGCGGCTATATTCTTGGCGTCTCGTACGGTGATTCGGTTCTTCTTCGCCGTGACGATGGGCACCCCCGGCTGGAAGTCGCAGATGGCGCTCTGCTGGGTCTTGATGTTGCGCATCCGCGCGTAGACACAGGCTTCCCGCCACCCACCCGGCTCATCCTCCGGCCCGGTGTGCGGGATCATCTCGCGGAAGTCAAAATGATCAGGGGTGATCTCGCCGGCCACGAAGTAGAACGGGGGCGAGCCGAACGGCGGCAGTCCTTCCGCACGGGAGGCACAGAACAATGCACCGGTGACGAGCAACACCAGGACCAGACTTCTGCCGCGCCTTTGCTTGCGAGCCATCGGTGTCATCGGGCCTCCTCCTCTATGAAAGCAGTCGGCGGCGAGTCTACCAACGACCGACAGTCCCCGTGGGCGACCGCCTCACCGCCCCCATCCCGGCTCCAGGATCCAGAACCCGTTGAGGTTCACCCCCGTATATTCCGACACCACCTTCCCCGTAGAAATGTCGATGCCGATCCGATACGGCGCTCGCTGCTTACAGAAGTCCTTAGTCGGTGCCACCTTCCCGTCCTCCAGACACGCCAGCACCAACTCCTTGTAGTGCTCGTACCCTTCCTTGGAGATTTGCCCATCGAAACGGCCGGAACGCTCTTTGACGGCCCGCAACACGGCCAGCACCCGAAAATCCGTCGTCGACTTCTTGCCCTGGAGGAATGCCTCCAGCTCGGCCGCCGTGTAATCGGCCAGATAGAAATATCCGTGCAGGCCATCGCCATAAAGGCACGTTTGACCCGCCAGGGGGCCCCGCTTGGGTGTGACCGAGCCGGACGGTGCACGACGCTCGGCCAACGCCACAGACACCAGGGATACCAAGGCCAACGTGGCCACAAGGAGCATGAGCTTCGATCGCCAAGGGGCCTGCGTGCGCATGAGCCGAACCTCATCAATGAGCAGATAGAGGATCGGCTCTAACACACGCAGGAAGACGCGCTAAAGCGCGGCGTTGATTTTCGATTGATAATCTTCGATCGCGCGCTCGATGGCACGGCGCCGCATGTCCCTCTCGCCTCGGCCTTGGATGCGCATCCGCAAGCGGCTCACACCCATTTCACCTTCGTTGGTGAGGAGCACCCGCGCCGCATGCGAGACCACCCACTGATCGCACTCCGCGGCGTCCTCCTGGAAGGCATGCTCGAGCACGTCGACCATCAGTAAGTCGGCCTGCTCCACGGGCCCGTGCAGGGCGATCTGCCCGAGCGCCTCCATCGGTTCCGTGACACTCGCCGTCCCCTCGCTCAGTCTGGCGTTCACCGCGTGGAGAAGTGCCGGAACGATGCGCGGGTCCAACGATCCTCCATGTTCATGCTCGGTCTGGACGACGTTCCGTAGAAGACGCGCCACCACCGCGGCCCCCCGCCCATGCGGAGACCGCTCCAGGTGCTCCACCATCTGGTCCAAACCGAACCGCCCCGACAAGAGCAACGCCGCCTGGAGCCCCTGCTTCAGCTCCCCCGATACCTCCGGCTCAGCGAGAAGCTCCACCATCACCCCGAACGCCACCCCATCCCCCGCTGCCAACCGCTCCGCCGCCAGGTTCTTCACCTTCCACCCATCTTTCAGCGCCTCGAACTGCCGCCGCAGCGCCACCGCCTTCGCGCTCGCCTCCTCGCGCGCCTCGATCCCCGGTGCCTTCGGCGGCCACGGAGACCGCGACCACGGCACCAGCGCCATCACCAGCGCCAGCACGACCGCCCCGATCCCCACGAACCACCCCATCCGCCGCACCCGCTGCCGCCTCTCCCCGACCCCTCGCCGCAACTCCCGCAGCACCCGCGCCTCGATATCCTGCGCCTCCACAACCTCCTCGACGTGCCCACCATCTCCGTTCCCGTTCCCCTCCCCCTTCGGTAGCGTAAAGTTTTTTGTGTCCGGTCCCTGAGGCCCCTTGCGGGGCAAGGAGGGAACCGTGAGAATCGTCGAGCGACTGATGAAGCTAGTAGTGAAAGTCCACGACGTCGTCGAGCTGGTGAGGCGGTTCGAGGCG
>DATAGU010000353.1:0-12806 GCA_036263495.1 Polyangia bacterium | reverse complement strand
ACGCGCGCACGGTGCGGGACACGGCGCACGCCCTCGGCAAGGCCGCGCGCCTGGTGGTCGAGGGCGGCGAGGTGGAGATGGACACCGCGGTGATCGAACGCCTGCACGAGCCGCTCACCCACCTCATCCGCAACGCCGTCGACCACGGCCTCGAGGCGCCGGAGGTGCGGCGCGCGGCCGGCAAACCGCCGCACGGGCGCATCACCCTCGCGGCGCGCCGCGAAGGGGGCACGGTCGCGCTCGCGGTGAGCGATGACGGCGCCGGGCTCCCCTGCGAGCGCATCCTCGCGCGCGCCGCCGAGCGCGGCCTGACGATCCCGAGCCAGGACGAGGCCGCGGAGGCCGCCCGGCTCATCTTCGAGCCGGGGCTGTCCACGGCGCCGGCGGTGACCGAGCTGTCGGGCCGGGGCATCGGCATGGACGTGATCCGGCGCGGCATCGAGGCGCTGCGCGGCAGCGTGGCCATCGAGACCGAGGAGGGGCAGGGGACCACCTTCACCCTGCGCATCCCGCTCACGCTGGCCACCATCGAGGGCTTCGTCGTCGGCGCGGGCGGCGAGACGTACGTCATCCCCATGGAGGCGATCGTCGAGCTCCTCGAGCTGCCGGCGGAGGACCGGGACCACCCCGGCGCGGGCGGGCCGGCCCGTGGCCGCCCGGATCACGGGATCCTCCACCTGCGCGGCGACCCCCTGCCGTACGTCCGCCTGCGCAGCTTCTTCGGTGCGCGCGGCGGCGCGAGCGCGCGCGAGAGCGTCGTCGTGGTCGATGGCGGCGGCCACCGCGTGGGCCTGGTGGTGGACGAGCTCCTGGGCGCGCAGCCGGTCGTGATCAAGCCCCTGCCCCCCGCCCTCAAGCGCTGGATCAGGCCGTCGCAGGCGCTCTCGGTGTCCACCATCCTCGGCGACGGCCGAGCAGTCCTTGTCCTCGATGTCCCGGGGCTCCTCCGGGAGGTCTTGCAGCGCGACCCGCAGGGACTGCGGGTCGCGACCAGAGGTTGATATGGGTCATCTTCGGATCGGTACGCGGCTCGTCCTGGGTTTCGGCGTCCTCATCGCCATCCTCGTCGGGGTCGGCGAGCTCGGCCTGACGCGCATGGCGCAGATGGACGAGCAGATGGAGAGCATCATCCAGCTGCGCTGGACCATCGCCCGCAACTGCCAGGCCCTGATGGGACGGGTGAACGAGAACGCTCGCCTGGCCATGGAGATCCCCCTGGCCCGGGATCGGCCCGAGGCCGAGCGCCTGTTCGCCTCGATGGAGGAGAACCGGCGCATCATCACCGAGGGCCTCCGTGACGTGGAGAAGCGGCTCGAGCACGACCGCAGCCGGCAGCTCTTCGCCAACGTCGTCAAGGAGCGGGGCGTCTACGTGAGCACCTTCCCCCGGATCCTGGCCCTCGTGCAGGAGGGCCAGCGGGACGCGGCCGTCGACCTGGTCAAGCGCGAGACCCTCCCGGCGCTGCGCGAGCTCATGCGCACCTGGAACGACTTCCTCGGCGCCCAGGAGGAGCTCATGAACGCGGGCCTGCAGGAGAGCACGAGCCTCTACACGCGGGCCCGCACGGTGGTCCTCGTGCTCATGGCCCTCGCCGTGCTGCTCGCGTCGCTCATCGCGTTCCTCGTCACCCGCAGCATCACCGTGCCGCTCCGCGACGTGGTCGGGCTGGCCGAGAAGATCGCCCAGGGCGACCTGCGCGAGCGCATCACCACCCGGCGCAAAGACGAGGTCGGGGCGCTGGTGGTGGCCATGGGCCGCATGAACGACCACCTCGCCCAGATCATCGGCGAGATCCGCGCCGGCTCCGACGCGCTCGCCGCCGCCGCCCAGCAGGTCTCGTCCGCCTCGCAGGCGCTGTCGCAGGGGACGAGCGAGCAGGCGGCGAGCGTGGAGGAGACGGTGTCGAGCCTGGAGGAGATCAGCGCGGGGGTCGCGCAGAACGTGGATCACAGCCGCCAGACGCAGCGCATCGCCGAGGCCGGCGCCGACGACGCCGTGCAGAGCGGCGAGGCGGTGCGCCAGGCGGTGACGGCCATGCGCGAGATCGTGGCGCGCATCTCCATCGTCGAGGAGATCGCCTACCAGACCAACCTCCTCTCCCTCAACGCCGCGATCGAGGCCGCGCGCGCCGGCGAGCACGGCAAGGGGTTCGCGGTGGTGGCGACCGAGGTGCGCAAGCTCGCCGAGCGCAGCCGCACGGCCGCGCAGGAGATCAGCGAGCTGGCGCGCCGGAACACGGCCATCGCCGACGCGGCCGGGCAGCAGCTCGGCGCGCTCGTGCCCTCGATCCGGAAGACCGCGGACCTCGTGCAGGAGGTCTCCTCGGCGTGCAGCGAGCAGGCGAGCAACGTGTCGCAGATCCAGCGGGCCATGGGCCAGGTGGATCAGATCACGCAGCAGAACGCGGCCGCCGCCGAGGAGCTGGCCTCGACCGCCGAGGAGCTGGCCTCCCAGGCCGAGTCGTTGTGGCAGCTCATGTCGATCTTCCGCCTCCAGGAGGAGACCCTGGCGCAGCGGGGCCGCCCGGACACGGGGGCCGCCCCCGGGAACGGAGTCGCCTTCCTGCCGCGGCCGGTGCCCGCGCCCTCGGCCTCTCCCGGGGCTCTCGGTCCGGTCGGGTCCAACGGTCATGGCCCGGCCGCCTCGGCCCCCAGGGCCGGCCGCCCCCGCCCGCACAACCACCACCACAGCAACGGCACGTCGTCGCCCGCCGCCCCCATCGGCACGGACTTCCGCCGCTTCTGAGACCGAGGCCCGCATGAAGCCCATGCCCGCTGCACAGAGCGCTGGTCAGTACCTCACCTTCTTCTTGTCCGAGGAGGAATACGGCGTCGACATCCTGCGGGTGCGCGAGATCATCGCCTACGGCACGGTCACGCGGGTGCCGCAGACCCCCGACTTCGTGCGCGGCATGATCAACCATCGCGGCACCGCCGTCCCCGTGCTCGACCTCGGGGCCAAGCTGGGGCTGCCGAGGTCGGACGTCACCCCGCGGACCTGCATCCTGCTCATCGAGGTCCCCGGCGGAGAAGGGGTGGACCTCCTCGGCGTGGTGGCGGACGACGTCCATCAAGTGGTGGAGTACGCCCCCGGTGACATCGCGCCGCCCCCGAGCTTCGGCACCGTCGTACGACCGGACGGCCTGCTCGGCCTGGGCAAGATGGGGGCGAAGTTCGTCCTCCTCCTCGACCTCGACCGCGTGCTGGACAGCCCGGCCTCCTACGCGCCGGCGCCGAGCCGCGCCGCGCCGGTCGCGTCGGCCCTGCAGGGAGGGGAGGAGCGGTGACGGCCGGCCCCGAGGGCGAGGAGGCGGATCGGTGAAGGGTCTGCTCCACAGGCCCGACGCGCCCGCCTACGGCCCCCCACCCGAGCTCAGCGACGTCGAGTTCCAGGGGCTGCGCGAGCTGATCCAGCGCCACAGCGGCATCCACCTGAACGACACCAAGAAGGCCCTGGTCTCGGCGCGGCTCAGGCGCCGGCTCCAGCACCTCGGCCTCTCGAGCTTCGGCGCCTACTACCGCCACGTCGTCGAGGGGGACGGCGGCGAGCTCGTGCAGCTGCTCGACGCCATCTGCACGCACGAGACCCACTTCTTCCGCGACCCGGCCCAGTTCCACTGCCTCACCCGGCACATCGTCCCCGAGTGGCGGCAACACGGCGGCGCCACCGGCGGCCGGTCCTTGCGTGTCTGGAGCGCGGGGTGCTCGACCGGCGAGGAGCCCTACTCGCTGGCCATGGCCCTGTGCGAGCAGCTCCCGGACTGGCACCTCGAGATCCTGGCCACCGACCTCTCCACCCGGGCGCTCCACGCCGCGCAGCAGGGCATCTGGCCCCTCGACCAGGCGCACGAGATCCCGGATCGGCTGCTCCGGCGCTACATGCTCAAGGGCGTGCGCTCGCAGGACGGCAGGATGACCGCCGGCCCCGAGATCCGCGCCGTGGTGCGGTTCGCGCGCGTCAACCTCCTCGACCTGCCCCCCCTCGGCGCCCCCTTCGATCTCATCTTCTGCCGCAACGTGCTCATCTACTTCGACCTGCCGGCCAAGCGGCAGGTCATCGAGCAGCTCACCGAGCGCCTCGCGCCGCGGGGCTACCTCTTCGTCAGCCGCGCCGAGAGCCTGAACGGCATCACCAGCCGCCTCCGCAGCGTGGCCTCCGCGGTCCACGTCCACGCCGATCGCCGGCCCCTGCCGCGCTTCGACGTGGCCGACGGCCGGCCCCCCATCGGCGATCGCTGAGCCCTGCGCTGCTACAATTGCTCGGTTGCAACCCGCTGACGGAGAGGTCATCGCCCGCGGCGAGGCGCCATCATTCAGAGCCCAAGACCCATCCCCCCTCATCCAAGTAAGGAGGTCCCCATGCACCACGACCGTGAATCAATCCGCACCCTGGCCCTCCACGCCAAGGCCGACAAGGGCCTCGACTGGAACACCCTCGGCCAGCGCATCGGCAGGAGCCCCGTCTACACCGCCATGCTCGTCTACGGCTACGGCCAGGCCACCGAGGCCGAGGCCGACGGGCTCATCGCCGCGCTCGACCTGCCGCGCGAGGCCCGGCGCACGCTCATGAGCGTCCCCTTCCGCACCCCGGCGCAGCCCTGGCCGCCCACCGACCCCTTCGTCTACCGCTTCTACGAGGCCATCATGCTCTACGGCCCCGCCTTCAAGGACGTGGCGCACGAGATCTTCGGCGACGGCATCATGAGCGCCATCGACATGTCCGTCGACATCAAGAAGGTCGAGGACCCGGCCGGCACCCCGCGCATGGTCATCACCCTCAACGGCAAGTGGCTGAGCTACAAGAAGTTCTGATCCCCAGCTCGCCGCACCGCCTCTCGCTTCCTCGCCCGCTTCCTTCCACCCACCGGAACACCACCGTTGGATGCCGTCGCTGGCGGCGCCGCAGCAGGCAGCCAACTGTGGTGCCTCGGTCCAAGGCAGGCTGCTGCTTGCTCGCCCTCCGGGGCAACGCTATCCTCCCTGCGGTGCCACTGACCCCCTCGGCGTCTCGTCGCCGGCCGAGACACGCCGGTCTCCTCCTCCTCTTCCTCCTCGCCCTGTCGCCTCCGGCCTGGTCCTTTCCCTTCCTCGCGCCGCGCATCGGCAACACGCCCTTCGAAGGACCGACCGACGCCGAGGCCACGGCCCTCTTCTGGAACCCCGCCGCGCTCGGCCCCATGCGCGGCCAGCGCCTGACGCTCCTCGGCAGCGGCCGACTCGGTCGCGGCACCATCGCCCGCACCGCCATCTGCGCGAGCACCGGGCTCCCCGGCCCGTGCCCCGGCGGCGACGCCGAGACCCGCTCCTTCGCCCCGGTCGCGCTCGCGCAGGACCACTTCACCGGCTTTGGCGCCCTCACCTGGAACTTCAGCGAGAACGTCACCCTCGCCTTCGGCGTGCTCGGCCCCTGGCTCTCCTGCCCGAGCGGCTCGCGCTGCCGCGCCCAGGCCCGAGGCACCACCGGCGCCCTCCAGCCCACCGATTACCAGCTCCAGTCCGAGTCCTTCACCACCATCTACTTCACCGGCGGCGCCGCCTTCCGCCTCGGACGCAAGCTCCACCTCGGCGTCACCATCTCGGCCGTCGACTCCTTCGCCGAGCTCGACTTCTACCGCGACACCGCCCTCGACCGCGGCAGCGCCGGCGTGGGCGCCTCGTGCGGCGACCCGAGCGGCGCCGCCTGCGGCTACGAGAACCCGCGCGCCGCCCAGCGCGTGCGCATCCGCGGCGACGGCGGCACCTTCTGGCAGACCCCGGTCTCGCGCGGCGTCCCGCTGCCCACCGGCATCGGCACCAACCTCGGCCTCCTCTACCACCCCACCGAGCGCTTCTGGCTCGGCTTCTCCTGGCAGCGCGTCTTCCCCCTCCGCGACGGCGTCTACACCTCGGGCAGCGCCAACCGCACCGAGGTCGTCCCCAGCCCCTCCGCCGGCGATCCCTGCGGCACCGGCGGCAGCACCGGGACCCTCACCCCCTGCCGCGGCGGCGGCGCCATCCTCTACGGCATCCCCGACGTGTGGCACCTCGGCGCGCGCATCGCCCTGCGCGAGGACCTCGAGCTCTCCATCTGGGCCCGCCTCGTCACCTACGGCGGCTACAACCGCAACGAGCGCCCGCTCCTCGGCCTCGTCCTGCGCCTCAACGGCACCCCGGTCACGCGCGCCGGCGTGCCCAACGAGATCATCATCGATCGCGGCCTCATCCCCCAGTTCACCGGCGAGATCGGCCTGCGCTGGCAAGCCCACCGCCTCGTGCGCGTCGGCGGCGCCTTCCTCGCCGGCAGCTCCGCCGTGCGGCCGGAGCTCATCTCGGCCGGGTCCCTCGACGCCCCCAAGCTCGGCGGCATCGTCGGCGTCGAATGGCGGGCGCGGCCCTGGCTCGGCGTGCTCGGCGCCTACAGCTTCACCGGCCTCCTCCCGACCACCACCCGAGGCGCCCACGATCCCGGCGCCACCGTCCGCTGCGTCGACGCCCGCTACGACATCGACGCCTGCGGCGAGGCCATCGACGGCCGCGGCCTCCCCTCGAACGCCGGCCGCTACACCTACGGCACCCACAACTTCACGCTCGGCGTGTACTTCCAGTTCCTGTAGCGCGCCGCGCGGCTCACACCTTCGGGGGATCCACCTCGCGCGCGTAGTGGCGGTGCTGGCCGAGCGCGTCGGCGAACGCGGCCAGCGCCTTCTTGGCATCGCCGTCGGGCCGGACGATCACCCCGGGATCCTCGCCGCCGCTCGGGAGCCGCGCCGGGACGCCGGCACTCTTGAGGAGGTCCGCGCCCGCGCCGAGCGCGAGGATGGGCTTGCAGTGACGATACTGGTCCTTGATGAACTCGAGGGCATGCCCCACGGCGCCGAGGGCCAGGGCGGCCGCGCGCCCGCCCGGCACGACGAGCGCGTCGTAGAGCACCGACGGCGTGGCCTCGAGCGTCGCCTCCACGTCGAAGGCGTCTCCCCCGTCGCCGGTCACCTGGCCGAGCCGCACGCCCACGAAGCGCGGCACCGCGCCGCGCGCCACCAGCCCGGCGTGGAGCGCCTGGGCCGCCTCGCCGTCGACGCCCTCGACCACGAGGATGGCCACCCGACGCCCCCGGATGCTCCCGTCGCCCGGCCGGGCGAAGAGCGACAGCGCGGGCGAGGTCGTCACCTCCGGCCGGGCCCCCTTCCGCGGCACCTTCGTCATCGGCGCCCGCGTCGCCATGCCCAGCTCCGCCGCCAACGTCTCGGCCAGCGCCCGGTCCACGTTGGCGAGCATGGAGACCACGCGCTCGCGCACCGCCGGCACGGTCACCCGGGTCAGCTCGAAGCGGAACGCCCGCAGGATGTGCGCCTTCTCGACGGGCGTCTGGCTCTGCCAGAAGAGCGTCGCCTGCGAGTAGTGATCGGCGAAGCGCTCGGCCTTGCCGCGGATCTTGTCACCGCCGACCCGCTCCGGCCACGAGGTGAACCCCCGCAGCCCGGCCTGGAACGGACAGCCGCCGGCGAGCGAGTTCGGCTCGTAGGCCACCCGGCCGCGGTGGATGGCCTGGCGATGCATCCCCTCACGCTGGTTGTTGTGCACCTCGCGCACCGGCGCGTTGATGGGGATCTCGTGGAAGTTGGGCCCGCCCAGGCGTGAGATCTGCGTGTCCTGGTACGAGTGCAGGCGGCCGGCCAGCAGCGGATCGTTGGTGAAGTCGAGCCCCGGCACGATGTGCGAGGCGCAGAAGGCCACCTGCTCGGTCTCGGCGAAGAAGTTGTCGGGGTTGCGGTCGAGCACCATGCGCCCGATGGGCACCACCGGCACCAGCTCCTCCGGCACAATCTTGGTCGCGTCGAGCACGTCGAAGCTGAACTTCTCCGCCTGCTCCTCGGTGAACAGCTGCACGCCGAGCTCATACTCGGGGAACACGCCCGCCTCGATCGACTCCCACAGATCGCGGCGGTGAAAGTCGGGATCCGCCCCCGAGATCTTTACCGCCTCGTCCCAGTCGAGCGAGTGCGTCCCCGCCACCGGGTTCCAGTGGAACTTGACGAGGGTCGACTCCCCCGCGGCGTTCACGAAGCGGAAGGTGTGGACGCCGAACCCCTGCATCATGCGGTAGCTGCGCGGGAGGGCGCGATCCGACATCACCCACATCAGCATGTGGGTCGACTCGGGCATGAGCGACACGAAGTCCCAGAACGTGTCGTGCGCGGTGGAGGCCTGCGGCACGCCGAAGTGCGGCTCGGGCTTGGCCGCGTGGACGAGGTCCGGGAACTTCACCGCGTCCTGGATGAAGAAGACCGGGATGTTGTTCCCCACCAGATCCCAGATGCCCTCGTCCGTGTAGAACTTGACCGCGAAGCCCCGCACGTCGCGCGCCGTGTCGGCCGAGCCGCGCTCCCCGATGACCGTCGAGAAGCGGACGAACACGGGGGTGCGCTTGCCGGCCGCCGAGAAGAGCGCGGCGCGCGTGTACCGCTCGAGCGGCTTGTAGCACTCGAAGTACCCGTGCGCGCCCGAGCCGCGCGCGTGGACCACGCGCTCCGGGATCCGCTCGTGGTCGAAGTGGGTGATCTTCTCGCGGAGGATGAAGTCTTCGATCAGCGTGGGCCCGCGCAGGCCGGCCCTGAGCGAGCTCTGGTTGTCGGCGACCGGGACGCCCTGGTTGGTGGTGAGCGCCTGGCCGCTGGCGTCCGTGCGCACCCGATCGAGCGGCTGGTTCTCGGGGTTGGTCCCGAGCATCGGCTTGCCCCGGCCCACCTTCGGCGACGCCCGGGTCTCCGTGAGGGTGCTGGCGGTCGCCTTGGGATCCGCCGCGACCGACGTTCCCACCGGCGGCTGCGCCGAGGCTTTTCCGTATTCGAGCGCCTTGTTGACGTTCTCGGGCATCGCCGCCACCAGCTGCTCCGTCGCCGTGGCCTTCGCGACCAGCGGGTCCTCCCGGCTTGCGCGCGCCGGGCGCGCCGGGCCACTCACCGTCGATCGGGCGCTCGTGCGTTCGCTCGTGCCAGACGTCTTGGTGTTCGGCGTTTGACGAGTCGGCTTCTTTGTCGCCATCTAGACCACCCATTCATCAGAGGTCAAACCGCGCTCCCTCGTACCCACTTGGAACAAGTAAGACGTGGATCGCGCAGTTCCAGCGCGGCCTCTCGGAAGACCCGTCCTACGTACATCCGCATGGAGCCGCAGAGCCCTACCGGCCTCCGCGCCCCGCGGGCGTCACTTCCATCGGGTCTTATGAAGGGGTGCGACCGGCGGTGTCGCTAGACGTCGCTGCGGCGGGTGCCGCCGGCGGTGTAGGCCTGGAGGAGGACGCGCAGCTCCTCATCGAACTGGCGGCTGGGCAAGGGACGATCGAGCGGGAGCTCGGAGAGCTTGCGCCACAGGTGCCCGGGTTCGTGCTCGGGCAAGACGGCCAGGGCGGCCAGGCGTCGCAAGTTGGCGGCGTTGAGGTAGATGCTATGCGTCCGGCCAGCCTGCTGAAAATCGAGGTACATGTCCCCGGCCACCGAGCCGCGGCGCAGGGTCAGGCTGGCCGTGTGCCAGCTCGTGCCATCGCTCGAACGCTGGGCGATGATCGGGGGGCGGGGAACCCGCACCGGGGGGTGGAACTCGGGGACCGGGGCCGGCAGCGCGGGTGGGGGGGGCGCAGCGGGCAGGGGCATCGTGCCCCCGGCCGCGGCAGGCGCGACCGTCGGTTCACGGGCGACCGGCAACTCCTCGCCGAGCGGCTCGTCGCCGAACTCGTCGTCGGGCGCCTCGTAGCTTTCGGGCGGTGTATTCACGGTGGGCAGAATAGCACAAGCTCGCTCGGGCCCATCTCCTCCAGTCCCCCCATCCATCGACCGGGGTGACGAGAGGCCCATCCCCGCGGCAGGTGAAGAAGTGAACCAGTAGTGTTAGGATGCCGAGCGTCTGCCCGCCGTCGGCACGCACCCAAGAACAGTTGGTGCCCCAGCGGTTCGGGCAATGGATGATGATGGAGCTTCATACGGGAGGACGTACATGGCCCTCAACAAAGTCGAAATCTCCGGAGATGCAGTCGTCGCCGAAATCGTGCCCGAGCGGGGCGGCATCGTCACCCGCGTCACCATCGGCGGCGACGAGGTGTTCTACCTCGATCCGACCACGCTCGACACCCCCAAGGTGCGCGGCGGCAACCCCGTCCTGTTCCCCAACCCCGGCCCGCTCGCCGACGGCACCTACCAGGTCGACGGCAAGCCCTACAAGCTCGGGCAGCACGGCTTCGCGCGCGAGATGCCGTGGCAGGTCGTGCGCACCGGCGGCGGCGCCGCCGAGCTGCGCCTCGTGGCCGACGACAGCACGCGCCCGAAGTTCCCGTTCGAGTTCGACGTGCGCCTCATCTACAAGTGCTCGGGCAACACCTTCACCGTCGAGCAGGTGTGGAACAACCTGGGCGACAAGCCGATGCCGCTGCACTTCGGCTTCCACCCCTACTTCGCCGTGGCCGACGCCGACAAGTCCAAGGTGACCATCTCGACCGACGCCACGCGCGCCTACGACAACGTCACCAAGAAGGAAGGCCCGTTCACGGGCTTTGACCTGACGGTGCAGGAGGTGGATCTGCACCTCATCGATCACAAGCCCAAAGAGACCATCATGACGCGGCCCGGGCACCGTTCGCTCCGCATCAGCTGGGCCGATCCCTACAAGTGGCTGGTGGTGTGGACGCTCAAGGGCAAGGACTTCGTGTGCGTGGAGCCGTGGACCGCGCGCGCCAACGCCCTCAACACCGGCGACGGCCTCGTGCACGTCGGCCCGCGCGAGAGCCGCAAGTCGTTCATCGCCGTCACCGCGCTGTAGCGCTAGCCCGCCGGGGCCGACGGCATCATCGCGCGCCACACCGCCCGCCACCGCCCCTCCGCCCGCGCAAACACGAACGCGTCGTGGCCCGTCTCCGTGTAGGTCTGCCCCTCGAGCGCGTAGGTCATCTCCCAGCCGTACGTCGCCGTCGCGGTGTCGCCCCAGATCTCGATCGTGGGGACGGTCTCGCTGTAGGCCTGGACCGCGGCGCTGCGGAGGAAGTCCTCGTAGCTCGCGACGCATGCCGGGCGGCCCTTGGCCAAGGGCGCAAAGCCAGGCCCCACGATGATCATGTCCTCGTGGAAGAGCTCGTGGAGCGCCCCGGTCTGGTGGCTCCGCCAGGCGTCGTTGATCTCCTGCACGAGCGCCAGGAGGGCCGCCCGGTCCTCGGATTGCGACACGGATTCCATGCTGCTCTCGTTCTCTCTGCGGGGGCCGTTCGGCGGGTCGATGCGCGGGCGCCGGTGCCGGTGGGGATCAGGCGAGATCGGCGGCCAGGGACTGGCGCGTCTCCTCGCCGAGCTCGGTGCGAAACTGATAGCGCGGGTGATCGCTCTGTAAGGCGAGCGGAGTGCCGGGCGTGCGCAGGGCGGCCACGGCCGCGGGGGGCAAGGTGAAGCGGATGTATTGCACCGAGGAGATGCGATCCGCCTCCGACCGGCCGGGCTCGAACTCGGCCGGGACCGCGTGCTCGCCGATGCGCAGGGTGACGTGCTCGTCGATGCCCACCATGCGCTCGAGCAAGGGCCGGATGCTGGCCTGCTCGGTGATCTCGACGAACAGCGTGGCGCTCAGCTGGCCGGGTTCGGGGATGAGCTCGTTGTAGATGTCGATCTCGGCCTGGATCTTGTCCTGGGTGTCGAGGTGCTCGGCGCGCAGCATCTCCTGGATCTGGAAGATGAGGGTCGAGCGGTTCTCGAACACCAGCGTGACGATGGGGCCAAGCGAGATCCGGCGCGGCCGTTTGATCTCCATGACCCGGCGCCGCATGTCGTCACGCACCGGCTCGTAGAGGCGAGGGGGAAGGATGTCGGAGACGGCGAGTTTCTTCACGCTGCGTCTTATAACGCTGTGACCTCCGGCGCACCAGAGGCGCCCCTCTGAGGGATCACACGGGCTCCCTTCGGCGGAGGAGATTCATCAGCATTTCCACTTCACGGGCGAGCAGCGTGGCGACCGTACGCCCCGCGAGGAGCACGCCGCCCGCGTCCTGGGGAACGAGCACCCGGCACGTGGAAGGGGCCCAGTAGATCTCGCCCGACTCCTCCCCGCAGATATCCCCCCGAACGAGGATCCCGTTCGCGCCCCGTTTGAAGGACACACCGACGACGATCGGATCGGCGTCCGGAGGGTCCGGGAGATCGAAGACGCTATAGGCGTACAGCAGGACCGCGGGGCTCCGGTTCGCACCGGGACGACAGCGCACGCCCGGGAGACGGCCCGCCACGCTTGCCGCCAGCTGGGAGAAGGCCTCCTCGACCGCCCGCTGGACCTCGTCCCAATCCACCTCCGGCCCGGGACGAGAGTCCAGATCGAGCGTCTGTCGAGCGCGTGCGTCAGCCCCTCGTACAACAGGCGCCCCGGTTCTGTGAGGCTTGTTCATCGTGGATCCTCTACTGCAATTCTAGCGCGGAGTACTGCCTCGGTGAAGGTGTGACGCCGACCGGTCCCACGAGAGGCGGCCCATTCGAGAAGTCTCCCATCGTCGATGGCGCCGGTCTCCGTGACCGGGACGATGGCGACGTGACCCGTCTTGTCTCGGAGCCCTCTCAGCCACGGCGGAAGGCGATCCAGATCGATCACGTGTCGTCGCCCCTCGGGCGCAGCGGCGGCCGTATCGAACGTCGACAAGCCGCGCTTCGGCCCCTCCGTGTCCTTGCTGTCAAGCGACACTATTTTTGACCCCTCCAGCGACAGTAATTTTGACCCCTCCTCGCTCCCTGGTGAATTAACCCCGCTGCGAGGCGCCGATCAGGCCGGCGCGCTTCTTGTGCTTGAGGCGGTAACTCTCGCCCTGGA
>DATAGU010000352.1:0-22610 GCA_036263495.1 Polyangia bacterium | reverse complement strand
CCACTGCTGCTGTTCCCGTCGAGAAATGCGCCTCGTTTGCGAAAGCTTTTTCCTCCCGCTCGCGCGCGTGGTCGTATCTCCCGGAAAAGAAGCCGCTTTTCTGGTCCGGAAGGCACGCTCCAAGGTCCGGCAAGCGCCCCTAGGGTCCGGAAAGCTCCTGCCTGGGGCCGGGAGGGTCCCGCCCGGGTCCGGAAGGCTCGATCGACTGTCCGGACGGCTCCCGGGACCCGCGCTCGGGCTCCCGGGACCGGCTTACTCGAGCTTGCCCCCGGCGGTGAGCTTGCCCCGCTCGCGGTACATGCGCTCGATGGTGACGATGAGGTGCTTCATGGTGATGGGGTCGCCGTGGCTGGCGGCGCTGAAGGCGGCGCGCTCGGCGGCCACCTTGATGAAGCCGCCTGACAGCTCGAAGCGCCGCGCCAGCTCCTCGAAGTCGAGGCCCGCGGCGGCGGCCTTGGGCGGGATGGTGCGGCGCCACAGCTCGGCGCGCATCTCGGGCGTGGGGAAGGAGAACTGCACGTCGTAGGCGAAGCGGCGGCGGAAGGCGGGGTCGAGCGCCTTGCCGAGGTTGGTGGTGAGGATGGCCAGGCCGCCGAAGCGCTCGAGGCGCTGGAGGAGATAGTTGGTCTCCATGTTGGCGTAGCGGTCGTTGGCGCTCTTGACCTCGCTCGTGCGCTTGCCGAACAGCGAGTCGGCCTCGTTGAAGAGGAGCACCACGTGGCCGGGCTCGGCGGCGTCGAACACCTCGCCCAGGTTCTTCTCGGTCTCGCCGAGCCACTTCGAGACCACGCGCGAGAGGTCGATCTCGTAGACGGCGAGGCCGAGCCGCTGGGCGATGACCGTGGCGGACATGGTCTTGCCCACGCCCGGATCGCCCGAGAACAGCACGGATACGCCGGCCGCGCCGCGGAAGCCCCAGCGCTCGCGCACGGTGCCACGTTCGAGCATGCAGCCCACGATCTCGTCCAGCGCGGACAGGGTGTCTTCATCGACGATGAGGTCGGCGAAGGTGTAGGGCGTGTCGAGCCGGCGGCCGAGGCGCGAGATGCGGTCGTGCAGCTGGCTGCGCACGGCCAGGTCGAGGACCTCCAGCGCGGGCGGGCCGGCCTCGGGTCCCTGCTCGGCCAGGGCGGCGCGGGCGGCGCGGGCGATGACGCCTCCCGCGGCGGCGAAGCGGCTGGCCAGGGTCTCGGCGTCGCTCAGCTGGAGGTTCGCCACCTCCTTTTGCCACAACGCCACGCGCCCCCTGAGCGGCGGCACCTCCAGGGAGACTTGCACGAGGGGCCGGAAATCGAGCCGCGGCATGCGCTCGCGTCCGGCGGTGATGGCCATGGCCCCCGGGTGCTCGGCGGCGAGCAGGCGGACGAACGGCGGCACCGCGCTCTCGCCCTGGGGGCCCCCGAGCTCATCGACGTCCGGGACCACGGGCACGGCGTCGAGGAGGAGCGCCTCGCGCACGAGGCCCCGCACGATCGGTCGCACGGCGGCCGGCGGCAGGGCCGCGAGGGTCGCGCCGTAGATGAGGAGCAGCCGCCGCTTGCGCTCGGCCGCCGCCATCTGGAGGAGGAGCCGCCGCCCCACGCCCCGCACCCCCTGGACTGTGACCAGCATCCCCGGGTGACCGAGGGCGGTGGCGACGCGGCCGACGAGGCCCTCGGGGAAGAGCCCCCAGGCCGCGCCCTCGCGCAGCTCGGCGAACTCGGCGAGCTGCGGGTCGAGCCCGGTGTGGCTCTCGGCGCCGTGACCGAGGAGCTGCACGAGGCGCGGGGCTGGGCGCAGGCGGCGGAGGAGCCAGGAGCCATGGCCTGATCCCCCGGTCCAGCCGTCCTCGTCCATCTCGATGAGGCCGAGGCGGACGAGCGGCGAGGTGGGCGCGAGATCATAGGACAGGCGGGTCCGATCGCCCGGGTTCTTGTAGACCAGCATGGCCAGGAGCCGGGCATCGAGGCCGCGGCAGCCGGGGTCGTTGCTGAGGCAGCGGTAGTGGACGAGCACGTCCGGGTCGAGCTCGGTCATGAGCGCGAAGAGGAGGGTCAGCCGCTGCGAGCCGCTGAGGTCGAAACGTTCGCAGAGCTCGATGAACGGCAGGGTCAGGCCGGCGGCGTAGGTCGCGGCGGTGCGCCCGTTGATGAGCGCCTCGTGGTGGTGGAGCATCGCGCCGATGCGCTCCGCGTCGCCCCCGGGCGTGGGGGTCGCGCTCCCGTGGTGGGCGGCGTGCGAGGCGCGAAAGAGGCCGCCGATCGTGTCCCGGGTCCAGACGCCGCGGCCCGCGTCCTCGCCCTCGGGCAGCGCGCCGAACTCCCAGCGGCGGCGCACCTCGTACTCGATGTGCAGGTGGACGCGCCGCAGCTCGTCCTGGAGGTACTCCTCGACGCTCTCGTAGGGGCCGAACTCGGGCATGCCTCCAAGACTACAACACGCCGCCCGTCTTCTCCGGTCTCCGGCCCCGGGCACCGCAGGGTCTCGGCATGACGCTGTGAAGGAACTCTAGTGATATGCTGGGAGCTGTGCTGCAGAGCGCCCGTCGCTGCCTCGCCCTAGGCCTGCTCGGCCTCGTGCTCGTTCCGGGCTGCTCGCGCCGCGCTGCGTCGCCGTCCCCCGCTCCGCAGGAGAACGCCGTGTCCCCCAAGAAGCCGCCCGAGTCCTGGTTCTGGTCGCATGACATCGAACCGGATCAGATTGCCGAGACCCTGGTCGTACCGGGATCGCACATGGTGCGCCTGGCCAGCTATGGCGAGGGGGCGCGCCTGCGCTTCGTCAACCTCATCTACAAGGAGCCGGGCGCGCCGCATGCCTGGCACCTCGGGCTCGACGCGGCCGGCCTCGGTCGCAAGCTGTCGGAGAGCGGGGCCCACCCGGTGAGCATCGATGCCTATCTCGACGCCGGGGGCGCGCGCCGCTTCGCGCTGGTGACGGGCCAGGGACCGGCGCCCCTCACCTCGCTGCACGCGGACCTCGACGAGGCGGGCGTGCGCCGGCTGCTCGAGGACGGCCGGCGCATCGTGGACTTCGCCACGTACCCGGGCGCGGGTGGGCGCCGCTACGCCGTGATCGTGGAGGAGCACCGCGAGGCCGCTTCGGCGCCTTCCCGGTGGTGGTTCACCGGCCTCGATGCCCGCCAGCTCGATGAGAAGGCGCTCTCGCTCGGGGCGCGCCTCTGGCGGGTGCGCGGCTACACCGAGGGCGGCGCGCGACGCTACGCCGCGGCGTTCGAGAAGTCCGGCGGCGGGCGCTGGGCCTGGTACGCCGAGCTCGACGGCGACGCGGTGGGGCGCAAGCTGGAGGAGAACCATGCCTATCCGGTGGACATCGATCCGGTGCGCGAGGCGCGCCCGGTGCGCTTCAACGTGGTGATGTACGGAGAATGAGCCCGCCCGCCTCCTGGCTGGGTCGTGGCGCCGCGAGCCTGGGCGAGGATCAGGACCCGGGTCAGGACCCGAGCCCGAGCCCGAGCGGCCCGAGCCCGAGCCGCCAGAGCCCGAACGACGGCAGCGTCTCCGCCCAGGACCCGGAGCTTCGAGGAGCAGCGATGGAACACCCGACGCCGTCCACGAATGAAGAGGATCGCCTGGCGGCGCTGCGCGAACTCGATCTCCTCGACACGCCGGCCGAGAGTGACTTCGACAACCTGGCGCTCATCGCCGCCGCGCTGTGCGACACGCCGATGGCGCTGCTCGCGGTGGTGGACCGCGACCGGCTGTGGTTCAAGGCCCGCGTGGGCGTCGACGTCACCGAGATGCCGCGCGAGCCCTCCTTCTGCGCCCACACGATGGCCGCGCGCGGCCTGTTCATCGTCAACGACACGTGGTCCGACGCGCGGTTCGCCGGCCATCGCCTGATGAGCGGGGAGATCTATGCGCGCTTCTATGCCGGCGTGCCGCTCACGACGACGAACGGGATGATCTGGGGCACGCTCTGCGTGCTCGACCACAACGTGCGGGATCTCAGCCCGTCGCAGCGCGAGGCGCTGCTCGCGCTCGGGCGCCAGGCGGTGGCCCAGGCCGAGCTGCGCCGCCAGCGCCGCCAGCTCGAGGCCACGGTCACGCGGCTCGAGCGCTCGGAGCGGCACGCGCGGGAGATGCGCGAGCAGCTCAAGGACCTCCTCGACCACGCCAACGATCTCGTGCTCAGCACCGACGAGCAGGGGCGCTTCGTCTACGTCAACCTGGCGGGGCAGCGCGTGCTCGGCCGGCGGCCCGAGGAGCTGGCGCAGATGACCTTGTTCGAGGCCATCGCGCCCGAGGAGCACGCGCGCTACCGGGAGGTCCTCGAGCGGGTGCGGCGCGAGGGCGCGCTCTCCGGGGTGGAGACGGTCTTCCTCACCCGCGACGGCCGCCGCCGCATCGTCGACGGCAACATCAGCTGGCGGCAGTTCCCGGGGAATGGCAACGGGACGGGCGGCGGCACCCACCGCGCCATCTTCCGCGACATCACGTCGCGCCGCCGCGCCGAGGAGACGACGCGCCTCTACGCCGAGATCGTGCAGGAGATGCAGATCGCGCTGTACGTCTACCGGCTCGAGGATCCGGACGACGATCGCTCGCTCCGGCTGGTGGCGGTCAACCCCGCGGGCGCGAAGCTGGCCGGGGCCTCGGTGGAGGCGCTGCTCGAGCGCTGCCTCGACGAGGTGTTCCCGTGGCTGCGCGGCCACGGGCTGCCGGCGCTGTGGGCCGAGGTGGTGCGCACCGGCCAGGCCATGGAGATGGAGGAGCTGCGCGGGCCGGCGAGCGGCCAGGACTGCGCCTTCGCGATCAAGGCCTTCCCGCTGCCCGACCGCAAGGTCGGCGTCACCTTCGAGGACATCACCCTGCGCAAGCAGTCGCTCGCGGCGCTGCGCGACAACGAGGCGCGGCTGCGCACGGTGCTCGAGTCGGCGCTCGACGGCATCGTCGCCTGCGACGAGCAGGGGGCGATCATCGAGTTCAACCCCGAGGCCGAGCGCACCTTCGGGTACCGGCGCGGCCAGATCCTCGGCCGGCCGGTGTTCGAGCTCTTCGCCTCGCTGGTCGAGCAGATGCAGATGCGCGAGATCCTCGATCTGCACCTCGCGTCGGGCGTGAGCCCCGCCCGCGGCCGGCCGCGCGAGATCCAGATGCGCCGCGCCGACGGCTCGCCGTTCCTCGCCGAGATGTCGATCGCCGCCACGGCCATCGACGGCCGGCCGGTGTTCACCATCTGCCTGCGCGACATCACCGAGCGCAAGCAGGTGGAGCGGATGAAGAACGAGTTCGTGTCCATGGTCTCGCACGAGCTGCGCACGCCGCTCACCTCGATCCGCGGCTCGCTCGGCCTCATCGAGGGCGGCGTGGTGGGGCCGCTGCCCGAGCCGGTGCTGGAGATGGTGTGCATCGCGCGCAACAACACCGACCGCCTGGTGCGGCTCATCAACGACATCCTCGACCTCGAGAAGATCGAGTCGGGCAAGATCGAGCTCAAGCCCGAGCGGGTGCGGCTGCGCGAGCTCATCGAGACGGCGCTCCGGGGCCTCGAACCGATGGCCCAGGAGCGCGGGATCCGCCTTTCGCGCGTGCTCAGCAACCGCGCTGTGACGTGCGACCGCGATCGCCTGATCCAGGTGCTGACGAACCTCGTGGGCAACGCGATCAAGTTCTCGCCCGACGGGAGCGTGGTCGAGGTGCGGGCCGGGCCGACGGGGGACGATCGCGTGCGGTTCATGGTGATCGATCAGGGGCCCGGGATCGCGCCGGCCGACCTGCCCAAGCTGTTCCGTCGCTTCCAGCAGCTCGATGCCTCGGACAGCCGGCAGCGGGGCGGCACGGGGCTCGGGCTCGCGATCTCGCGCGCCATCGTCGAGCAACACGGCGGCGAGATCGGGGTGGAGAGCACGCCCGGCAAGGGGAGCCGCTTCTGGTTCGAGATCCCGGGGGCCGGCGAGGCGCCCTCGCGGGAATCGGTGGAGCTCCTGCGGCTCGATGCCCGCCACATCGTGCTCCTCGTGGAGGACGACGCGGAGGTGGCGCGGGCGCTCAGGCTGTGCCTGACGCGCGCGGGCTATCACACGGTGCGTCTCGGCAACCCGCAGCGGATGGACGACTTCGTGCGCCACTTCCGGCCGTCGCTCGTGATCGTGGACATGGCCTCGTCGGGTGGGGAGGGGACGGAGCTGCTCGAGCGGTTCACCCAGTCGTCGGAGATGCGGGACCTGCCGGTGCTCTTGCTGGTGGATCGCGAGCCGGGGCAATCGGCGGCGGTAGCGCCGGCGTTGGCCGCGGTCCTGACCAACTCGCCGACGATGTATTACCTCGTGCGCCCGATTGACGAGAGCGGCCTCCTGCGCATGGTGCGGCGTTCGATGCGGCGGCCCGGGGCTCCGCGGGCGCTCCTCGCCGATGACGACTCCTCGACGCGACGGGTGCTGTCGATGCAGCTCCGCGCCCTCGGGGTGAGCTGTCACGAGGCGTCGAGCGGCGAGGAGGTGCTGCGGATGGTGGCGCAGGAGAGCCCGGACCTGATTGTGCTTGACGTGAACCTGCCGGAAATGGATGGTTTTGCGGTCGTGGACGTGCTCCGCCGGGGGAAATCGTGCGTGACGCCGCTCATCGTGTACACGGGGCGGGACCTCGGGCGTCGGGAGCGCGAGGCGCTCAAGCTCGGGACGACGCGCTATCTCACCAAGGCGCGCGCCTCGGAGGCGGAGCTCCTGGCGACGGTCCGTGAGCTGCTCGACGGCGTGCTGGTGGACGACTTGCGCGGTACCGGATGAGCCCGATGGATGGAGACGAAGGCCAGGAAGAGATCGAGGCCGAGTTGGCGGAGCTGCGCGATCAGTATCGCAGCAACCTGCCCGAGCGGCTGACCGAGATCGAGCGCGCGATCGCCGAGAGCCGGCAGCATCCGACGGATCCGGAGAGGCTCGAGCGGGCGCGGACGCTGGTGCATCGGCTGCACGGGACGGCGGGATCGTTTGGCTTTCCACGAGTCAGCGCGGCGGCGCGGCGGGGCGAGGAGCTGCTCGAACGGGTGAGCGTGGACGAGCCGGGCAGCTGGGACGCGGTGGAGACGGAGCTCAAGCAGGCGCTGGGCCGGCTGCGCGAGGCGGCGGCGGACCCCGACTCGCAGCGGTGATGTCGATCGGCAGCCGCCGCGCGGGGCGGGATGCGAAGACTTGACGGGTCCTGAGGCCAACCCTAGGATTCCGCGGCGAGTATCGCCCAAGTACCTTGAAGGTCGGCCATTTATCACGTCCTCGACATTCGTACCGACATCCGCCCGACGGTCGCGGAGATTGACCTCGCGGCGCTCGGGCGCAACGCCGAGCTGATGGCGGCCCACGTGGCGCCTGCCGGCGTCTTGGCGGTGGTCAAGGCCGACGCCTACGGTCATGGGGCCGTGGCCTGCGCCCGCGCGCTCGCGCCGCGGGTGTGGGGGTTCGCGGTCTCGCTGGTGGAGGAAGGGGTGGAGCTGCGCCGCGCCGGGATCGAGAAACCGATCGTGGTGCTGGGCGGCTATTACGGCCGCGCCCATCTCGACGTGTTGGCCTATCGCCTGACCCCGGTGGTGTTCCAGGTCGAAGACATCGAGCGCTTTGGCCGCGCGGCCGACGAGTTGGCGGCAGAGCGGGTGGAGCTCCATCTCAAGATCGATACGGGCATGGCGCGCCTGGGGGTGCGGCCCGAACGGCTCGGGCGGGTGCTCGAGGTGGCGCGGCGGATCCCGGGGGTGACGGTGACCGGCTTGGCCACTCATTTTGCCGAGGCGGACGGGGAGGATCCCCACCCGACCGAGGAGCAGATCGAGCGGTTCGAGGCGGCGCGCCAGGAGGTGGAGGCGGCCGGCTTTCGCCCGGAGGTGCTGCACGTGGCCAACACGGCGGGGGCGCTGCGGTTTCCGCGGGCGCGCTATCACCTCGTCCGGCCCGGGCTGGCGCTCTATGGCCATCTGCCGTCGCCATCGGTGGCGCTCGGGGGGCTCTCGCCGGTGATGCGGCTCGTGACGCGGATCGTGGCGCTGCGCGACGTGCCGGCCGGGTCGCCGGTGAGCTATGGAGCGCTCTATCGCACGACGCGGCCCTCGCGCATCGCCACGATCCCGATCGGCTATGCGGACGGTTACACGCGGCGCATGAGTGGACGCGCCGAGGTGCTGGTGGCGGGGCGGCGGGTGCCGGTGGTGGGGGCGATCACGATGGATATGTCGATGATCGACGTCACGGATGTGCCAGCCGGGCTAGGGGACGAGGTGGTGCTGCTCGGGCAGCAGGGGGCGGAGATCATCGACGCGGGGGAGCTGGCGCGCTGGTCGGATACCATTATCTATGAGGTTTATTGCAGCATCTCCAAGCGCGTGCCGCGTGTCTATCGTAGGCCCCAACGCAGCTATGGAGGCGGCGAAGAGTAGGAACAGGTGATGGGCGATCCGCCAGGGAGCAAGGAGCAGGACGGCATTCCATCGACGCCAGCGATGGCGACGCCGGCGACGCCGACGGCGCCGGAGATGAAGGCGGGGGCGGAGGCCGAGCAGGCGCCAGCCGCTCCGCAGGAGAGGCGACAACGCCAGCGGGAACGGCTGGAACGCTGGGGCCGCTACACGGATGCGCTCTGGCGGCCGTTGCTCAACCTGATCGAGGTGATCGGAGCGCACCTGCTCCTCCTCGGGCAGGTGGTCTTCTGGACGGTGCGGCGTCCCTATCGGGTGCGGATCTACTTCGAGGCGATGGACTTCGTGGGGGTGGGGTCGCTCCTCATCGTGGCGCTGGTGGGGACGTTCGTGGGGATGGTCTTCTCGCTGCAGTCGGTGTCGGCGTTCCGCCAGTTCCAGGCGGAGTCGTTCGTGGGCTCGACGGTGGCCCTGGCGCTGACGCGCGAGCTGGCGCCGGTATTCACGTCGATCATGGTGGCGGCGCGGGCGGGGTCGGCGATGGCCACGGAGCTCGGCTCGATGCGCATCACCGAGCAGATCGACGCGCTGGCGACGCTGGCCATCAACCCGGTGCAGTACCTGGTGGCGCCGCGCATCGTGGCGGCGACGGTGATGGCGCCGTTCCTGGCGATGGTGTTCAACGTGGTGGGGATGCTCGGGGCCTACGCCGTGGCGGTGGGGATCGAGGGGGTGGACCGCGGGGTGTTCATCGAGCGCACGCGCTGGTTCCTCGACGCCAATGACATCGCGCAGGGGCTGGTCAAGGCGGTCGTCTTCGGGCTGGCGCTGTCGCTCATCTCCTGTTACCAGGGGTTCTTCGCCGGCGGCGGGGCCAAGGGGGTAGGCATCGCCACGACCCGCGCGGTGGTGGGCAGCTTCGTCACCATCCTGGTGCTCGACTATTTCCTGACCGACATCTGGCTGACCCTCTTCTCCCGGGTCAACTACTCGTAGCGTAGCGCGCCGCGTCGGCGGTCCGTGTGTTTGCACGGACGCCGATAGAAGCGGATCGTCATATTCTCACCACAAAGATTCTCGTTGTGTCGCAAAGATCTGCTGGATTGAGTCTGTTAAGTTCTCTTTCAGAAGGTGAGGCGCTCGGAAGAGAGATGCTTCATCGGTCGGCGAGGGGTGATTCGCAGGGCGCCACGAAGCGCCTCTCGACGGCGGAGACAACGGACCCGTTTGCGACTCTGTGCAACCTGAGGCGAGGCGAGTGGATCGACATCGCGTGGGGGGGCATGGGAACGCCGCACCTGACAGGAGAGAGAACATGCAGAATCAGTCGAAGAAGAGCATCCTTGGCAAGAAGCTTTCGCTGAGCAAGGAGACCCTCCGGCAGCTGAACGATCACGACCTCCTCGAAGTGGCCGGCGGCGCGAAGACGCACAACTGTCCGGGCACGGGGGGCCCGACGGCCACTTGCTCGAGCCCCTGCTAGTCCCTGCCAGTCCCCATTCGTCCCTACTAGTTCCTACGAGTCCCTACGAGTCCACATCTTAGCCGGAACACCACAGTTGATGCGGCAGTAGCCTGCCAACTGTGGTGTTTCGGCTCTGAGAAGACTCCCACTGTCCGTTCTTCGCCCCCTCGCTCCATATCTTCCATCCTTCCACCAAAACTTACATCACCTTACTGGCTGCATCACTTGACTGTAAATATTCAGTCACTGAAGTGGGCCAGCTCACATCGCCAAAAGGCAAAGATGCCTTATCAAGGTAAGGAGCATGTCCTTCGTAGGCTCCAAAACGGGCGGATCGCTGAGTGGGCCCTCTCAAGATAGAGGCCGTCTTGATTCTGATCGAACATCCAGCACGAAGCAGCACCCCTCGCAGGTAAGGACGCCAGAGGCTGGAGCGAAGCCCGCTCCAGAGGAGCGTCTCCAGGCTGGCGGCGCACCGTCTCTTTCCGATGTCGCCAGGTTCCGGGCTGAGGTTGGAGGCCATCCGACCCTGCCAACGGTCATCGCTCCCGAGCACGCCATCCCGGGGGGGCCCGCCATCGGGACCCGCCTGGGGGGGCGATATGGGATCCGCATGTTGCTGGGGGAAGGCGGCATGGGGGCCGTCTTCCTCGCCCACGATGAGGTCCTGAGCGCTGACATCGCGCTCAAGCTCGTGCGGCAAGACGTGGTCCACCAGAAGGCCGTGCTCGAGCGCCTGCGGGCCGAGGTCCTCCTCGCGCAGAAGGTCGCACACGCCAACGTGTGCCGTACCTATGATCTCGAAGAGCTCGACGGCTCCCTCTTCGTCAAGATGGAGTACATCCTCGGCGAGACGCTGGCGGCGCGGCACGAGCAGCGCGGGCGGATGCCCATCGACGAAGCGCTCTCCATCGCGCGGGACATCGCGGCCGGCCTCGAAGCGGCCCATTCCCAGCAGGTGGTGCACTGCGATCTCAAGCCTGAGAACATCCTCATCGAGCATGGCACCGGGCGTGTCGTGCTGATGGATTTTGGCCTCGCTCGCGCCGAGGCGCGCGGCCTCGGGGTCGGCGCTCGCGACATCTCGGGCACGCCGGCCTACATGGCGCCCGAGCAGATCACGGGCGATACCGTGGATGCCCGCGCCGATCTGTACGCTCTGGGCTGTGTGCTGTACGAGATGGTCACGGATGAGGTGCCCTACCCGCGGGTCACCTCCTTCGAAGCGGCCGAAGAGTACCTCAAGGCCCCCGTGCCGGATCCCCGTGTACGCCGACCGGATCTGCCGCTATGGCTGGCCCGGGTCATCAGCCGCCTCCTGGCCAAGGATCCGAAACAACGTTTCCGCAGTGCCGGTGCGGTGCGCAGCGCCCTTGAAGGACCCCGCCGCCTGACCTGGCGGCACATCGCCATGCCAGCCCTGGCGATCACCATGTTGATCTGTGCGTTCGGATGGTACCGGGCCAACCGGCGAACCGATTGGCGTCCCGATGTGCAGCCTCGCCTGCCTGCGTACGAAGAGATCGCCAACGATCCGGTGATCTCGTCTGATGGCCAGCGTCTCGCCTATATGTCCAACCGTGAAGGGGAGTGGCGACTCTACATCGAGCCGCTGGCTGGCGGCCCATCACAGGCCATTCAATTAGGCTATTTCCTCACCCCCATCCACTGGGCCCATGACGGCCGGGCGATCTTGGGAGTGACCCGGGACTCCCGTTTGCTACGCATCTCCTTGCCGAGCGGCAACGTGAGCGAAGTGGCACGGAATGTCATCGACGTGGATGATTGCGCGGGACGATTGGTGATGGCCGTCGCGGGAACCACGCAATGTCCGAACTGCAATCGCCTCGTGATGCAAGAGGAGACAGGTCCCCCCCCACGGGAGAGGGAGCTCACACGCCTGCCTGTAGGCCTCCGTGTCCAACAGCTGAGGTGCGATCGGCAGGGTCGGCAATTGACCTATACCGCTATCATCTATTCCAAACAGATCAACGGATCGCAGAGCGACATCTATACGATGCGCCTCGCGGAGGGCGTGCCACGCCAGCTTACGCAGGACGGCCGGTACAACCGCTACCCCATCTTCGATCCGGACGGAAAGAGCATCGTCTATGTCTCGCTCCGTAGTAACTCGGCTGAGCTATGGGAGATTCCGGTCGATGGGGGGGAGCCTGTCCCCCTGACGGCCTCCAGTGGACGCCTACCGGTAAACAACACGGCCCGGGTCACGCCGGCCGACATCTCTCCGGATGGAAAACTGCTCGTCTACAACGAGGAGTTCCTCTCACTTCCGCTCTCCTCATACCGCTTCGATACCCAGGACCGCCGCCGCATCAGTCGGACGCTCAGCTCTGTCGCTCAACCCAACCCCACCCCCGACGGCCGTGAAGTCCTCGTTCGATTGGCTCGGCAGGATAAAAACTATGCCGCAGCTATCTCGATCAACGAAGGAAATGAGCGCATCATCACGCCGGCGGACGTCCTGACGATCACTCCAGATGGCCATGATTTGATCTACGCCCTCAACGAAGCCCAGGGGGCGAGGGTTCTTGCCATGCCGCTGGTGGGGGGGGAGGCACGCCCGCTCACCAGCGTCCCTCACAACATCGATCATCTCGCCGTCGATCCCACGGGCTGGGTCCATTTCCGGCTGGGCCCGGACGAAAAGCACATGGGCGTCCTCAAGGTACAGCTCGCTGGGGGGAAGGCCGTGGCAGAGGAGGCACCGGAGAACTCGCTCGTGGTCCCCGCCCCCTCGGGGGGCTGGGTTCTCGTCGGTATTCCGGTGAGCTTAGGGCACTATCGCTGGCACCTCATAGCGCCAGGGCAGCCACTCAATGGTTCTCCTGCACGAACGCTCGAGGGGCGGCGCTACATTGCCTGGGCTGCCGATGGGACATCGTTCCTCTTCTCGAATGGTGATGAAGTCCGGCGCCACTTCGTCTCCACGGGCGAGGAGCAGCCGCTCCTGCACAGCGAGCTCCTAGAGGGGGGCATGGCCCTGTCGGCCGACGGCAAGAGGCTGTTCCTGGCGGAGTGGTCAGGGCACACCGCGCGGCACATGATCGTCAACTTCAACGAGCGCCCCCGCCCGATACACTGATCAGAGATCAAATAAGCGGCCTCGCCCCACGGCCCTCCTCCACCGCGACCGTCATGCGCGGCCCCCGAAGCCCTTGAGGAGCAGAGCCTCCCTTTGGCGGTAAACCCACCGAAAGGAGAATGAACCCGACCGCGACCATCGCGTGTTCCCGCCCCGGATCGATTGAATAAGTCAGTTGCTGATCACATTTTCTCCACAATGATTCCAGATGTGTCACAAAGATCTGCTGGTGGCGTTCTGTTAGTGTCTTCTTCGGGTGAGGCGCCCTGGACGAAAGAGGGCTTCACCGCGGCGAAGTAACGTACCCGTTTGCGATTCTGTGCGACCTGAGGCGAGGCGATCGACATCGCGTGGGGGCATGGAGCGCCGACCTGACAGGAGAAAGATCATGCGCAATCCGTCGAAGAAGCTCATCAATGCCAAGAAGCTCTCGCTCAGCAAGGAGACCCTCCGCCACCTGTGCGACCAGGAGCTCGCCGATGTCGCCGGCGGCGCGAAGACGGACCGTTGCACCGGCGCCGGCTCCCCGACGGCCACTTGCACCTCCGGCCCCAGCTGGCCCTGCACTCACTAGCGAGCCGACCTGCTCGCTAGGCCCATGGCTTCCCCTGCTCAGGGAGAGCCTCCCCCCTCCGCACGCTCCGCCGACGCCTGAACCTCTACGCCCTGGACCGGGCATCTCCCTGCCATCCCTTGTGCTTTGACTTGTGGCCCGCGCCGTGAGGGGTGAGAGGCTTGAATTTAGCTCCTGCAACTTTCCGCTAGATGAGCATCCTCAACATTGTGGTTGGCTAGCTCACAGAGTATAAAGGCGGAGTAGTTTTGCCAAAGGTGGGAACATGTCCTTCGTAGGCTCGAAGTCAGGACGTCCTTCGGACAGGGCATTCCCAGAGACTCCCCGGCCTGACTCTGAGCGAGACCGAGGGCGAAATCGCGCCCCTGACGCCGCGAGTGTGCCAGCCCCCCCGGAGGAGCCCCCCACCCCTGAGGCGGTTTCGGCAGAGGGGGGCCCATCTCCTCCCGAGGCGTTCGCCCTCCCTCCGGAAGCAGGAGGCCAGCCCACCCTCCCTACGGCCCTGTCTACAGAGCATGCGGATACGGGGGGACCGGAGCCGGGGACCCGCCTCGGGGGGCGCTACGAGATCCGTGCGCTCCTCGGGGAAGGGGGCATGGGGAAGGTGTACCTGGCCTACGACGAGGTCCTCGGCACCGACGTCGCGCTCAAGCTCGTGCACCACGACGTCGCCAGCCAGCGGGAGATCCACAAGCGCCTGCGGGAAGAGGTGTTGCTGGCGCAGAAGATCACCCACAAGAACGTCTGCCGGACCCACGATCTCGAAGAGCTCGAAGGCTCACTCCTCGTCAAGATGGAGTACATCACCGGCGAGACTCTGGCCGCACGGCACCGCCGGCTCAGGCAGCTGCCCATCGACGACGTCCTCCGCATCGCCCGGGCCGTCGCCGCCGGCCTCGAGGCCGCGCACGCCCAGCAGGTCGTCCACTGCGACCTCAAGCCCGAGAACATCTTCATCGAGCATGGCAGCGAGCGCGTGGTGCTGATGGATTTTGGCCTCGCCCGCGTCGAGGTGCGCGGCTCCATGGGGGGCCATCGGGAGATCTCGGGCACGCCGGCCTACATGGCCCCCGAGCAGATCAAGAGCACCACGATCGACGCGCGCACCGATCTCTATGCCCTCGGCTGCGTCATCTACGAGCTGGTGACCGACGAGGTCCCCTACCCTCGGGCCACCACCTTCGACAAGGCCGCGGAGTTCTTCGACGCCCCGGTCCCGGATCCGCGGGCGCGGCGCCCCGACCTGCCGCTCTGGTTCGCCCGCATCATCAAGCGCCTCCTGGCCAAGGAGCCGAAGCAGCGCTTTCGCAGCGCGATGGCCGTGCGCGAGGCCCTCGAAGGTCCACATCGCCTGGGCGGGCGACATGCCGCTCTGATGGCCCTGATCATGACCCTGCTCGTGTGCGCCTGGGGCTGGTACCGCGCCAAACATCTTCCGGAGTGGCGTCCCGAGGTGCGGCCACGCCAGCCCGCGTACGAGGAGATGACCAACGACCCCATGATCTCCTCCGATGGCCAGCGCCTCGCCTACGTCTCCAACCGCGGCGATGGCCAGTGGCGGCTCTACATCGAACCGATGGCCGGGGGCCAGGCGCAGGCCATCCTGAAGGGCTACCACCTTTATCCGCTCCACTGGACCCAAGATGGCCGGGCGCTCCTCGGCATCTCCGGTGGTTTCCAGGTGCTCCGGATCGCGGTCCCGAGCGGGGCCGTGGAGGAGGTGGCGCAGAAGGCCCGCGACGTGGATGACTGTGGCGGGCGGATCGTGGTCGCCGCCTCCGGGATCGAGCCCTGCCCGGACTGCTACCGCTTGATCGTGCTGGAAGGGCAAGGCCCTGCCCGGCGGCAACGGGAGCTCGTTCGACTTTCGGCGGGTGTTCAGCCCGAGGGGCTCCGGTGCGATCGCCAGGGGCGGCAGCTGACCTACTACGCCGTGCACGTCCAGATGGCCAAGTCGCAGAGCGACATCTACACGATGCGGCTCGATGAGAGCGCGCCGCGCCGGCTCACCCAGGATGCGCGGACCAACCGCTACCCCATCTTCGCTCCGGACGGCAAGAGCATCGTCTATTCGTCCCAGCGCAGCGGCTCGGACGAGCTGTGGGAGATCTCGGTCGCGGGGGGCGAGCCGATCCCCCTGACCACGGCGAGCGGTCGCCTGCCGGTGAACTACGCCAGCCGGGTCACCCCGACCGACATCTCTCCGGATGGGAAGGTGCTGCTCTACAGCGAAGAGTTCTATGCTCTTCCGCTCTCCGCGTACTCCATCGACACCCAACAGCGGCGCCGCATCAGCCAGACCCTCGACTTCATCTCCCAGCTCTGCCCCATGCCGGACGGCCGCGAGATCATCGTCCGCTCGGAACGAACGGATCAGCGGTATGCCGTCGCCGTCTCGGTGGAGGATGGGCAGGAGCGGACCCTCGCCCCGGCCGACGTGATGGCGCTCACCCCCGATGGCCACGAGCTCGTCTACGTCATCCATGACGCCCAGGGGGCGAAGATCTTCGCCATGCCGGTCACCGGCGGGAAGGCGCGCCGCATCTCCACGCTGCCCGAGGGCGTCGACCATGTCGCCGTCGACTCCGCAGGGTGGATCCATATCCGCAGCGGCGCGAATGAACAGCACATGAGGCCCCTGAAGGTGCCGCTCAACGGGGGAACGGCGGTGCCGGAAGCGGCGCCGAGCAACTCCCTGGTGATCCCCGCGCCCGTGGGCGGCTGGGTCATGGTCGGCATCCCTCTCGGGGCGCAGCAGTATCGCTGGCAGCTCATGGCGCCCGGCAAGTCGCTGATGGGGCCTGCGGACCGAGCCTTCGAGGGACGGCACCGGGTCTTTTGGACGGCCGATGGAGCCTCGGTCCTCTACTGGACCGGCAGCGAGATCCGCCGCCACGCCATCGCCACCGGGGAGGAGCGACTGCTCCTCCGCCGCGAGCTCCTGGACGGCAGTCTCGCCTTGTCGCCCGACGGCAAGACGCTGTACCTGGCGGAGTGGGAAGGCCGCTCCACGCGCCACATGATCGTCAACTTCGACAAGCGCCCCTCCCTGCCGCACTGACCCTGGCCCCCCGGGCGCTCGGCCCGTATCCCCCGTATCCCTGAAGACACCGCCTCGAGCCGCGGACCGTCGCGACCAACGCCGCGGCCGACTCGCCGGTCACACGCATCCTCGGGACCAGATGCGGGCGAAGCCCGCGGTGAGCGAAGGCCCGAAGGGCTGAGCGGATCCATTCGTGTGAGCGGCGTTCTAAGGTAGACTCCACCGTATGATGCGGACCGCGATCGACACCACCGAACTCGCCCGGCTCCACGCCGCCCACGTGACCCATCTCGAGCACATCTACGGCGAGGTGCTGGCGCGCACCGGCTACGATGCCGTGGTGCTCCACTCGGGCTCGCTCAAGCTGCGCAGCGAGTTCGACGACCAATACTGGCCGCTCCGCGTGGTGCCTCACTTCCAGCACTGGCTGCCGCTCGCCCACCCGGACTGCGCGCTCGTGATCGCGCAGGGGCGCCGCGCCCGGCTCTACTGGCCCACGGCGGTGAGCTTCTGGGAGAACCCGCCGCAGCCGGAGTGGGATGGCTGGCGCGCCGCCCTCGAGGTCGTGGAGGTGGGCGGGCCCCGCGACATCAAAGACCACCTTCCCTCCGCCGCCCCCGGCCGCCGCGCCCTCATCGGCGAGGGGCACGTGGCCCTCGATTGGGGCTTCGCCGCCGAGGAGATGAACCCGCAGGACCTCGTGCGCGAGCTCGACCTCCTCCGCACCCGCAAGACCGACTACGAGATCTTCTGTATCGCCGAGGCCAACCGGCGGGCCGCGCTCGGCCACCAGAAGGTGGCCGCCGCCTTCCGCGCTGGCGAGCGCTCGGAGCTCCTCCTCCACCTCGCCTACCTCGCGGCCACCAGCCAGGACGACCCGGAGACGCCTTACAAGAACATCGTCGCCCTCGGCGCGCACGCGGCCACGCTGCATCACATCGATTACCGCCGCCAGCCCGCCCCGGCCCGCTCGCTCCTCCTCGACGCCGGCGCGACCTTCCTCGGCTACACCTCGGACATCACCCGCACCCACGCGGCCCCGGGCAGCGGCGCGGCGGAGATCGCGTTCGCCCACCTCCTCGCCGGCATGGAGCGGCTCCAGCAGACCCTGTGCGCCCACGTCGCCGTAGGGCGGCCGTACGAGGCGCTGCACGAGGAGTCGCACCGCCACGTGGCCGAGCTCCTGCGCGAGGTGGGGGTCGTGCGCATGGGCACCGACGAGATGGACGAGCGCGGCGTGACGCGCGCCTTCTTCCCGCACGGCCTCGGGCACTCGCTCGGCCTGCAGACCCACGACGTGGGCTGCGCCCAGATCAAGCCCAAGCCGCGCAACCCGTTCCTGCGCAACACCTCGACCATCGCCCCCGGCCAGGTGTTCACCATCGAGCCCGGGCTCTACTTCATCCCCGGCCTCCTCGACGAGCTGCGCCAGAAGCCCGAGGGCGGCGCCGTGGACTGGCGCCTGGTCGACGAGCTCCGCGGCCTCGGCGGCATCCGCATCGAGGACGACGTGCTCGTGACCGGCGACCCGGCCGCGCCCATCCGCAACATCACCCGCGAGGTGCTGCCGTCGTGAGCCCGCGCCGCGCCGAGGGCCGCCGCGGCCGCCGCGCCCAGGCGAGCGCCTTCGGGAGGCGCCGCGCATGACCCGGCTCGGCGCGCCGCCCGATGTGTTCGAGGCGCTCATCGAGCGCCGGCGCGGCGGGCGGCCGTGCGTCCTGGCCACCGTGGTCCGCACCTCGGGCTCGACCCCGCGCAAGCAGGCCTCGCGCATGCTCATCGGGGAGGCCGACCTCGTCGGCACGATCGGCGGCGGCCGGGTGGAGAACGAGGTCGTGGAGGCGGCGCGCAAGCTCCTCACCGAGGGCGCCGAGGCCCGGCCCCGCCTCCTCCGCTTCCACCTCACCCACGAGCTCGCCATGTGCTGCGGCGGCGAGATGGAGATCTTCATCGAGCCCGTGGTCCCCGAGCCGCCGCTCGTCGTGTGCGGCGCGGGGCACGTGGCGCGCGCCCTCGTGCCGCTCGCCCGCTCGGTGGGCTTTGCCCCCATCGTCATCGACGAGCTCGAGGAGTATGCCTCGGCCGAGCGCTTCCCCGACGCCGTGCGCTTCGTCGACAGCTTCGACGTGCGCGACTGGCGCGACGTCCCGCTCGACGACCGCACCTACCTCGTCATCGTCACCCGCGACCACGCCGTCGACCAGCAGCTCCTCGAGGCGGTGATCGGCTACGACCTCGGCTACCTCGGCCTGATCGGCTCCCGCCGCAAGGTGGAGATGTTCAAGCGCCGGCTCGAGGCCAAGGGCGTCCCCGCCGAGCGCTTCGCCCGCCTCCACGCCCCCATCGGCATCGACATCGGCGCCGAGACGCCCGAGGAGATCGCCGTCGCCATCGTGGCCGAGCTCATCCAGGTGCGCGCCGCCCGCCGCGCCCGCACCTAGCAACCGAAGGAGTCAGAGACATGAGCATCACCGCCGTCATCCTGGCCGCCGGGGCCTCCCGCCGCATGGGGAGCCCCAAGGCCCTGCTCGAGCTCCAGGGAGAGACGTACCTCGCCCGCATCGCCCGCACGGCGCGCGCGGCCGGCGTCTCCCACATCCTGGTCGTCGCCGGGCCCCCGCACGGCGAGCGCGTCCGCGCCCGCCTGCCCGTGGGCGCCGCGGTCATCTGGAACCCGGATCCGGGGCGCGGGATGTTCTCTTCGGTCCAGGCGGGGGTGGCCGGGCTGCCGCGCGGGACGCTGTCGGCGCTCGTGTGGCCGGTGGATCAGCCGCTCGTCCGCGAGGACACGGTGCGCCGGGTCTTGGCCGCGCAGCCGGGCCGCATCGCCATCCCGCGCCACCAGGGCCGCGGCGGCCACCCGGTGCGCATCCCGGTCGCCTGCTTCGGCCCGCTCCTCGCCCTGCCGGCGGACGCGACGCTCAAGGAGCTCATCGACCGGCAGGCGGCCTTGCGGGTGGACGTCGATGTGGAGGATGAGTGGGCGGTGCGAGACGTGGATACGCCGGAGGAGGCCCAGGCCGCGGCCGAGCAGGCCCGCCCGCCCGCAGGCTCAAGCTAGTCCTTGGCCTCGCACCACAGGCCCATCGTGATCGCCTTCTTGGTCAGGCCCTCGCAAGGTCCACTGACGCTGTTGGCGAACGAGCAGCCCGTCAGCCCTTCGACGAACTCCTTGCCCTGCTGTTTCTTGGCCACGGAGCAGGTCTCCTCGCAGGTCTCCCGGAACTTCTTCTGCTCCTGGTCCGTCTTGCAAGGGGAGGGCGGCCGTTCGCAGAACTTCGAGCACGGCGTGTAGCAGGTCATGATGATGAGCGCGGCCAGCGCCGAGGCCCCGCCCGCGGCGGCCAGACCCATCCGCCCCGCCCGCTGCCCGTTCTTGCGCATCCACTGCTCGTGCACCACGAACATGCCTTCTTCGGCCGGGTCGAAAGAGCTGAAGTCCTTCTTGCCATCGCTCGTCGAACGCCCGCGCACGATGGAGGTGACCAGGGCCGTGAGCGCGAACACCACGCCCATGCCCGGCACGACCAGCGTTCCGACGGCGATGGCGGCGACCTGCGCCCCGGCCAGGCGCAAACCACCCACGATCACCATGATGGCCACGATGACGATCCCGATGATGCGGCTAAATGACATGAGGTCTCCCTGGAGACATAGTCCTTCTCAAGTGGGCCATGCGTCTCGTCGGTCGTCAAGAGGCCAGACGCCCAAAAGTGAAGTAACCGAAGTGGCTTACGTCCCCCCACAAAACGCCCGTGTTTCATCCGCCTGCCGATTGATGGAGAATGGCGCCGGCTCAAGAGCGGAGGCCCTACGATGAAGCGGCGCGACTTTCTCAAGACCTCGGGTTACTTCTTCCTCACCGCCAGTCTGAGCGGCGTGACCGGCTGTCCGAGCGGCGGCAATCGCCCCGGCGCCTACTCCTTCCCCCAGGGGGTCGCCTCGGGGGACCCGCGCGAGAACACCGTCGTCCTGTGGACCCGCGTGCAGGCCGCGAGCGGCACCCCGGGCAGCATCCCCGTCACCGTCGAGGCGTCCACCACGGCGAACTTCGCCACCCTCATCGCCTCGCGCGAGTTCACCGCCACGGCCGCCGCCGACTACACGCTGCGGATCGTCTTCAACGGCCTCAACCCCGGCACCATCTACTACTACCGCTTCCGCGCCGGCGCCGACACCAGCATCGTCGGCCGCACCCGCACCGCCCCGGACGCGAACGCCGACGCGCGCGTCAACTTCGCCTGGGTGAGCTGCCAGGACTACCAGGCCGGCTTCTACAGCGCCTACCGCCGCATGCTCCTCGACGACCAGAGCGCCGCCGAGGCCGACCAGATCCACTTCGTCGTGCACGTCGGCGACTTCATCTACGAGACGCGCGGCGACGGCTTCCAGGAGGCGCTCGACGCCAACTTCCAGCCCATCACCCTGCGCGACCGCAACAGCCGGGACCGCGTCATCGACGCCTTCCCCGACGGCGGCACGCCCCCGGGCGGCGGCGCCCTGCGCTTCGCCAACACGCTCGCCGACTACCGCCACCTCTACCGGCAGTTCCTGCGCGACCCCGACCTCCAGGCCGCGCGCGCCCGCTGGCCCTTCATCAACATCTGGGACGATCACGAGTTCAGCGACGACTACTGGCAGACCCAGGCCAACTACGACCGCCGCAACACCTACGACGAGCCGAGCCAGCGCCGCAAGGCGGCGTCCAACCAGGCCTGGTTCGAGTACATCCCGGCCCTCCTCACCGGCGCCACCGGGGTCACCGGCGTCACCCCGAAGGCCCACGACTTCAACCCCCTGCCCGTCACCGACACCCCCTACAACGACAGCAACATCGGCCCGGGCAACCAGATCATCGAGCCCAACAACCTGAACGCGCTCGACACGCTCACCATCTACCGCAGCCTGCGCTTTGGCCGGCACGTCGAGCTCGTGCTCACCGACCTCCGCTCCTACCGGAGCGATCAGCCCATCCCCGAGGAGCTGACCTTCGGCAACGCGACGTTCTTCAGCCCCCGCAACGCGCTGCCGCTCGTCGACGTCAACGTGTTCGACGCCGGGCGCACCTACAACAACAACAACCCGCCGAACACGAGCCCGAGCGGCCTGCAGAACACGCGCAAGAACAGCCCGGCCGGCACCATGATGGGCCCGGTCCAGAAGCAGTGGTGGAAGGACACGGTGCGCCAGTCCGCCGCCACCTGGAAGATCTGGGCCTCCTCGGTGTCGGTCATGCGCATGCTGCTCGACGCGAGCGGGGCGGGCCTGCCGGATCTCGTGGCCAGCGCCGACGCCTGGGACGGCTACGCCACCGAGCGCAACGAGATCCTGCAGTACCTCCTCGACAACAACGTCCGCAACATCGTCACCGTGAGCGGCGACATCCACGCCCACTTCGCGGGCCTGCTGTACAACAACTTCGACGCCGCGAGCCCCGTGCCGGTGATGCCCGAGTTCACCGTGACCGGCGTCAGCTCGAACACGCTGTTCTCGTTCTACGAGGCGCCGACGCGCAGCTTCCCGGACCCGATCCGCCAGCTCATCACCTACGACGTCCCGGGCGGCGAGCGCTTCATCCGCAACATGAACACCACGCTCCTCTACGGCGGGCCGTCGGCCTACGCCGCGGCCGCGGCCGCGCAGGCCTCGCCGCCCCAGGACCAGCGGGCGGCGGCGCTCGCGGCGCGCGACCCGAACATCAACCCCCACATCCGCTACGTCGACACCGACGCGCGCGGCTATGGCCTGATGAGCGTGACCGCGAGCGGCGTCACCGCCGTGCTCGTCACCATCCCCGCGCCCGTCCAGGACCAGGGGGACAGCGGCGCCACGGTCAAGAGCCGGGCCACGTTCACGGTCGCGGCGTCCTCGAGCGGCACGGCGACCCTCGACCCGCCCCAGCTCACCGGCACGCCCCCCTTCCCGCTCTGACGCTCCGCCGGATCGCCGCCCTGCCGGCCTGAATCATCCCACCGTCACGCCGTTTGATCCCACCGTCACGCCGCTCGGTGTCACCGTCACGCCGCTCGGTGTCACCGTCACGCCGCTCGGTGTCACCGTCACGCCGCTCGGTGTCACCGTCACGCCG
>DATAGU010000351.1:0-7506 GCA_036263495.1 Polyangia bacterium | reverse complement strand
ATCGCCATGTGTTGGGTCCCCAGAGATGCCTTTCGTTCTCCCTGGGGAAACATCTGATCATGGCGCCCTGGCACCTGTCGATCCCTTTATCCGTAACCGATCAATATTGCTGGGTTTCCAACCCGATCGGCGCTCTAGAAGCCCGGCGTGTCGTCCGCCTTCACGAAATCGAAGTGGATCTTCACCGTGACATCCAGGATCCCCGTATCCGGGTGATACGCGGCGTCGAACTTCCCGAGCCCGGTGGAGGGGATGTGATTCGTGAGCGCCAGGTCCTTGCGCTTCTTGAACGCCTCCTTCTTCTTGAGCTCCTCCTCCGAGCAGGCCCCCGCGGCGCCGCCCTCGGTCCCGGCCTGTGTCTTCGCCTCCTTGGGAGGCGCGGCAGGTCCCTCCTTCTTGTCCCGCATGAGCGCCTTGCGTGCCGCCCTCACCGGCTGTGCCGCCGGCCGGTCCACGCTCCCCCCGACCGTCCCGCCCGCGACGACCGCATCGGCGATGCGATCCGCCTCCAGCTCCGCCGCGTCCCCCGGCTCGCTCACCTCGAGCTTGTACTGCGGGCTCACCGCCTCCGGCCCTTGCTGCACCGTGTGGACGAGCTCATGCGCGATCAGCCGGTCCCCCTCCCGCGTACCCGGTTGATACGCTCCCTGGGAGAAGTGGATGTCCTGGCCCACCGTGAACGCCTGTGCCGTCAGCGCCTCTGCCGCCTCCTGCGATCCCGCGCCCGTGTGGACACGCACCCCGCCAAGGTCAGCGCGCGTCGCCGCCTCCACGCGCTCGCGGATTCCCGCATCCACCGGCGCCCCCGGGTCGTGGCTCGCCCGCTGCACCAGCGCCGTCGGCTCCTGTTCCGGGGCCTGGGCCTCCGCCGGCTTCTTGGACGCGCCGCCGTAGTACTCGAGATAGCCCGGCGGCGGACGCCACCCCTGTTGGAGCGCGGAGCGATAGATCACCTGCGTTGGCTTGTGAGAGGAAGTCCCTGCCGTCCCCGGACGGGACGCTCTGCCGTGTGACATGGCGCTTACCCTTCGCTGACCCCTTCGATCATTCGCCTCCCCGAGAGCCGTGTCAACGAAGGAGCGCAAACATTCCCCTCCCGTGCGCCAGCGACGCACGACCGTGATCCAGCTGCAGGGAGGAATGAAGAAGGAAGGGGAACGGAAACGACGCGGGGGCGGGGTCACCGCCCCCGGAAGGGATGAGCTCTTACTTCGGAACCGCCGCCGCCGCCGCCGTTGCCTGGTGGGTCTTGTCCGTCGACTGCACGATCAGCGTCTGCTGCGCCTGCACCTGGTTCGACTGACGCGCCACCACCGTCACCACGTTCGCCCCCGGCCACACCGGGATCGTCGTCTCGAAGGGCATGCTGTGCGGGTCGTTCGCCTTGCGGTTCGACAGGTAGAACACCTTCTTGTGCTCGATCTTGCTCCCGCGGTTCGAGACGAACACGTACAGATCCGTCACCTGGTGCTCATCGCTCGCCGTGCCGCGCAGGTGCATGTTCTTGCCGTCCACCACGAGCGGCGGGTTGTCGAGCGCGATGCGCGGCGGCACCACCTGCAGCTGCGAGGCGAACGGCTGCGTCACCACCCGGCTCGCGCTCGCCCCGTTCGCGTTCGCCATCGTCACCGCATTCTTCGGGAGGAACGCCGGCCGCCCGGGCTCGAGCTCCACGCGGTAGTAGTCCGCCGCCCCGCCCGTCAGGCGGAACGTCGACCCCTTCGACGCCTTGCCGAGCACCTGCGCCTGCGCCGCCGCGCCCGCCAGGAGCTGCGCGTTGTCCGCCGTCACCGTCACCGCGCCCTGCGCCGCCGTCACCGGCGCCGCGCTCTGCGCCACCGGGAAGGTCAGCTTCTCGGTCACGAACTCGTGCAGCACCGCATCGAAGACGTCCATCTGCATCGTCAGCGCGTCGCCGCTGAACTCGGGCGTCACGTCGAACGTGAAGTCTATCGTCTTCGACTCGCCCGGCCCGAGGTTGTCGACGTTGAAGCGACCCTTGTTGATGGTCACGCCGTCGCCCGACTTGTTCGACACCGTGGCCAGCGTCTCGAACGCCTTGCCGTCGCCCACGTTCTTCACGGTGACGTGCAGCCGCAGGCTCTCGCCGAGCTCCACGAGGCCGTCGCCGTTGCCCTTCACGTCGTCGATGAGCTGGTACGAGTAGGCGAACCGCGGCCGCGCGATGCCCGCGATCTTCACCTGCGCCTGGTTCCCATCCACCTTCGCCCCGCCCTCATCCGATACCTCGAGCTTCACCAGATCCAGCCGGCTCAGCGCCGCCCGGTCCACCTTGATCGGCGCCGACCAGCTGCGCGACTCGCCCGGCATGAGCTTGCCGAACACGAACTCGCGATCCTCCATGAACGGATCGTCGCACTTGGTGATGCCGCGCACCTGATAGGCCGGCTGCGTGCCGGTGTTGCGCACCGTGGCCGTGAGCGTGATCGTGTCGCCCGCCTTCACCTCGCCGTTCGGCTTGTCGGCCACGATCTTCGCCTCGAACTGCCCCGGCGCCGTCTGCCCACCCTTGCTCCAGTCGATCCCGAGCTTGCGCAGCCCCTCGGTGATCTTCTGCTGCTGCTCTGCCGCCTTCTTCTCGAAGAACACCTTCGACGACGCCAGCACCTCGCGCCGCCGCCAGCCGTGCGCCTGCGCGAGCAGCTCGCGCGCCATCGTGATCTCGTAGTCCTCCACGAACTTGTCGCCATCCGCCGCCGCTTCGGCGGCCGCATCGTCGTCGTCATCGTCGTCCGCGCCCTTGTCGTCGTCGCTCTTGTCCTCGCCCTTGGCGCCCTTGGCGCCCTGGGCCGCGTCTGCCGCCGTCTTGGGCCGCTCCGCCAGGTAGCGCACCGTCTCGCTCGGCTTGTCGCCCGTGCGGGCATTGCGCGAGGTGAGGTGCGCATCGAGGTCCTGCTCGCGCAGGCTGTGGCTCGGCCGGAAGATCGAGACCCGGTCCTTGGCGATCAGCGTCGGCTCGAGCATCAGGTCGGGCACGATGCCCACCGACTGGATCGAGATGTCGCCCGGCGTGAGGTACTGCGCGATCGTGAGCTTCAGGGCCGAGCCGTCATCGTTGTCATAGAGCACCTGCACCGAGCCTTTGCCGAAGGTGCGGTTGCCGATGATCACGGCGCGGTCGAGGTTCTTGAGCGCGCCCGCCACGATCTCCGAGGCCGAGGCCGACTGGCCGTTGACCAGCACCGCCATCGGCACGTGCGGCTGCGTGCCCGCGCCGGCCCGCTTCTCGTCGCGCTGCTTGTTCGCGAAGCCCACCGTCGTCACGATCGTGCCGGCGTCGACGAACTCGTCCGCCACCTTGATCGCCTGGTCGAGGAGTCCGCCTGGATCGCTGCGCAGGTCGAGGATGAGCCCCTTGAAGTTACCGCTCTGTTTCATCTGCTCGATGGCACGGTGCATCTCCTCGTAGGTGTTGCCCGAGAACTGGGTCAGCCGGATGTAGCCGATCCCGTTCGGGAGCGAGTGCGACTGCACCGTGTTGAACGAGATGACCGCGCGGGTCAGGACGAGCCGCTTGGCCGGCTGGTCGCCGCGCTGGAACCACACCTCGACCTTGCTGTCGGGCTCGCCGCGGAGGCGCGACACCGCGTCGTTGAGGTTCATGTTGACCGTCGACTCCTGCTCGATGCGGATGATCTTGTCCCCCGCCTTGACCCCCGCCGACGCGGCCGGGGTGCCCGGCACCGGACGGACCACGATGAGCTGGTTCTTGCGCAGGCCGATGACGATGCCGAGCCCGCCGAAGTGGCCGCGCGTCGTGAGCTTCATCTCGGTGTAGGTGGTGGGGTCGAGGAGGATGGAGTGGGGGTCGAGCGTGCTCAGCATGCCGTTGACCGCGGCGTACTCGAGCTCCTTCGTGTCTGTGCCCGGCTGCACGTTGGCGCCGATGAACTTGAAGATCTCCTTCATCTTCTGCGCCAGCATCCAGGGCGAGTCCACGTCGCCGATGGCGAAGTCCTGCGCCGCCGTGTCGACGCGCACCGTGACCCGGTTCTCAGCCGGGTGCGGCTCGACCAGCACCTCGGCCACGTTCTTCTGCACCGAGTCGAGCGACGACAGCAGCATGGCTTTGGGATCCACGCGCGTCGGGTCGACGTACTGGTCGTTGACCCGCATGAGCGTGGAATTGAAGATGCGCATCGCGGTGAGGTCCCCGCGCGCGCGGTCACCGCCCGCCGCCGGGGTGGCATGGGAGGGCTGACCCGCCCCGAGCCCGAGCCGGTGCGCGTCCTGCCGCGTCACCGTCAGCACCAGCGCCATCGCGAGGGCGAAGGCCACGATCAAGGCTTTGAAATTTCGCTTCATCCAGGGCTCCGGTACTGGCTTGTAAGTGTCTCGTGTGGAACGATCGAAGAGGTCCATCGGCTGGGGGGCTCCACGCCTGGGCAAGCCATTGTCAGCTTGCGCTTGTCTTTTGATTATAGGAACGGGCCGTAAGCCCGTCCACATGACAGTCAGGAGCAGAAGTTGGGCCGGAGGTGATCAGCCCCCACGCGCGTGTCGCTCGGCCTTGCGATGTTGATCTGCAGCTCGTCATCGGGGCCTGGGTCTATGGATCGATCGGACCCTGGGGACAATGCGCTTCACAGCAGATAAGAGCATTTTTTCATCGATCGGGTTGCACGAACGGCCGTCCGGGTCACAAGAACGACCGTTGCCGTGGCAGGTGTTCAGGTGTCGGGCTGCTCCCGGCCGCCCCCAACTTGCGGGAACGCGCCGCCGGGCATAGGTTTCGCGCGCCATGGCCGATGTGCGCGAAGGCTCCACTCCCTCTTCTTCCGAAGTGATTCCCCTGTCCCGCTGGCGCGCGGTGCTGGCGCGGGCGCGGCGCGCGCGGCGTGCCGAGGTGCTGCTCGAAGAGCCGGACGCGGCGCGGCTCGTGCCCGCCCTGCCCGTGCAGGAGCTCTACTACCTCATCAAAGAGGTCGGCATCGCAGACGCCGCCGAGCTCGTGGCGCTGGCCTCGACCGAGCAGATCCAGGGGTTCCTCGACTTCGATCTGTGGGCGCGCGATCGGCTGCAGAGCGAGCGCAGCGACGCCTGGCTCGACGCCCTCATGGAGGCCGGCCCGATCAAGCTCGCGGCCACCTTCAAGGGCCTCGACCAGGAGATCGCCGTGCGCTATGTCGAGACCCAGCTGCGCGTCTACGATCTCTCGCAGGAGGCGCCGCCCGAGGAGCCCGAGGGCCACTTCTACCCGACCCCGGACGGCGCCTTCCTGCTCGACGTGCTGGCCGAGGGCGAGCGCGGAAAGCGCGTGGAGCGCATGATCGACTGGCTCTACCGCGTCGACCTCCAGTACGCGCAGAAGACCCTCCTCGCGGCGCGTTGGGAGCTGCCCTCGGACCTCGAGGAGTGGGCCTACCGCTGGCGCTCGGGCCGCATGGCCGACCTCGGCTTCGCCGAGTACCACGAAGCCCTCGAGGTCTATCGCTGGCTAGAGCCGGCGAGCGTGCAGCTGGGCGAGGGCACGACCCGCAAGACGCACGTCACCGCGGCGCCGACCACGCTGCCGCTCGTCCTGGCCGAGTCCGTGGGCGAGCGCGGCCTCCTCGGGCAGGCGCTCGCCGCGATCGCGGACGCCGCGGAGCTCGAGCGGCTGCAGGCCGAGCTCATGCTGCTCACCAACCGCGTGATGTCGGCCGAGCAGATCGAGCCCGACGACCTCGAGGCCCTGCCCGGGGTGCTGCGGCGCGTCGTGGCGACGCTCGATCTCGGCCTCGAGTTCCTCGGCCGGCGCGGCCCGGATCTCGTCGGACAGGCCGTGGCCGCGCTCGGCTCCGTGGCGCTCGTGCGCATCTTCCGCGTGGGCTTCAGCCTCACACTCAAGCTCCGGCACGCGGCCGACACCCTGTCGGGGCGCGGCTGGGTGACGCTCGTCCCCGGCCGCCTCACGCTCCTCGACACGCCGCTCCGCGAGATCCTGGGCGCGCTGCGCGAGCCCCGTCCCCTCTACTCGCTCGCGCTCGAGGGCGGCGCGGCCGAGGCGACGCGGCCCTTCGCTACGCTTGCCGACCTCGCCCGCGCCGCGCGGACGATCGAGGAGGCGGCGGCCATCGGCCCGTTCCTGCGCGACGGCCTCGGTGTGGCGCCGCGGCTGCTCGCGGCCGAGGTCCTGGTCGGGTGCCGCCCAGCGCGCGAGGACATCACCTTCGCGGTCATGGGAGCGACCCTCATGGCCAACCTGCTCCTCGACCGGCCTCCCGCGCTCGTGCCGCTCGCCCCCGAGGATATCGAGACGCTGCGCGAGCGCGTGCTCCCCGATGGTCCGCCGCTCCGGCCTACGACCCGGCTGCAGGTGCTGCGCGCCTTCGAAGAGAGGCTCACCGAGCGGGGGCTCACCCCGCCGGCCGAGTGGACGCGCTGGGTCGAGGGCTGGCTCGAACACCTCGGCGAGACCCTGGCCCTCGCGAGCGCGGCCGAGATCGCGAGCGACCCCGGCCGCGGCGGCGGCCTCCTCGTGCGTGTCCGAGAAGCGCCGAGCGACGCCCGCCTCCCCCAGTAGAGGCCGCATGGATCCGACCCGCGGCGTGGCCGATGCATGACGGCAGGCCAGGGACGAACGGATCCAACGCGTCAACGACCTGGGCCAGAGCCTGTGGATCGACAACCTCCACCGCGGCATGCTCGACGGCGGCGAGTTCGCGCGCTGGATCGACGCCGGCGTGAGCGGCGTGGAACCCGACCATCTTCGAGAGGGCGGTCCGGCAGTACGCCGGATACCGGCGCGACATCGCCGCGCTTGCCGTGAGGGGCGCCGAGTCGGCGGAGATCTACAACGCGCTCGTGCAGCAGGACATGCGGCGGGCCACCGAGCTCCTGCGCCCCGTGTGGGAGGCGCGCGACCACCGCGACGGCCTGGTCATGCCGCGCCGCCGCGCCGCCTCCACCCTCCGCGCAGCAGACCATTGACGTGCCCCGCCCGTTTCATCTAGGGTTCTGCTCTGCCAGGCGAACTCCATGCCCTACTCGACGACGGAACGTCATGATGGTCGGAGCGAGTTGAAGCGGCCCCCACCCGGCCGCCGATGATCGAACTCCTGTGGGATGGCAAATACCGCGACGGTCGGCGCGCCACCCCGCTGCGCGTGCCGCTGCCGCTCGAGAACCTCGAGCTCGTCGAGGCCACGGGGCAGCGAGAGCCCCCGCCACCGGGCCTCGAAGGGTGGCGCAACCGCCTCATCTGGGGCGACAAGCGCCACGTCCTGCCAAGCCTCCTCCCCGAGTTCTCGGGCCGCATCCAGCTCGCCTACATCGATCCGCCCTTCTATACCGGGGCGGGGTTCTCCCTGGTCACCCCGATCCCGACCCTCCCCACGGCCAGGGCCTCCGCCCCGGGCGAACGCGCGGCCTCGGTCCTGCGGCAGAACGCCTACCGCGACATCTGGGGCGGGCAGCTCGATACCTACGTGCACTGGTTCTACGAGACCACCGTGCTCCTGCGCGAGCTCTTAGCCGAACCCGCGACCCTCTACGTACACCTCG
>DATAGU010000350.1:0-20480 GCA_036263495.1 Polyangia bacterium | reverse complement strand
GCGAGCCGGGCGGGGGTGACGGTGAGGGTGGCGGTGGCGCTCGCCGCGCCGAGGGTGGCGGTGATGGGGGTCTGGCCGGCGGCGAGGGCGACGGCGAGGCCGCGGGTCCCGGCGGCGTTGCCGATGGCCGCGACGCTCGGGTTGCTCGAGGTCCAGCTGGCCTGGGCGGTGACGTCCTGGGTGGTGTTATCGCTGTAGAGGCCGATGGCGACGAAGGGCTGGCTGAGGTCGAGCGGGAGGGAGAGGGTCCCGGGCGTGATGCTGAGGGAGCGCAGGATGGCGGGGGTGACGGTAAGGGTGGCGCTGGCGCTGACCGCGCCGAGGGTGGCGGTGATGGGGGTCTGGCCGACGGCGAGGCCGGTGGCGAGACCCTGGGTGCCGGGGGCGTTGCTGATCGAGGCGATGCCGGGGCTGCCGGCGCCCCAGGCGACGTAGGGCGTGAGGTCCTCGATGCTGTCGTCGCTGTAGACGCCCATGGCGACGAAGGCCTGGGTGGCGCCGCGGGTGATGGAGGCGGTGGGCGGGCTGATGTTGAGCGAGCGCAGGCTCAAGGGAGCGACGGTGAGCGTGGTGGTGCCGCTGAGGGCCCCGAGGGTGGCGACGATGGTGGTCTGGCCGCCGGCGAGGCCGGTGGCGCGGCCCCGGGAGCCGCTGGCGTTGCTGATGGTGGCGATGCTGGGATCGGAGGAGGTCCAGGTCACCTGGGGGGTGATGTCCCGCGTCGAGCCATCGGTGTAGAGGCCGGTGGCGACGAAGGTCAGGTTGAGACCCAGGATGACGCGCGGAGTGGTGGGGGTGACGGCGATGGAGACCAGGACGGCGGGGGTCACGGTGAGAGGGACGGAGCCCGTCACCCCGTTGAACGTGGCGAGGATCGTGGCCTGGCCGACGGCCACGGTGGTGGCCAGGCCCTGGGTGCCGGGCGCGTTGCCGATGGTGACGACGGTGGTGTCGCTCGAGGACCAGGTGACCTGGGGGGTGAGGTCCTGGGTGGTGTTGTCGCTGAACATGCCGGTGGCGACCAGGGCCTGGGTGGTGCCGAGCGGGACGGCGGGGCTCGCGGGGGTGATGCCGATGGAGCGCAGGGTGGCGGCGGTGACGGTGTGCGTGGCGGTGCCGCGGATGGTGCCGAGGGTGGCGGCGATGGTGGTCTCGCCCGGGGCGAGGGCGGTGACGAGGCCGCGGGAGCCCTGGGCGTTGCTGACGACGGCGGCGGTGGTGTCGCTCGAGGACCAGGTGACCTGGGGGGTGAGGTCCTGGGTGGTGTTGTCGCTGAAGGTGCCGGTGGCGACGAAGGTCCGGGTGGTGCCGCGGGCGAGCGTGGAGGTGGGCGGGGTGACGCCGATGGACCGCAGGACCGCCGCGGTGACGGTGAGGGCGGTGGAGCCGCTCATGGTGTCGAGGGTGGCGGTGATGGTGGTCCGGCCGATCGCGAGGGCCGTGGCCTGACCCTGGGAGCCGGCGGCGTTGCTGACGGCGGCGACGCTCGGGGCGCTCGAGGCCCAGACCACGCGCGTGGTGAGGTCCTGGGTGGTGTCGTCGCTGTAGACGCCGGTGGCGATGAGGTCCTGGGTGGCGCCGCGCGGGAGGGAGGGGGCGGCGGGGGTGACGCCGATGGAGCGCAGGACCGCGGGGGTGACGGTGAGGGTCGTGAAGCCGGCGACGGTGCCGAGGACGGCGGTGATGGGGGTCTGGCCGGGGCTGAGGGCGGTGACCCGGCCCTGGGTGCCGGTGGCGTTGCTGATGGAGGCGATGCCGGGGTTGCCGGTGGACCAGCGGACCTGGGTGCTGATGTCGCGGGTGGTGCCGTCGCTGTAGGTGCCGGTGGCGACGAGGTCCTGGGTGGTGCCGCGGGGCAGGGACGGCGCGGCGGGGGTGAGGCCAATGGAAGTGAGCACGGCGGGGGTGACGGTGAGGGTGGTCGTGGCGCCCAGGTCGCCGAGGGTGGCGACGATCCGGGCGGTGCCGAGCTGGAGGGCCAGAGCCAGGCCCTTCTGGACGTCGTCGTTGACGAGGGCGACGTCGGGCGTGCCGCTGAGCCAGCTCACCTGGGTGGTGAGGTCCTGGGTGGTGTTGTTGGAGAAGGTGCCGGTGGCCACGAGCTGGAGCCGCGCACCGAGCGGCAGGGACGGGATGGCGGGGGTGATGGCGAGCGAGACCAGCTCGGCGGCGGCGACGGTGACGGTGACGCGGCCGGTGACGCCGGAGAGGGTGGCGCTGATCTCGGCGGTGCCGGCGGCGACGCCGCGGAGGCGGCCCCGGACGCCCACGCTGTCGACGGTGACGACCGCGGGGTTGGACGAGGTCCAGCTGGCCATGGCCGAGACGTCGGCGGTGGTGTTGTTGTCGTAGCTGCCGGTGGCGACGAGCTGCAGCTCGGTGCCGGTCACGAGGGAGGGGGCCGGTGGGGTGATGGCGATGGCGCGGAGCGTGCGAGGGCTGTCTTCGGGCGGGCACCCTGCCAGCAAGGCGGCGAGGAGCGAGAACAGCAGGGGCGTGTAGGCTCTCGTGGTTCGGCTCATGGAAGAAGCTCCCTCGGGGTAGGTATCCGGCGCGCGCGGGCGTGTGTCGCGGCGCCGGCACCGATCTTTGCAGCGGGTGTGCCTGGGCCGGGCGGGCTCAAGACGCGCGTCTTGCCGGGGGACGGGCGGCGCCTGCTACGGGGCGCGCCTGTAGCACCCTGTAGCGGTCAGTGTATCGGCTGTAGCAGGGGGCATCGGCGGTCGCGCCGGGGGCCGCGACGAGGTGAGATGTGCGATACTCGGCGGCATGGGGCTCGGTCGCAGGAACGCGTCGGCGACGCTGTCGGCTCCGAGCGATGCCGCGACGCGCCCCGCCGCCCAGGGGGGCGGACACGAGCCGTCTGTTCACGGGGGCCCGGGGGGCGGCGCGGGCTTCAGCGTGGGCGCGGTCGTCGCGGGCCGCTACCGGATCGTGCGTTTCATCGCCCACGGCGGCATGGGGGAGGTCTATGAGGCGGAGGATCTGGTCCTGCGGGAGCGGTTGGCGCTGAAGGCGATCCGACCGGCGATCGCGCGCGACGAGCGCGCCATTCGCCGCTTCCGCCGCGAGATCCAGCTGGCCCGCAAGGTCACGCACCCCAACGTGTGTCGCCTCTTCGACGTCGGCTTTCATGGGGGCCTCGGTGGGAACGGCGGCGGGAGCGGCGGGGGGAGCGGCGGTGGGAGCGGCAGTGCGAGCGGCGGTGGGAGCGGCAGTGCGAGCGGCGGCGGGGGCGGCAGTGCGAGCGGCGGCGGGGGCGCGGCGCCGGCGGCGGGCGCGATCCCCTTCCTCACGATGGAGCTGCTCGAGGGCGAGACGCTCTCCGAGCGCCTCGATCGGGTGGGGCGGATGACGCCGGCCGAGGCGCTGCCGCTGGTCGAGCAGATGGCGGCCGCGCTGTCGGCGGCGCATCGCTCGGGCGTCATCCACCATGACTTCAAGAGCCAGAACGTCATGCTCGTGCCGGCCGGCGCGGCGACGCGGTCGGTCCGCGTGGTGGTGACCGACTTCGGCCTGGCGCGCAGCGCGGTCGAGGACGGGGCGGCGCCGCTGGCCGAGGGCATGGTGGGCACGCCCGCCTACATGGCGCCGGAGCAGCTGTGCGGCGGTCCGATCACCCCGGCGATCGACATCCACGCGCTCGGCGTGGTGCTCTACGAGATGGTCACGGGGGTCCACCCGTTCGAGGCCCCCTCGGCGACGGCGCTGGTGGCGAGGCGGCTGGCCGAGGACGCGCCCTCGCCCCGCGGGCAGGTGGAGGACCTGGATCCGGCGTGGGAGGCGACCCTCCTGCGCTGCCTGGCGCGCCGGCCGGAGGACCGCTTCGCCGACGCGCTCGACATCGGCCGCGCGCTCGGCGGCGAGGGGCGGCGGCAGCTCCCCGCGCCCGTGGTCCGGCGGCGGTGGACCCGCTGGCTGGCGGGCGTCGCGGCTACGGTGCTCTTGCTCGGGTTGGCGGCCGCGGGCCTGCGCGAGCGGGGGCTGGAGCGCCACGAGCGGAAGGCCCCCGCGGCCGCGCGCGGCGGCCCCCGCGCGGCCATCGCGGTTCTCGGCTTCAAGGATCACGGCGGTCGCGCCGAGACGGCCTGGCTGTCCACGGCGCTGGCGGAGATGCTCAGCACGGAGCTCGCGGCGGGCGAGAAGTTCCGCATCATCCCCGGCGAGACGATCGCCCGCGTGCGCCGCGACCTCGCGCTCGCCGACGCCGACAGCCTGGCCCGCGACACGCTGGCGCGGCTGCATCAGAACGTCGGCGCGGACTTCGTCGTGCTCGGCTCGTACCTGGCGCTGCCTCACGGGCCGGCGGGGCGGGGCGTCGAGGTGCGCATCGACCTGCGCTTGCAGGACACGAGGGGCGACACGGTGGTCCTGCTGAGCGACACGGCGGGCGAGGACGAGCTGCTCGGGCTGGTCGATCGGCTCGGCTCCCGCCTGCGCGCCCGATTGGCGGCCGGCAGCCTCTCGCCCGCGGAGGTGAGCGGCGTGCGCGCCTCGCTGCCGCGCGGCACGGAGACGGCGCGCAACTACGCCGAGGGCCTGGCGCGGCTGCGCCTGTTCAATATCAAGGAGGCGCGGGACCTGCTCGCCCGCGCCGTGAACGCCGAGCCCGACTTCTCGCTCGCGCACCTGGCCCTCGGTGAGGCCCTCGATGCGCTCGGCCAGGACCGGCAGGCGCAGGCGGAGTTCCGGCGGGCCTTCGAGCTCGCCGCGCCGCTCCCGCGCGCCGAGCGCCTGTTCGTCGAGGCGCGCTATCGCCGCGCGAGCGGCGAGCTGGAGAAGGCGCTGGACATCCGCAGGACCTTGTTCGAGTTCTTTCCCGACAACCTGGAGTATGGCATCGAGCTGGTGGAGGCCGAGGTGATGGGGGGCCGGCTCGAGGACGCCATGCGGACGGTGGCGGCGCTGCGCCGGCTGCCGGCGCCGGTGTCCGACGATCCGCGCATCGACCAGGCCGAGGCCAACGCGACGACGGATTTCGGGCGCCAGCTGGAGGTCGCGGGAGCGCTCGTGGCCAAGGCGCAGGCGATGCAGGCGTGGGGCCTGGTGGCGGATGGGTATGGCCTGCGGTCCGCGGCGCACATGTTCCGCGGGGAGTACGAGGACGCGGCGGCCGACGCGGAGAGGGCGCGTCCCCTGTACACCGCCGCCGGTCTGTTCCACGGCGTGACCGACAGCCTGTTCCTCTACGGCACGGCGCGCGGCTACCTCGGCGACCTGGGCGAGACCCGGGCCCGCCTGGAGGAGGCCGCCGCCATCGAGCGCCAGACGGACGACAGCTCCCTGCAGGTTCGCCACCGGCTGGCGCTGCTGTACCTCGTCCGCGGCGAGCTCGCCGCGGCCCGCGGGCTCCTGGCCGACATCCAGGCGAGCCGCCGCGACCGCGAGCCGCGCCCGAGCGACGGTATGTACTCGAGCCTCATCGAGGGGTGGCTCGGTCTCCTCGGGGGCGACCGGGCGCGCGCGCGGACGGCGCTCGCCGTCGCGGCCACCACGGCGCGGGGCATCGACGAGCCCGGGTCCGAGACCGTGGCGCTCCTCCTCCTCGGCGACCTGGCGCTGGCCGGCGATGACGTGGACGGTGCCCGCCACCGCTACGAGGAGGCGGTGGCGTCGTGGCGCCGGCAACGGGCGCACGCGCAGCGTTTCTGGTTCTGGGGCTGGTTGCCGCCGCCTCAGTTGAGCCTCGGCCGGGTCGAGCTCGCCGCGGGGCACCCCCGGGAGGCCGAGACGGTGGCCCGGGCGGTGCTCGAGCAGGAGGCGTCCCTCCACTGGGTGCTCGCCGAGGCGCCGGCGCAGGCCCTGCTGGCACAGGCGCTGTGGGCCGAGGGGCGCCCCGGGGAGGCCGAGGCTGCCGCCGCGCGAGCCATGGCGCTGTCCGAGCGGACCGGGATCCTGCCGGACCGGGTGACCGCCGCGGGGGTCGCCGCTCGCCTGCGCGCCGCCTCCGGCCGCGCCGACGACGTGGCCGCCGCCCTGGAGCGCCTGCAGGCGGCGCTCGCCGAAGCCGAGCGGGCCGGCCTGCGCGGCGCGGCGTTCGAGAGCCGCCTGGCCCTGGGCGAGATCGAGCTGAGCGTGGGCCGCGGCGAGGGGCGCGCCCGGCTGGCGGCGCTCGTGCGGGAGGCGCGCGCGGCCGGGGCGCTCCGGGTGGCGCGGCAGGCGCAGGAGGCCTACGGCGAGCGGCGGAAGCTCTCCGGGTCGAGGTGATAGCGCTTCACCCAGCGCTGGATCTGGAGCCGCGCCTTGCCCATGGCGCGCGCGACCGCGCTCAGGTTGCCGCGGTGCTCGCGGAGGAGCGCCACCAGCTCGGCGCGGCGCTGCTGGTCTTCGTGATCCGTGTCGCTTGACGGGGCGCGGGCCGCCGGCGCCGCCTGGACGCCCGGGGGCAGGTGTTCGAGGCCGATGGGCCCGCCGCCGGCCAGGGCGACCGCGGCGGCGAGGCACTTCTCGAGCTCGCGCACGTTGAGCGGCCAGTCGTAGGCGAGGAGCGCCCGCGCCGCTTCGACGGTGAAGCGGACCGTGGCCTCGCGCCCCGGGGCCACGCGCGGGAGCAGGGCCGCCACCAGCAACCCGAGGTCCTCACGGCGCTCGCGCAGCGGCGGCAGCGCCGCGGTGTAGCCGGCGATGCGGGCATAGAGGTCGGCGCGAAAGTCGCCTGCCGCCACGAGCGCGTCGAGGTCGCGGTGGGTGGCGGCGATGACCCGCAGATCCACTTTGATCGGGTGGTTCGCGCCGAGCGGCTGCACCTCGCCCTCCTGCAGCACCCGCAGGAGGGCCGCCTGCGAGGCCGCCGGCAGATCGCCGATCTCGTCGAGGAAGAGGGTGCCGCGATCGGCGCTGCGCACGAGCCCGGGCCGATCCTCGACGGCGCCGGAGAAGGCGCCGCGGCGGTGGCCGAACAGCTCGCTCTCGACCAGGGCGTCGGGCAGCGCCCCGCAGTTGACGGCCACGAACGATCCGGTGCGGCCCGAGAGCTGGTGCACCGCGCGGGCCAGCACCTCCTTGCCCGTGCCGCTCTCGCCGCGCAGGACCACGGACACGGGCGACTGGGCGACGTCCTGCAAGCGGCCGAAGGACCACGCGAGCGACGGCAGCAGGGTGGTCAGGCCGGAGAGCCGCGGATCCTGCGGGGCGTCGATCCACGGCGGCGCCTGGGGCGAGGACGGGAGGGCCGTGCGGAAGCGAAACAGGGTGTGGCCGATCTCGAAGAGGTCGCCATCGGAGAGGGCGGCCCGGCCGACGGGCGCGCCGTTCAGGAGGGTGCCGTTCTTCGACTCGGTGTCGACGAGCAGCCAGCCGTCCAGCACCTTCTCGAGCCGGGCGTGGCGGGAGGAGATCCAGCGGTCCGGGAGGCACAGCTGGAGGCAGGGGACGCCGCTCTCATGGACCCTCTCGGCGCCCCGCTCGCCGCGCCCGAGCTCCACGCAGGCCACCTCGCCGAGGGAGAAGCGCGCCGAGGGCGCGAGCGGCTGGTCCGGGGACAGCACGAGGAACAGGTGGTCCTCGGCGCGCACGGCGTCGGGCCCCTGCGGTCCCTCGCAGTTGGTCCAGGTGCTGTCCTTGCCGGTCGACTTGCCCACGCGCCTGCATCGTACGCCAATCCGCACGCACGCGACCAGCCGTGCGCGTCCCGGGCGGCGTCGCTGGCGGCGCCTCGCGACGGCGTCCCAGGGGTCCGGCTCAGCGCGCCGGGCGCACGCGGATCGACGCCGGCTCGGTCGGGCAGTAGTGCTCGCACAGGCCGCAGCCGATGCACACCGCGGCCTCGACCGCGGGCACCGCCAGGCCCCGCTGGATCTTCAGCTCGATGGCCCCGGGGATGGGGCAGGAGTCGATGCACGCCTGACAGTCCTGCCCGGCGTAGGCCACGCAGGTGGCGGCCTGCACCTCGGCCGTGCCCATCCGGATCTGCCGCGGGTCGTTGACCGGCAGCGGCTTGAGCGCCCCCGACGGGCACACGTGCGTGCACTCGAGCCCCGCGCACACCACGCACGGCGCCTGACGCGCCAGGATGAACGGGGTGCCCTGCCGCGGCCCCTCGGGCATGGGCAGGATCGCCTGGCGCGGGCACGCCTCGGCGCAGCGGCCGCAGCGCTGGCAGACGTCGAGGAACTCGGCCTCGGGCAGCGCGCCCGGCGGGCGCAACACCGCGCGCGGCGGCGCCGGCTGCGGGGGACGGCGCCAGAACGTCAGTAGATCGCGTCGCGTGAGCCCTGCCATCCGCCGTCTCCGTCAGTCGCCCGCCGTGAGGTGGCCGTCCACGATGGCGCAGTAGCTCATGGCCGGCGTGTTGCGCGCCTGACCCACGCGGCCCTGGAGATCCACCAGGATGATCCCGCCCCGGCCCTGCACCCGGCCCTCCAGCTCGGCCACCGCGTGGCGCGCCGCCACCTCGGGCGGATCCCCGATGGCGAGGCGCTCCACCGCCACCCGGGTCATGAGCACGCGCAGGATCGATTCGCCGTGGCCGGTGGCCGAGGCGGCGCCGGCGCGGTCGTCGGCATAGGTGCCGGCCCCCACGAGGGGCGTATCACCCACCCGGCCGGGCCGCTTGGCGGCCAGCCCACCCGTCGACGTGGCCGCCGCCACGTGGCCGCGATCGTCCACCGCGCAGGCGCCGACCGTGTCCCCCGTGGGGACCTCCGCCGGCGCGGCCTGGCGCGCGAGCTCCTGGGCCAGGCGCTGCCGCGCCCGCTCGGTGACGAGCGTCGCGGGCGTCTCGGGGTGGAGGCCGTGCTCGGCGGCGAAGGCGAGCGCCCCGGCCCCGACCAGGAGCGCGTGGCGGCCTTCCTCGAGCAGGCGCCGCGCCACGTGCACCGGGTGCCGCAGCCACGGCGCCGCGCCCACCGCGCCCACGCGCAGCGCGCCGTCCATCACCGCCGCGTCCACCTCGATCTCACCGTTTCGGTTGAGCGCCGCGCCGTGGCCGGCATTGAACTCCGGGTCGTCCTCCAGCACCGCCACCGCCGCCTCGACCGCATCGAGCGCCGCCCCGCCCCGGGCGAGCACGGCCCAGCCCGCCTGGGCCGCGCGCTGGCAGCCGGCCAGGCAGCGCGGCCTCCGTTCGGCGTCGATGTCGCCGGCGCCGCCGTGGACGATGAGGGCTCGAGGCATGGAGCCGCATCGTAGCACACGGTGTTCACGGGGCCCGGGGCGTCCCCGCCCGGGTCACGGCGCGGATCTGTGTCGGCGTGTACGGGGGAGGGCGAGGCGTGGGGACTTCAGATCATTCTGTGAACGGGTTCCGAGCTCAGCGCGCGGCGCGTCGCAGCCCGAAGGTCGGGACGGCCTCGAGCGCCGACGGCCGCTCCGTGGGCTGCTGCGCCTCGGGCGACCGGCGCTGCCAGCGTAGGGCCCGATAGCTCGCCTGGAGCCGCGCCACCACCGCCTCCAGGTGCTCGCTGCGCTGCGCCTCGGCGATGGCCGCCCCGCCCGACCACCGCATCGGCGAGTAGTTGCCCGGGATGGCGCGGAACTTCGCGTCCGCCGTGCGCGCCCCCCAGTCGTCGGGCGCGTGCATCATGAGGTACATCGTGCGCAGGCAATCGTCGATGCGCACGATCGGCTCCACCTCGCGCACGAGCAGGCCGAGCGGGCCCGGCAGCCGCTCGAGCGCCGACTGCACCCGCTGCACGAGCGGCGGGCTGGTGGTGCGCCGCGAGCGCGGCGGCGGGATCACGTTCGAGGCCAGCGCCACCCGCGCCCCCTCGAGATAGAGCGTGTCGTCGGGCACGATGTTGACCACCCCGCCGTCCACGAAGCGGAACGTGCGCGTCCGGTGGCCGGGCACGCGGTGCTCCATCAGGGTCGGCGTGAACAGGCCCGGGAACGACGCGCTCGCCCGCACCCCCTGACCCACGCTGCCGTAGCGGATCGTCATCTGGCAGGCGGTGTCGATGTCCACCGCCACCGGATAGAACGGCACCTCCAGGTCCTCGAGCCGCACCGACCCGAGCTCCTCATCGACGAAGCGGGCGATGGCGCGCGAGGTGAGGAGCCCGCGGGTGAACAGGATGCGCCCCGCGCGCTCGAGGAAGCTGCCCAGGCCATCGAAACCGCGCACGGCGTAGAACGCGCCCACGCCCGCCCCCACGCTGCAGCCGGAGATGAGATCGATCGGGATCCCCGCCTGCTCGACGCGCTGGAGCAGCGGGAGGTGGGCAAAGCCGAAGGCGCCGCCGCCGCCCAGGGCCAGCCCCACCCGGCGATCCGTGACCGCGCGGGCCCAGCGGTAGACCTGCCGCCGCAGCCGCTCCGAGAGCTCGACGAAGCCGATCCGGTGCCGCGCCGCCTCGATGAGATCGCGGTGGATGCGCACCGTGCCCGTGGGCACCCAGGGGTGCTCGCCGCCCGGCAGGGCCGCGGCCGGCACCACCGCCGTGTACACCGGGGCGTGCGGCAGCTGCTCGGCCAGCGCCTGGGGCAGCGTCGTATAAGGACGGCTGGCGACGAACACCGTCTTCTCCGGCGCCCCCATGCGGCCGGGCAGCGGCCGGCCCCCGGCGCGCGTGTTGTCGATGAGCACGTAGTGGGCCGACTGGAAGTGGCCATCGAAGGCCCCGCTCGCCAGGAGCGGCGACGCCGGGTGGATGTTGAGGCGCAGCACCTCCCCTCCCTCGCCGTGCAGGCTGCGCCGGAACACCGGCAGCCCCCGCGCCGACTCGTCGAGCTCGAGGATCACCACCTGATCCCCGAACTCCGTGGCCGTCGCCTCGGCCAGCCAGGAGATCAGCGTGGACAGCGGCAGCCGCGGATCGTCGCCCACCACGGCCACCAGGTTGACCGCGCGCTGCTCGTGCTCGTACACGCACTCGACGAAGCGGCGGCGCTGCTCCTCCTGACCCGAGCTGCCGGCCAGCATGAGGCGGCGGAACGTGCTCGAGCGGGCGATCAGCTGGTGCAGCCGCGCGGCATCGATCCTGAGCACGCGCGAGCGCTCGGCCCCGCCGACCACGTGGTGCTCGATGGGGTGGGACCCCATGAACTCGAGATCGCCGAACACGCTGCCGCAGCCGATCAGGCGGATCGTGTGCTGGCTGTGGCGGTCGCACTCGAGCAGCTCCCCGGTCATCACCAGGTACAGCCCCTCCGGGTCCTGCCCCGCGACGAGCAGGGAGGCGCCCGGATCGACGTCCTGCAGGTCGGCCCCTTCGAGGAGCTCGTAGACGAAGTGCGGCGGCACGTTGCGCAGGAGCGCCGAGCGTCGCAGGCGCTCCACGATCCACGGCAGCTTGCGGTGGATGCGAATGAGCCGCTTGGCCACCTTGGCAAAGGAGGGGAGCTCCGCGAGCGCCCAGGCGATGCCCGCGCGGTCGAGGCGCAAGAGGCGCGAGCGGCGATAGGCCTCGGCGCCGAGCAGCCCCTCGCCCGTGAGCGCGCTCTCCCCGAACAGCCCGCCCGGGCCGAGCGTGAAGACCACCGGCGCGCGGCGGTGCTCCGAGCGGCAGGTCACCGAGACCAGGCCATCGACGATACAGTAGAGGCCCGCGGTGCAGCCGCCCGCCCGGACCGCCTCCCCCTCCTCGGCCGCGGCCTCCTCGCAGAGCACCGCCCCGCCCTCGACCCACAGCTCCTCACAGCGCTCCGCCAGCCGGAGACGATCCGCCTCCGAGAGGCCGCGCAGATCGAGGCACAGCTCGAGCGCCAGGACCTTCTCCTCCAGGGTGAGGCACGCAGTGGCGGCGCCGCCCGAGGAGGCCGTCTCCTCGCGGCAGGGCTCCGTGCGCAGTGAGTCGAGCAACTGCTCTTGGGATTCGTTCTTGTTCAGGAAGCGAGAGGACCGGATATGACGAAGGGCCAAATCGAAGATAGGCATAGGACCTCCCTCCAAGATGTGCGCACTGTACCACTTATCGGTTGGAGTCCGACTTCCACTGCGACGAGTTCACAAGGAATTCGGAATCGGTACGCTGCTACAGCAACCGGCGTACCAATAGGCGGTAATTGTTTAGACGCTGGAAACAGCGAGGATTCAAAGATCCATCAAGGGGGTGGGACAGGACGACAGAGTGTCCCAGGGACATCGGAGCTGTCTCAGTTCGAGGAGGAGAGGGAGGGAGCGAGGGTCGCGCGGAAGGTGGGACGAACTACTCGAGTCGCAGTGCCTCGCCTACCGTCTTCGTGCTACTGCCCGTGTTGCATTCGTACACACCGCCGGCGACCTGACGCAGATGAGAAGGAGTGAGGGTGCGCAACGTCTCCTTGCGCAGGTGGAGCTGCCCTTGACGGGCCTGATTGTGGTCTCGGGACTTCTGGTGCTTTGCCATGGGACCCTCCGCGGTTGGTCATCTGGCCGGATACAGGATCCGGTCATTAGATAGTACGGGTGTAGGTCTCTTTCGTAACGCGATCTCTGCGCCAGGGAAAAATTTTTTAATGGAGATGCATCTCACGTCGTTCTAAGGACGCGCATCCGGCCCGCAAGGCACATACGGAGGCGCATCTACCTGGAAGGTAAGACGTGGAGTCGGATCAGCTGGGCGGGGGGCGTTCTATCGATGCGACCGCGAAACCGTCGCGGTCCCTCTGGAGAGGGCGGTCACTACTGCTGGTTCGAGGTGCTGCTGCCGGTGTTGCAGATACTGATACAGATTCCGGTCGGAGCGTCTTCGTACCCTCCGGCCGCCCGGCTAAGCTGTGCCTTCTCCAGCGCCCGCACGGTCTCCTTCCGCAGGACGAGCTTCTTGATCGCCGGCTTCTGGTTCTTCTGGTCCCGCTGGTCTTTTTTCATGAGGTCCTCCATGCGTCCATTGAATGGCCGCTCCAAGATCGTCCGTACGGGACCGGCTCGCCCTCTCTATCACCGCCTATGAAGGCTCCGGGGACACCCGACGTCCGATAATCGATGGGCCCACAGTAAATTTTTCCTCCAAACCAAGCAAGCGCCGGGCCAAGCACCGACGCCAGCGATCCCGGGCAAAACGCGCCCTGCGCACGCATCGGAGACTGTCCCACCCCCACTCCCTGGGACAGGAGACATGTCCCAGGGGGGCTCGGCTCAGGGCCGCTTCCGGGCCGCGGCGTCCTGGAGGCGATACATGTCCGGCGTGTTGAGCGGGCTGCTCAGCCGGATCGTCGCCGTCGTGCTCTTCTGGATCCACGCCCGCAGCTCCTCCGACTCCACGGGCAGCGCCGCCTCGTTCGACTCGACCGGCCAGACGCGGGCGATCTTGCCCCGCCCTACCGCGCCGACGTGGTGGGCATCGGGGGAGAAGGCCACGTCCTGCACCGGCACGCCCATGTGATAGACGCTGTGGGAGGTCCCGGTGCGGAGCTTCCACAGGTGGAGCACGCCGTCCGAGCTCCCCGAGGCGAGCAGCTCCCCATCCGGAGACAAGGCCAGCGCCCGCACCTGACTGAGCTGGTCGGCGAGCTGTCGTGGTTCGCCCCGGCCGGTATCCCAGAGCCACACCGCGCCATCCTCGCCCCCCGACGCCACCAGCTGGTCATTCTGACTGAACAGCACCTGCCGCACCTGCCCCGCGTGGCGACCGAGGGCCCGCGAGCTGCCCGTGGCGAACTCCCACAGGCGCACGACACCGTCCCGGCCTCCGGAGGCGAGGCGGCGGCCATCGTGGGAGAAGGCGATGCGGAACACCCCCCCCTCATGCCCGGTCAGGACGTGCGCCGTGTGGTCGGCCATGGACCACAGGCGCACGGTCCGATCGTCGCCCGCCGAGGCCAGCCACTGGCCATCGGGCGAGAAGGCGATCGACCGCACCTGCCCCTCGTGCCCGCGCAGCACATGGTTCTTCCCGGTCACGACGTCCCACAGCTGCACCGTCCCGTCCGCGCTCGACGTGGCCACGAGCTGCCCCCTCGGCGCGAGCGCCATGTCCCACAGGAGATCCTCGTGCCCCTCGAGCACCTGGCTCGACCCCTCCGCGAGGTCCCACCAGCGCACCCGCCCATCCCGGCTGGCCGATGCCAGGTGCCGGCCATCGGGCGAGAACGCCAGCCCCAGGATGACGTCCTCGTGCCCTTGCAGGATCCGCTCGGTCTCGCCCCGCAGCAGGTCCCACACGCGAATCGTCGCGTCCCGGGACGCCGTGGCCACGCGCCGTCCGTCCGGCGCAAAAGCCACGCGGTTGAGACTCTCCTCGTGACCGCGCAGGAGCTGGCCGCGCTCCGGCATCACCCGCCACAGGCGCGTGGTCTTGTCATCGCTGCTCGAGGCCAGGAGCCGCCCATCGGGCGAGAAGACGAGCTGGTAGACCACGGCGCGATGGCCCGAGTAGATCCGGTGCCCTCCGGTCACGAGGTCATAGAGCCGCACCAGCCCCTCCTCCCCCGCCGACACGAGGAGCCGACCATCGGGCGAAAAAGCGAGCGCGTCCACCCCGCCCCGCAGCGACTCGGCCACGCGCCCCTTGCCCGTCGCCACCTCCCACAAGCGCACCGTACCGTCATCGCTGCCCGACGCCAGCCAGCGACCCTCCGGAGAGAACTCGAGCGCCCCCACCAGCGACTCGTGCCCCCGCAGCACCTGCCCCGCCCCCGTGTCCGGGTCCCACAGGCGCACCCCGCCCTTCTTGTCCGCCGAGGCGATCGTCTTCCCCGTCGGCGACCAGGCCACCGTGCTCACGTCCGCCCCGTGCCCCGTCAGGCTCCGGGTCTGCCCGGTCGTTACGTCATAGATCCGGAGCGTCTGGCCCTGCCCCGCGAAGACGATCGAACGCCCCGTCGGCGAGAAGCGGGCGCCATCGCCCGAGCCCTGGAACCCATCGAGCACCCGGCTCTGCCCCGTGGCCAGCCACCACAGCCGCAGCTGCTTGCCCTGGGTGAGCGGCAAGAGCAGCTGGCCGTCGCGCGAGAACAGGAGATCGATCACCAGCCCATCGTTGCCCGACAGCGTGCCCACCTTCCCCGTCCCGAGGTCCCAGAGCCGCACCTGCCGGCTCAGGGCATCGGCGAAGGCCACCATGCGGCCGTTCGGCGAGAAGCGCACCACGTACGGCTCCCCCTCGTAGCTCGTGCTGCGCACGATCTCCCCGGTCGCCGTGTCCCACAGCCGCAGCTTCTTGTCCGGGCCCGAGCACGCATAGAGCTTGCCGTCCGGAGAAAAGGCGCCGTAGCAGAAGCGGCTCGGGTCCCCCTGGAGCACGTGCTGCGCCACCCCCCGGCTCCAGGCGTCATACGCCAGCTCGCGCGCCGCCAGCCAGTTGCCCGCCTCCGCCGGATACGTCTTGAGCCAGGCCAGCGTCGCCGTCGGATCCCGCTCGAGCCAGCTGCGCGCCTGCGCCAGGATGAGCTCGAAGCTGCGCGCCGCCGCGATGTTGCGCTCGACCACCACCCGCCGCACCCCCAGCGTCGCCACCACCCCGAGGAGCAGGAGGAAGACCACCGCCACCGCCACCGCCGCCCGGTGGCGCCGCACCCAGCGCCCGAGCAGCGTGAGCCGCGAATACTCGTGCGCCCCCACCAGCTGCCCCGTCTGGAAGCGCCGCAGATCCTCGGCGAACTCCCGGGCCGAGGGGTAGCGGTCCTCCTTCCTCCAGGCCATGGCCTTGTGCACGATCGTCTCGAGATCCTTGGGGATCCCGCGCTGCCACGTGCGCAGCGCCTCGGGGGGCCCGGCCTGCACCTGCTCGAGCACCTCGATCGGGTCCGTGCTCTGGTACGGGGGCGTCCCGGCGAGCAGGTGATAGAGCAGCACCCCGAGCGCATAGACGTCCGCGCGTTCGTCCACCGCATCGCCGCGCGCCTGCTCCGGCGGCATGTATTGCGGCGTCCCCAGCACCGCCCCCACCATCGTCAGGTCATGCGTCGCCACCTGATAGGGCGTGTCGAGCGACTTCTCGCCGTCCTCGGTCGTCTCCGGACGGGACAGATCCTTGGCCAGCCCCCAGTCGATCACCACCGTCTCGCCAAAGTCCCCCACCAGGATGTTGGTCGGTTTGAGGTCGCGGTGGATGACCCGCTGCTCGTGCGCGTAGGCCATCGCGTCGGCCGCGGCCAGCACGTGCGGCAGGAGCGCCAGGCGCTCATCGAGGCTCTGGGCCTTGTCGATGAGCTCCTTGAGCGAGCGCCCTTGGATGATCTTCATCGTGTAGAAGGGATCGCCGTTCGGCCAGCGGCCCGCCTCGTACACCGGCACGATCGCAGGGTGCTGCAGGCGCGCGCTCACCAGCGCCTCCCGCGCGAACCGCGCCGCGGCCTGCTCGGTGGTGATGATGAGCTCCTTGATCGCCACCGGCCGATCGAGCCGGCGATCGCGGCCCTGGAGGATGCGACCGAGCCCCCCGCGAGCGAGCTCGCGCTCGATCGTGTACGACTCCCGCTCGATCACCGGCAGCTCCAGCCGGTCGATCTGCGGCGGCTCCGGCGACAGCCCATCCCCCGCCCTGTCCACGGCGGTGACGGCGGTTTCAGAGACCAATTCGCCGGCCAGCGGAGTCCGTCCGGTGACCGATACTACGTCCTCCTCCATTCGGGAGTCCTCCAGAGGCACACTAACTGACCTCTCAGGTGGTCACAACATTCCAGATTGCTTTGGATATCCGGCTCGTGCGACGGCGTGGCGCGAGGAGGGCCTCGCGCGGCGCGCCGCGCCGCGGCGTTGCGACCCCGTGCGGGCGCATGGCACATTACCAGGCGCATGGATACGACGCTCGCACACGACGCATCCGTGACCGAAGGGAGCGCCTTTCCGTACGAGGAGAAGCTGCAGCACCTCGTCACGGTCGTACAGGAGCTCTCCCTGGCGCGCAGCCTGGAGGCGGTCATGACCATCGTGCGCCGGGCCGCGCGCGAGCTCACCGGCGCCGACGGCGCGACCTTCGTCCTCCGCGACGGGACCTACTGCCACTACGTCGACGAAGACGCCATCGGCCCCCTGTGGAAGGGGCGCCGCTTCCCCATGGAGACCTGCGTGAGCGGCTGGTCCATGCTGCAGCGACAGGCCGTCGTCATCGAGGACATCTACGCCGACCCGCGCGTCCCCGTGGACGCCTACCGTCCGACCTTCGTAAAAAGCCTCGTCACCGTCCCCATCCGCACCCTGTCGCCCGTCGGCGCCATCGGCAACTACTGGGCGCGCCGCCGCCGCGCCCGGCCCGAGGAGGTGAAGCTCCTCAGCGCCCTCGCGGACAGCACCTCGATCGCCATGGAGAACGTGCAGCTCTACGCCACGCTCGAGCGGCGCGTCGAGGAGCGCACCGCCGAGCTCGCCGCCAGCCGCACCGAGCTCGCCGCCAAGAACGAGCAGTTGATCCGCGTCCAGCGGCACAAAGAGGAGATGGCCTCCCTCCTCATCCACGACCTCAAGAGCCCGGCGAACGGCATCATGATGTCGTGCCAGGCCCGGCTCCGGAGACCGAACCTCTCCGAGCCCGACCGGCAGTACTGGAAGGCCGTGCAAGTCGGGGCCGAGGCCATCCACCAGATGGCCCTCAACCTCCTCGACATCTCGCGCGGCGAAGAGGGCGCCTTCGTACCCCGGCTGGCCGAGGCCGACCTCGGCACGATCCTGGAAGACGTGGTGTGCCTCATGGAGCCCCTCGCCGAGAGCCGCGAGCAGCGGCTGGCCATCGCCATCGAGACCCCCGTCTCCTCCGTGCGCGTCGACGCCGAGAGCCTCCGCCGCGTCCTGCAGAACCTCGTCGACAACGCGCTCCGCTACAACCCCTCCGGCGGCACCGTCTGGCTGGCGGTCAAGGACGGCCCCGCCGGCACCGGCACCATCGACCTCCTGGTCATCGACGAAGGCCCCGGCATCCCCGAGGAGATGCGCCAGCGCATCTTCGACAAGTACACCCGCCTCGAAGGCGGCCCTGCTCAGGACCTCCAGGACACCTCGGTCGGCCACGGCCTCGGCCTCGCGTTCTGCAAGCTCGCGGTGCAGGGCCACCGGGGCCGGATCTGGGTCGAGCCCAACCAGCCCCGCGGCAGCGTGTTCGTCACCCGCCTGCCCCGGGACCCCGACACCGCGCCCCCCGCCGGCTGATCCCCGAGCCACACCCGCGGGGACACGCAGCCTCCCCCGGCCCCTGTATGCTCGCCCCATGCCCTCCTCCACCAACGCATCCCCGAGCGCCGCCCCCGACATCCTCGACGTCCTCATCATCGGCGCCGGCCTCGCCGGCCTCAGCGCCGCCCGCGCCCTCGACCACCGCGGCGTCCGCCTCCGCGTCCTCGAAGCGCGCGACCGCGTGGGCGGCCGCACGCTCACGCACACCACCCGCTTCGGCGACCGCGTGGACCTCGGCGCGCAATGGATCGGCCCCACCCAGGATCGCGTCCTCGCCCTGGTGAAGGAGTTCGGCCTCACCCCCTTCCCCCAGCACGAAGACGGCCGCAAGGTCCTCTCCCTCGGCGGCCGCATCTCCACCTACCGCAAAGCCATCCCCTCGCTCCCGCTCCTCGGCCTACTCGACCTCGACCGCACCATCCGGCGGCTCGAGAAGATGTGCCGCCAGGTCCCGCTCGACGCCCCCCACACCGCCCCGCGGGCCGCCGAGTGGGACGGGCTCACCGTCGAGGCCTGGAAGCGCAGAAACGTCCACACCCGCGGCGCCCGCGCCCTGCTCGACATCGCCGTCGAGGCCGTCTTCGCCGCCGAGCCCGACGAGCTGTCGCTGCTCTACTTCCTCCACTACCTCCACGCCGGCGGCGGCCTCCTGCGCCTGTCCACCATCCGTGACGGCGCGCAGGAGACCCGGGTCGCCGAGGGCACGCAGGAGATCTCGAAGCGCCTCGCCGCGCCGCTCGGCGAGCGCGTGGTCCTGCGCGCGCCCGTGCGCGCCCTCCGGCAAGAGGCCGACCGGGTGGTCGTGACGAGCGACGCCGGCGACCACAGCGCGCGCTACGTCATCGTCGCCATCCCCCCCGCGCTCGCCGCCCGCATCGCCTACGGCCCGCCCCTGCCCGCCGCGCGCGACCACCTCCTCCAGCGCATGCCCATGGGCTCGGTCATCAAGTGCGTGGCGTTCTACGAGGAGCCGTTCTGGCGCGCCCAGGGCTACTCGGGCGAAGCCATCTCCGACACCGGCCCCGTGCGCCTCGTGTTCGACGACTCGCCGGCCGACGCCTCGCACGGCGCGCTCGTGGCCTTCGTGCTGGCGCGCGGCGTGCGCGCCGTCGGTGCGAGCGCGGCCGAGGAGCGACGCCAGGCCGTCCTGGCCGAGCTTGCCCGGCTCCTCGGCCCGCGTGCCGCCGAGTGCGTGGACTACGTCGAGCAGGACTGGACCGCCGAGGAGTGGTCGCGCGGCTGCTACGCCGGCCTCATGGCCCCCGGCGTCCTCTCGGCGTACGGACAGGAGCTCGCGCGCCCGTGCGGCCGCATCCACTGGGCCGGCACCGAGACCGCGACCGTGTGGACCGGCTACATGGAAGGCGCCATCCGCTCCGGCGAGCGCGCCGCCGAAGAAGTCGCCGCCCGGCTCGACACGGCCGTACATGCCGCCGCGGGCTGACCGCCGCGCCGGCTTCCTCGCCTGGGCGGCTTGGTGTAGCCTCGGCGCATGCCGACGCTCCAAGCCGACAAGGTGATCGCCTCGCTGCGCGAGGCCGGACAGCGCAACGCGACCCGCCCGGAGCTCCTCCAGCGGACCGCCGACGCCATCCGCGCCGCCGGTCCCCCCTACACCTCGGTCTACCTCTACATGCTGCACGGCGACGATCTAGTCCTCGAGGCCCACTCGGGGCGCGACACCGAGCACGTGCGCATCCGCGTCGGCCACGGCGTGTGCGGCACCGCGGTGGCGACGGGACACGATCAGAACGTGGGCGACGTGCGCGCGATCGAGAACTACATCGCCTGCAACCTCCACACGCGCTCCGAGCTGGTGGTGCTCATCCAGCGCCAGGGGAACATCCTCGGCCAGATCGATGTCGACAGCGACCAGCTCGACCCCTTCACGCCAGCCGAGGAGGGGGCGGTGCGCGAAGTGGCCCAGGCGTTGGCCGCGCTGCTCCCTGGCTGACGTCCGCATCACCCCCAGTTGAAATGAGCGGCAGCCCTCCCTGCACTCCGGGGAGGGTCTCGTGAGCGTCCGGGCCCCGCTCTGAACGTACGGGCCGGCGCCTCGTCGTGCGGGGGAGGCGCCTCGTCGTGCGGCGTCGGCGCTTGGGCGTGCAGGGGAGGCGCCTTCGCGTGCGGCGTCGGCGCTTTTTCGTGCGGCGTCGGCGCCTTTTCGTGCGGCGTCGGTGCCTTCGCGTGCGGCGGCGGCGCTTTTTCGTGCGGCGTCGGCGCTTTCGGTGTGCGCAGTGGCGTTTTCGGTGCGTGCAGTGGCGTTTTCGATGCGCGCAGTGGCGTTTTCGGTGCGCGCAGTGGCGCTTTCGGCGCGCGTAGTGGCCTTTTCGGTGTGCATAGGGGCGCTTTCAGTGCGCATAGGGGCTGTTTCAGTGCGCGGAGAGGCGTTTTCAGTGCGCGGAGAGGCTATTTCAGTGCGCATAGGGGCTGTTTCAGTGCGAGGAGAGGCGTTTTCAATGCGTGCAGTCCCTTTTTCAAATTCGGCGATCCTTGATCCAAAGATGAGGAC
>DATAGU010000349.1:0-12749 GCA_036263495.1 Polyangia bacterium | reverse complement strand
GCACCCCGAGCGAGCGCAGGTGATGCGCGAGCTGGTTCGAGCGCCGATCGAGCTCGCCATAGCTCAGGCTGCCATCGCCGAAGACCACGGCCGGCGCCTCGGGTCGACGCGCCGCCTCCTCGGCGAACAGCGCCTCGACGCCGTGTCCTGGCCACGCACCCGGCGCGCCGACCGGGCGCTGGTTCCAGCGTTCGAGGAGCTGTTCGCGCTCCGCCTCCGTGAGGAGCGGCAGCTCGGCCACGCGCCGGTCCGGATCCTCGACGATCCCCTCCAGCAGCCGCCGGAAGTGCCCCGCCATCCGCTCGACGGTCGCCCCGTCGAAGAGGTCCGTGTTGTACTCCAGCACCCCGCGCAAGCCGCCCGCCCCCTCCTGGAGCTCCTGCATCGTGAGCGTGAGGTCGAACTTCGCGATCCCCCCCTCCCATTCGAGCGGCGTCACCGTGAGCGATGCGGACGCGAGCGCCGGCATCGGCAGGTTCTGCAGCACGAACATCACCTGGAACACCGGCGAGCGGCTCGGGTCCCGCTCGGGCCGGAGCTCCTCCACCAGCCGCTCGAACGGCAGTTCCTGATGGCCATAGGCACCGAGCGTCACCTCGCGCACCCGCCCGAGCAGCGCCCGGAAGCTCAGGCCCCGATCCCCCTCCTTGAAATCCGTGCGCAGCGCCAGCGTGTTCACGAAGAAGCCGATCAAGCCCTCGGTCTCGGCCCGGTGGCGGCCCGCGATCGGGGAGCCGACGATGATGTCCTCCTGCCCGCTGTAGCGGTGAAGGAGCGCCTGGAAGGCCCCGAGCAGCGTCATGAACAGCGTCACGCCCTCCCGCCGGCCGAGGGCTTCGAGGCCCGCGAGCAGGCGCGGCGGGAGCGCGAAGCGATGCTGCGCCCCGCGATGGCTCTGCACCGGCGGACGCGGCTGGTCCGTGGGCAGCTCCAGCACCGGCAGCCGCCCCCCCAGGGCCTTCTTCCAGTAGTCGAGCTGCGCTTGCAAGACCTCGCCCGCGAACCATCGGCGCTGCCACACCGCGTAGTCCGCGTACTGGATCGCCAGCTCTCCCAGAGGGGGCAGGGACGGCGCCCCGGCCGAGAACGCGGCGTCCAGCGCGCACAGCTCGCGCACGAGCACGCTCATGGACCAGCCGTCCGAGACGATGTGGTGCATCGTGAGGAGCAGCACGTGCTCCTCGGGCGCAAGGCGTAGGAGCGTGGCGCGAAGGAGCGGGCCGGCCGCGAGATCGAAGGGCCGCAGCGCCTCCTCGCGAGCCAGCGCCAGCGCCCGCGCCGCCCGCTCCCCCTCGTCGAGCGCTCCCAGATCCACCGGCACGAGCGGCAGCTCGAGCCGCGGCAGGATCACCTGGACCGGGCGCCCCTCCCGCGACTCGAACCGCGTGCGCAGGGCCTCGTGGCGCCGGAGCACCTCCTCCAGGCTGGCGCGCAACGCGGAAACGTCGAGCGCCCCGGCGAGGCGCACGGCCACGGGGACGTTGTAGAACGGGCTGCCCGGCTCGAGCTGATCGAGGAACCACAGCCGCTGCTGCGCAAAGGAGAGCGGCAGCTCGTCCGTGCGCGGGACCGGGACGAGCGGAGGTCCCTCGTCCGGACGCCCCTGCCCCTCCGGCTGCGCGGCATCGAGCCGCCGCGCCAGCCCGGCCACCGTCGGCGCCTCGAACAGCGCGCGCAAGGGCAGCTCACGCCCGAACGCCTTGCGGATACGCGAGAGGACCTGGGTCGCCAGGAGCGAGTGCCCGCCGATCTCGAAGAAGTCGTCCTCCGCGCCCACCGCGGCGCGGCCCAGCACCTCGGCCACGATGTTCGCGACCCACGCCTCGGTCGGCGTGCGCGGCGCCACGGGGGGCGCCCCCGGCGTCGCGTCCAGCGGCGGCGCGGGCAGCCGCTTCCGATCGATCTTGCCGTTCGGCGTGAGCGGGAGCGAGGCGAGGAAGACCCACGCCGCCGGCACCATGTACTCGGGCAAGCGCTCGCGCAGGAGCACGCGCGCCTCGCCCGCCGACACCTCCTGCTCCGCCACCACGTAGGCCGCCAGGTATCTCCCGCCCGGACGATCCTCACGCACCACCACCGCCGCCTGGCGCACGCCCGGGCACCGCCCGAGGACGGCCTCGATCTCCCCCGGCTCGACGCGAAAGCCCCGGAGCTTCACCTGCTGGTCCGCGCGCCCGAGGAACTCCAGGCAGCCGTCCTGGCGCCAGCGCACGCGATCCCCGGTGCGATACATCCGCGCCCCGGGCTCGCCCGCAAAAGGGTCCGGCACGAAGCGCTCCGCGGTCAGCTCTGGCCGGTCCCAGTACCCGAGCGCCACGCCCGGCCCGCCGATGTACAGCTCCCCGAGCGCCCCGATCGCCGCGAGCGCCCCCCGGCCGTCGAGCACGTAGACGGGCGTGTGGGCGATCGGTCGCCCGATCGGCACCGTGGTCGCGTCCTCGGCCAGGTGCGTGACCTCGTGGCAGACGGCGAACGTCGTCGCCTCGGTCGGGCCATACCCGTTGAGCAGCCGCCCGGACCCGCCGGCCGCGAGCACCCGGCGCACGGCGTCCGGGTCGGCCGCCTCGCCGCCGAAGAGCGCGTTCTTCACGGTCTGGAACGCGGTCGGCTCCTCGCGCGCCACCTGATGAAAGAGGGCGGTGGTGAGGAACAGGGTCGTGATGCCCTCGCTGCGCAGGCGCGCCGCGAGGAGCTGCGGCGAGAGCGCCACCTCGCGCTCGATGCCCACCAGGCAGGCCCCGTTCAAGAGGGCGCCCCAGATCTCGAACGTCACCGCGTCGAACGAGGCGTTCGAGATCTGGGCCATGCGGTCCGAGGGGCCGAGCCGCACGTAATCGGTGCCCACCACGAGGCGCACGATGGCGCGGTGATCCACGAGGACCCCCTTGGGTGTCCCGGTCGAGCCCGAGGTGTAGATGAGGTAGGCCGGATCCGACCCACGCGGCACGTCCCTCCAGGCACCGGAAGGAGGCGCCGCCGAGGCGCCGTCCGGAGCGAGCCCATCCGCGCCGATCTGGAGCACCGGCAACCCGGCCGCCGTCCACCGGTCCATGAGGGCCGGCTCGGTCACCAGCGCCGCCGCGCGGCTGTCGGCCAGCATGAAGGACAGCCGCTCCGCCGGGTACTCTGGATCGAGCGGCACGTAGGCGGCCCCGGCCTTCAGCGTGGCCAGGAACGCCACCACCAGGTGCGCGCCGCGTTCGAGGCAGATGGCCACCCGCGACCCGCGGCGTACGCCCCGCGCGCGGAGAGCCCGAGCCAGCCGCTCGGCGCTCTCCTCCAGCTCCCGATAGGTCAGCACCACGTGTCCGAACCCCAGGGCCCGCGCCCCGGGCGCGCGCTCCACCTGCGCGTGGAACAGCTCGGTCACCGAGGACGAGTCCGGGTAGGCGGGGCGGGCCGCGTTCCAGCCGATCAGAAGCCGCTCGCGCTCCGCCTCCGTGAGCGCCGGGTTCGCCGGGGCCTCCTGCCGCTCCACGAGGAACGCACGCAGCGCGTCCTTCTGCACCTTCAGTTGCTCGCGGAGCTCGGGCGACACGGCCCCCCGGGGCGCCCGGATCCGGAGGTCTGTGCCCTCCACGGTGATCCTAATCCCCAGCGACTCACAGAGACGGACCAGCTCCGCTGCGCTCATGCGACCCACAACGGCCTTTTCCCCTCGCCCTTGTCAACTCCTTCCCGCGCCTCTCCAGGGATCGATCTCGATGCAGGCTCGATGCAGGCTCGATGCAGGCTCGATGCAGGCTCGATGCAGGCTCGATGCAGGAATGTCTAGAATGAGGGCCCGATCCGCGCGTTGGGGACCTTGATGCTGCGTTGCCCCCGGGGGCGTTTCGCCCTCGCCCTGTCCATACTGACCCTCCTGCCCCTGACCGCCTGCAAACGAGAGAGCGCCACCGCGCCAGGTGCGGAAGACCTTCGGCGCCTTCGACGCGCTCGCCGGCATCGAGGACGGCGAGCAGCTGGCGCTCATCGGCCCGAGCGGCGCGGGCAAGAGCACGCTCATCGGCCTCCTCAACGGGACGCTCCAGCCGAGCGCGAGCGAGGACCTCGGCGTCCTCGGCCGGCTCATGGCCGAGGTGCACGAGAACCTCCTCATCGATGGGGCCAGCGCCCACGTTCGCCGCCGCCTCGGGTGAGCCGTGTCAGAACCCGCGCAGCGGCAGCTCGGGCGGGCGCTGCAGCCAGTTGTCCGGGGGATACTGGGCCGTGCCCTCGATGAGGTGCACCGCGTAGGCGGGGCGCGAGTCCGGCGAGCGGTTGGCGCCGCTCCGGTGCGGGCAGAGCCCGTGCAGGACCACCAGCGTGCCGGCCGGCGCCTCGAGCGGCACCAGCCCCTCGTCCGGCAGCGGCGTCGCGTCCAGCGTCTCGAACCGGGTGCCGCCCCCCGCGGCCCGCAGGAAGCGTTGCTTGAGCCCGAGGCGATGGCCCCCGGGCAGGGCCCACAAGCAGCCGTTCTCCACGGTCGCGTCCTCGAGCGCGAACCACAGCCCCACCACCGTCGCCGGTTCGGTATAGAGGAACGTCGCATCCTGATGCAGCCGCACCTCGCCGCCGATGTGCGGCTGCTTGAAGATGTACATCGACTGCATGAGGCGCGGATGGGAGAGGCCGAGATCCGCGGCGAGCGCGGCCAGCGCGGGCGCGCGCGAGAAGGCGGCGAAGGTCGGATCGAGATCGTGCAGCGCGTGGCCGATCTTGTTGATCGACAGCTCCTTGGGCTGGCGCAGGCGGCCCGTGGCGTCGAACGCCTCCTCCTCGAAGAAGCAGCGCACCTCGCCGCCCGAGGTGAGGAAATAATCGTCGCTCGCGCGGGTCTGTTCGTTGGTGGTGAAGACGGAGCGATGGCGCTCGGCATCGAAGTCCCGCACCCACGCGCCGGCGCGCTCGATGAGCGCGCGGCACGCGGCAGGCTCCACGAACCGTTGGAGGACCAGATATCCGTCACGCTCATAGGCCGCGAGCTGCGAAGGCTCGAGCCGCGATGGCGATGCCGCGCGCATGCCGGTTACTGTGGCCAGGGGCCCCGGGCGCGGTCAAGCCGCCGACGCCGGGAGTCGTTCCCGTGAAGAATTCCATCCTCACGGATGAAAAGCGAGCGACTGCGCCCTGCTCGCAAGGAGAGTGAAACCATGCCTCCCCCTACGGCGTAGGAAGAGAGAGGTCCCCCTACACGACACGATTGGAGGTTTGTATGCGAACAACATCGGCTCTCTTCCTCGCGCTGCTCCCCGCCTTCGGCTGTGGCCCCACGTCGGGCGACGGCATCGAGGCGGTTGATACCGGGAGCTCGGCCCTCGTCGGCTCCTACGCCCTCTCCGGCGCCACCAACGTCGCCATCGGCGGGACCCGCGCCTACGTCGCCCGCGGCAGCTCCCTCGGCGTCCTCGACCTCACCACCGGCAGCACCGTCTCCTACACCGTCCGCACCCACGACGTCGCCGTGTCCGGCAACTACGTGTACACGCTCGACGCGGTCGCCCCCGGCGCGAGCCCCGACTTCTCGAACCAGGGCGGCTCCGGCTCCCTGAACGTGATCAACTTCACCACCCCCACGAGCCCCGCCTACGCCGCGTCCGCCCTCAGCACCAACGTCGGCCCCTTCTCCGGCGTCGCCGTCGCCGGCAGCCGCTTCATCGTCTCGGGCGGCACCGGCCTCCTCCGCACCGGCACGTTCACGGGCAGCGCCCTCACGAGCTCGTACACGCGCGATCTCGGCCTCGGCCAGCCCGACGTGACCATCAGCGCCGATGGCGCCCAGGCCTACGTGTCCACCGACTTCGACGGCACCAACTACGGCGTCACCGTGCTCAACGCCGGCACCGGCGCGACCCTCGACCGCATCGTGCTGGCCAGCGGCTCGAGCGTGCTCAACACCCCCGGCTCGGCCACGCCCGCCAACTTCGGCGTCGAGAGCGCCGTGGTCCCGAGCCGGAACTTCATCCTCACCGCCTCCATCAACGGCGTCGCCGCCATCGACCTCACCCGCCTCGACAACAACATCAGCACGAGCCCCGTGCTGCGCACCGTCTCCGCCAGCACCCTCGGCGTGACCCCGATCAACGTCGACGTGTACGGCACCACCGCCTACGTCGTCGGCAGCAGCCCGAGCGCGCGGCTCGTGTGGTTCAACGTCGACACCTTCCAGGTCCTCGGCAGCAAGGCCATCAGCGGCACGCCGCGCGCCGTGGCCGTAGACGCGAACAACATCGTGGTCGCCAACGTCACCGGCGTCCAGGTGCTGAGCCGCACCGCGCCCTGATCCGCCGCCCGTTCCCCACCTCTCGCCTGACCTCCCGGCTTCCCGGATGAATCGGAGGTCAGGCGCTCTCGGGTTTGCCCCGCCGCAGGGCCGCCAACTCAGCCTCCAGGGCTCGCAGCCGCGCCTCCGCCTCTTCCCGCCGCGCCGCCTCGGCCGCGCGCTGGCGCTCTGCCTCGGCGTGCGCCTCTACTGGCGTCGGCAAGAGTTGGCCGTCCGGACGAAACCAGCGCAGCCAGGAGCCGGCGAAGCCCTGGTAGCTCCCCTGCCAGGAGCCAAGTTCCAGACCCAGCCGCTCGGCGGGCAGTCGCCCTGATAGCGCCGGAGGCACCGCCACGTAGGGGTACTGGTGGAGGTCGAGGCGGAAACCATCCAGGGCGCCGCTGTCCGGGTCGTAGATGAAGTACTCGGGGATGCCGAGCACCGAACCGTAGATCCGCTTCTTGTCGTTGTAATCGACGGCGCGTGTGGTGTCCGAGGTCAGCTCGATCACCAGGTCGGGGTGCTTGCCGTCCTCCTCCCAGATCACCCACGCCTTGCGGTCGCGCCGCTCGGTGCCGAGGACGACGAACACGTCGGGCCCCCGGAAGTCGTACTTCTTGGCCTGGAGCGCGCTGTAATAGAGGAACATGTTGCCGCCGACGAAGTAGTCGTCGCGCCCCGCCCAGGCAAACTCCAGCGTTTCGATGAGCAGGGTCATCTGCAGGCGGTGGCGGTTGCTCTCCAAGGGCTCTCCGTCATCGGTGACCAGCTCATCGATCGAGGGCGGTCGGGGTATGAACAGCGGCCAGTTGGGATCGGACACGGGCATCCTCACGCAGTACGCGAATAATATAGTGCTCCGAGGATGGTTCTGGACCGGAGCCCACCCTCTGGGGGGTTATTGGACCTCGTCTCCGCCCCCGCCGGGCCCGGTCGCGGGCGTCCTCTGGCCCGGCAGCGCGCTCGTGTCGGCGCCATCGCTCGTCAGGCAATAGCGCCCGAGGCTGATCGCCGTGGTGGCCACCACCACGACGAGGAAGACCATCAGTAGGACCGCCGCGACCAGCCGCAGGACCGGCGAGCGCGGGCGCTCCGAAGGCTGATAGCCCGGGGGGTAACGGACGATACCGATGGCGTCGACGCGAGGCAGTTCCATCAGGTCACGATGAGGGTACCGCAAGCGCGAGCGCAACGAAACCACGGCGGCCGGTGGGCGGGGCCGCGCCCGGGAGCCGGGCACGAGCCCCTGCCCGGTGAGTCAGCAAGCGCGCTTGGTGAGGAGGGAGCCCGCCGCTACAGCGAGCCTTGGCGGCCCGCGCGCAGGGTGCGGCTCCACCAGATGAGCTGGTCGAACATCGTCCCGGCGCGCTTGGCCAGGGAGGCGTCGCTCGGCTGACCCGAGGCGTCGAAGGCGCGCATGGCCATGGGGATGTTCACCTCGTCGCGCAGCGGGGCCATCTGCAGCTCGATGGCCACCTGGCGGACCTGCTGCGCGGCGCGCACACCGCCCGCCATCCCGCCGTAGCTCACGAGCGCCACGGGCTTCCGGTTCCAGCCGGTGTAGACGTAGTCGAGCGCGTTCTTGAACACGGCAGGGTAGCCGTGGTTGTACTCGGGGAAGACCCAGATGTAGCCGTCCCTGCGCTCGACGGCCGCCACCCAGCGGCGCTCGATCTCGCTCGGGTAGCTGTTCTCGATGAGCTTGGGCGGCTGCGCGTGCTGGTAGTGGGGCAGCGGCCAGTCCTTGAGGTCGAGGAGCTCGACCCGCAGCTCGTCGCGCTGCGTGGCCAGGCCATGAATCCAGCGGGCGACCTTCTCGCCCACGCGACCTTCGCGGGTGCTACCGAGGATGACGGCAATGTCCAAAGAGTCGGGCATCGTGGGCTCCTGTGGCGTCGAAGAGAACAGGTTTGAGCGTGGCATGACCCCGCCGCGCCGGGAACAAGCACTGCAACATCAAATAATGCCACCCGTCGCGTGGAGATTCTGCCCCGTCAGCCAGCGGCCCTCTTCGCTCACCAGGAAGGCGACCACGTCCGCGATGTCCCTCGGCTCTCCGAGCCGTCCGAGCGGCGTCTGCGCGACGAGCTGCGCGATCGCCTCCTCGGGCATGATGAGGCCCTCGGTGCGCGTCGCCCCGGGGGCCACCGAGTTGACGGTGACGCCGCGGGGACCGAGCTCCTTGGCCAGGCACGAGGCGAAGAGCTCCGCCGCCGCCTTGCTGCCCGAGTAGAGCCCCGCCGCCGGGTAGGGCACGAGCGTCCCCGCCGTCGAGATCTGGACGATGCGCCCGCCATCGCGCACGCGGCGCGCGGCCTCCTGCAGCACGAAGAACACGCCGCGCGTGTTGACCGCGAAGATGCGGTCGAACTCCTCGGCCGTCACCATCGCGTGCGGCTTGAAGACGCTGATGCCGGCCGACGCCACCACGATGTCCGGCGGGCCGAGCCGCGCCTCCGCCTCCGCGAAGAGGCGCTCGATGTCGGCCGTGACCCCGACGTCGGCCCGGATGGCGAGCGCCCGACCTCCCTTGGCCTCGATGGCCGCACACACCTCCCGGGCCGCGCCCTCGTCGCGCACGTAGTTGATCGCGACCGCCGCGCCGTCTCCGGCCAGGCGCTCGGCGATGGCGCGCCCGATGCCGCGAGATGCGCCCGTGATGATGGCGTTCTTTCCCTTCAGCTTCGTCATGGTGGTGCCTCCTGCCCTCCAACCTGCCTCGGCGCCCCCGAGCGGACTAGCCCACGGCTTGGCGATAGACTGTCCCGCATGGCGATCCAATCGCTCCCGGACCTCGAAGCCCTCGGCCTGTTCGTCGCGGTCGTGGAGGCCGGTGGCTTCAGCGCCGCCGCCCGCCGGATCGGCACGCGCAAGACCCTGATGAGCCGGCGGGTGCGCCAGCTCGAGGAGCGTCTCGGCGTCCAGCTCCTCTTTCGCACCACCCGCACCCTCCAGCTCACCGATGAAGGCCGCGCCTACTTCGCGCACGCGACCCGGGCGCTCACCGCAGCCCGCGAGGCCGAGGCCACGCTCGAATCGACCCGCCGAGAACCGAGCGGTCTCCTGCGCGTGACCACCACGCCCATCCTGGCCGAGAGGATGCTCGAGCCCGTGGTCGTGGCCTATCTCGAGCGATACCCGCAGGTCACGCTCGAGCTCGACGTCCGATCGCAGCCCATCGATCTCGTCCGCGAAGGGTTCGACGTGGCGGTGCGGGCCGGCCCCCTGCCCGATTCCTCGCTCACCGCGCGGCTGCTGGGGCACGCACGCGCCGGCTACTTCGCCAGCCCCGAGTACCTACGGCGCCACGGACGGCCGACCGAACCGTCAGAGTTGGCCGAGCACGCCTGCATCGCGATCGGTACCGAAGCGATCGTGGAATGGCCCTTCATTCAGCAAGGCCGCCTCCTGAAGACGATCATCCATCCGCGCCTGCTCACGACGAGCTACGACCTGGCCCTGCGGGCGACCGTGTCCGGCCTCGGCATCACCCGCATGCCCGGCTTCTACGTCCGCGAACACACGGCGGCCCGGCGCCTCGTCGCGGTCCTGGACGAGTGGACGCCGCCCAGCTTCCCGGTCCATGTCCTCATGCCCGCCGGAACCCCTTCTCCCAAGGCGAGGACGTTCATCGATCTCGTGATTGAGCACTTCGAACGCATCCCGTTGCACCAGGCCGCCGCCGAGGCCCCGAAGGCGGCTCGCGGCCGGAGCGCACGGATCAAGACCTCGTGAGCCCGTCAGAAGGAGCCGCCGAGGGCCTACAAGGTGCTCTCGAGCCAGGCCCGGACGCGCTCCTCCAGGCCCAGGTCTTCCTTGAAGAGGGTCACGCCGTGACCCTTCTTGCCTTTGAGGATCTCAAGGCGGCGCGGCTCATGGGTGAGGTCGTGCAACTCACGCGCCCAGCGAGCGCGCATGCCGTCCTCGTCTCCCTCGCCGGCGATGTAGAACACCGAGCGCGGCCGGAGCTCCTTCTTGTCGGCGAGGTTTTGCGCCGCGCTGGTCTTGCCGCTCAGGAAGACGGCGGTCTTGATGTTGAACCCATCGGCGGCGACCACCGCCAGGTTGGCGCCGATGGACGCCCCGATCACGGCGATGCGCGCCGGATCGACCGTCGGCTGCGCGCGCAGGAACTCGAGCGCCGCGCGTAGATCCTCGGGCGCCTGCTGGGGGTCGTTGAACAGGGCCGAGAGCGGTCCCTTGGTCTTATCGGACTCGCCGTGGCCACGGAGGTCGATGGAGAGCACCCCGTAGCGTCCGAGTTGGCGGGCGATGAAGCCGTCCCATTCGTGGCGGTTCGAGCCGCCCTGATGGAGGAGGAGGACCGCCGCCTGCCGAGCATGGGCCTGGCTCGCCGGGGGCGGCGGACGCCAGTCACCGCGCACGGTGAGGCCGTCGCGCGTCTTGAGCACGACCGGCACGACCGCGCGTTCGGGGACAGCGCCCGCCGGCCGCGGAGCCGCCAGCCAGAGAAAGCAGAAGACGACTGACATCCAGGTGCGTGCGTACCCATTCATGAGGACCTACCTCCAGAGGTTGGCTCGTGCTCGCGCATCGTGAGCCCAGCGCGAGGAAAACGCCATGCCTCCGCTGGGCCATCGGATGGAGGACCGGCGGCGCATAAGCGAGCGTTGCCCAGAGCCTGGGCTCGTAGCTCGATTGAATCGGGCGGCGTTCTGCATCACAGTACGTCCGTGCCCTCGTTCACCCACGAGAGCGCTGGAGTAGGAGCTGACCATGCAACACGGCAAGTACGAATTTCGGACTGAATTTGTACAGGCGGTCTTCGCCCAGGGCGAGGCCAGTGGGCGTGAGAAAGGGCGTGAGGAGGGGCGTGAGGAAGGGCGTGCCGAGGGAGAAGCCAAGGGAGAAGCCAAGGGGGAAGCCAAGGCGCTGTTGGCGCTGCTGGCGGCGCGCGGGATGACGGTCGACGCATCCATGCGCGAGCGCATCTTGGGCTGCGGTGACGTCGAACAGCTGGAACGCTGGATTGTACGCGCCGCCACCGCCTCCTCCGTCCGCGACGTTCTCGCCGAACCCTAGTCCTCGTCCCTTGAGAGGCTGTCTCGGTCGGCGCCCGGTCCGCGTATAGTGTCTTCTCTATAGGAAGACTCCATGCCCACAAACGATCCGTCAGAGACCCCCCTCATCCTCCGGGCCTGCCGCCACTCCGAAGCGTGGCCCAGAATCCGCTCCCGGCGACGCCCCCTCTACATCTTCCCGTTCTTGCTCTCTCTGGGGCTCGCCCTCGGCCATCCCCGAGGGGCGATGGCCGATGACAAGAACCTGACCTTCGAAGAGTACGACCCCAAGTCCACCCTCGTCGTCCCCGAGCACCCGCGCCCGCGCGCCAAGTATCCCTTCATCGACGTGCACAACCACCAGTCGCTCACCCAGTCCGCCGAGAAGGTGGAGCGCCTGGTCCACGACATGGACCAGATCAACATGCGCGTCATGGTGAACTTGAGCGGCTCCTCGGGCGCCGAGTTCCAGGAGGGCCACAAGAACCTCGTCGAGCGCCACCCCGACCGCATCGTCATGTTCGCCAACGTCGACTTCGACCGCATCGACGAGCCCGACTTCGGCAACAAGGCCGCCCGGCAGCTCGAAGACGATGTCCGCCACGGCGCGCGTGGCCTCAAGGTCTACAAGGACCTCGGCATGTTCGTCACCGACAAGAGCGGCAAGCGCGTGCACACCGACGACCCGCGCCTCGATCCCATCTGGCGCAAGTGCGCCGAGCTCAAGATCCCGGTCCTCATCCACACCGGCGAGCCCTCCGCGTTCTGGCAGCCGCCCGACAAGCACAACGAGCGCTGGCTCGAGTTGAAGCAGTTCCCGAACCGCCGCCGCGACGACCCCAAGCGCTTCGCCTCGTTCGAGGAGACCATCGGCGAGCAGCACAACCTGTTCCGCAAGCACCCGAACACGACCTTCATCCACGCCCCCCTCGGCTGGCTCGGCAACGACCTCGCGCGCCTCGGCAAGCTCATGGACGAGCTGCCCAACATGCACACCGAGATCGGCGCCGTGCTGGCCGAGCTCGGCCGGCAGCCGCGCATGGCGCGCGCCTTCCTCATCAAGTACCAGGACCGCGTCCTGTTCGGAAAAGACGTCTGGGCCCCGGAGGAGTACCCCGTGTACTTCCGCGTCCTCGAGACCGCCGACGAGTACTTCGACTACTACAGGAAGCGCCACGCCTTCTGGAAGATGTACGGCCTCGACCTGCCGGACGAGGTGCTGAAAAAGGTTTATTACCAGAACGCGCTGCGGATCGTGCCGGGTATCGACAAGTCGGCGTTCCCGGAGTAGGGCCGGCGAACCTCCTCGGCCTTCTGGGCGGGGTGCTCTTGGGGCGGCGTGCCCTTCGAAGCCCTCATCACCCCGACCCTCTTCTCCCGGCCTCCCACGCCCCCTTCCGGGAGAAGAGGGAGTGGTTAGTAAAACAAGACAAACCCCTTCTAACCTCTCCCCTCTTCTCCCGGACGGCAGGGGGGGAGGCTGGGAG
>DATAGU010000348.1:0-4755 GCA_036263495.1 Polyangia bacterium | reverse complement strand
CCGGGGGTACGCGTCACTCAACCGGGGGGTACGCGTCATTAAACCCCCCCGTACCGGCGCTTCGCCCGCTTCGCCAGGGGACGCGCGCTGGACCGTGATGCCTTCGCTGTACGCTGAGAAGCGTGCGGAGCGGAGCACGATGCCTGAGCCCCACTGCGCAGTGCCTGCGCAGGGTACATTGGTGCAGGTTCTCGGGCGGTCACCGGCCCAGGGCGGCCTAGGGCCCCATCACCCGCCCGGCAGATGCAATTTCCCGCCCCTTCGGGTATGAACGCGGCATGAAAATGTCGATGGAGCGGGGCGGCAGCCCTTCTGGCCTGGCCGGCCCCATGCCCCGGGCCACGAACTTTGCGCGGCGCGAGGCCGAGACCCGGGCGCGGCGCGTGGCCATGCTCGACGCGCTGGCCGACGAACGCGACCGCTGGCGCCAGAAGAACGACTTCTACTACCGCTCCATCGAAGAGCTCGTGCGCTTCGTCGTGCCGGCCGGCGCCCGCGTGCTCGAGATCGGCTGCGGCACGGGCGATCTCCTCGCCGCGCTCGCCCCGGCCGAAGGCGTGGGCGTCGACATCTCGCCCCGCATGCTCGACGTGGCGCGGGGCAAGTACCCGCACCTCGAGTTCGTGGTCGCCGACGCCGAGTCGCTCGAGGCCCCGGCGCTCGAAGGTCGAACCTTCGACTACGTCGTCATGTCCGACGTGGTCGGACAACTCTCGGACGTCTGGGCCGCGTTCCGCGCGCTCCGCCGCTTCACCCACCCGCGCACGCGCATCTTCATCTCCTATTACAACTTCCTCTGGGAGCCCGTGCTGCGCCTGGGCGAGCGCGCCGGCCTCAAGATGCCCATCGAGCAGCAGAACTGGCTCGGCATGCAGGACCTCGCCAACCTGCTCGCCCTCAACCACCTCGAGGTCATCCGCTCGGGCACGGCGCTCCTCGTGCCGCGGGCCATCCCGCTCCTCGCCCGTTTCGCCAACCGGTACCTCGCGCGCCTGCCCGGCCTGCGCCACCTGTGCCTCACCCACTTCTTCGTCGCCCGCCCGGCGCCCGGCCCCATCCCGAGCCGCGACTACAGCTGCAGCGTCGTCGTCCCCTGCCGCAACGAGCGCGGCAACGTCGACGACATCGTCGCCCGCACCCCCGACATGGGGCGCGCGACCGAGATCGTCTTTGTCGACGGCAACTCGAACGACGGGACGGTGCAGGAGATCGAGCGGCACATCGCCCAGGGCACCCGCCCGGGTCTGCGCCTCATCCATCAGGGCGCCGGCACGGGCAAGGGCGACGCCGTGCGCAAGGGCTTCGCCGCCGCCACCGGTGACATCCTCTTCATCCTCGACGCCGACCTCACCGTGCCCCCCGAGGATTTACCCAAATTCTACGCCGCCGTGGCCGAGGGCAAGGCCGAGTTCGTCAATGGCTCGCGCCTGGTCTACCCGATGGAGGGCAAGGCCATGCGCTTCCTCAACCTCCTCGGCAACAAGGGCTTCGGCATGGCGCTCTCGTTCATCCTCGGGCAGCGCCTCAAGGACACGCTCTGCGGCACCAAGGTCCTCCTGCGCCGCGACTACGAGCGGATCGCCGCCGCCCGCGGATTCTTCGGCGACTTCGACCCGTTCGGCGACTTCGATCTCCTCTTCGGCGCGGCCAAGCAGAACCTCAAGCTCGTCGAGCTGCCCGTGCGCTACCGCGACCGCACCTATGGCGAGACCAAGATCTCGCGCTTCCGGCACGGTTGGCTCCTCGCCAAGATGACCCTCCACGCCTTCCGCCGCTTCCGCCTCGCCTACTGATCCCCATCCGGCACGAGTCCCAACCCGAGAGACGCCGTCTCACCGCCCGCCGTGCTCGGCGAGCCAGGCCTCCACCACGCCGAGCTCCGCCTTCTTCTCCTTGAGCTGGGCATAGGCATCGCGGGCGGCGGCAGCCAACGAGCGGGCGCGGGCGCGCTCGGTCCGGCGCGTGTCCCAGAGCGCACGGGCCAACGCGAAACGAGCCGCGCCGAGCCCCTCCGGCTCGTCCGGATACTTCTCGGCCACGCGCACCCCCTGCTCGAACGCCTGGACCGCCTCCTCCCGCTGCCCCTTGAGCCCGAGCAGCTCGCCGAGCGCCAGCCAGTCGTCCACGGCCGCGTCGCTCGCCGTCTTCTCGTAGGCGTGCAGCGCCTGACGGTACTGCGCCGCCGCCTCGTCATATTGGCCCTGCGCGCGCAGGACGCGCCCCAACGCCTCGTGTGCCTGCGCCACCAGCCCGTGGGTCAGGCCCAGGAACGACTCCCGCAGCGTGAGGGCCCGGCGAAGACAATCCGCCGCCATCGCGAGCTGGCCCGACGCGAGGTAGGCCTTGCCGAGATAATAGAGCGGGCGCGCCAGCTGCGGATGCTCGGGCCCGACGACCTTTTCCCAGATCGCGAGCGCGCGGCGATGCTGCGCCACCGCCTCGAGCGCCTTGCCCTCGTCGTGCAGCGTGTTGCCGAGCCCGCTCAGGCTGTTGGCGACCTCCAGGCTGTCCGGTCCGAGGAGCCGCTCGCGGAGCTCGATGGCGCGCCGATACTGCGCCTCCGACGCCGGCCACTTCTTCAATATAAAGTAGGCCTCTCCCAGGCCATGCGCGAGCCGCGCCCGGATGAGCTCCTGCGGGCCCCCGAGGTGCGTGAGCGTGGCCTCCGCCGCCCGGGCCCAGCGCAGGCCCTCCTCGGCGCGGCGCTGGCGCGCGGTGACCTCCACCAGCTGGCTCTCCGCCAGCGCGGCGGTCGCCTCGTCCCCCGCGGCGATGGCCGTCCACACCGCCTCCTCGAAGGTCTCCTGGGCCGGCGCATATTGCCCGGTGCGCGTCTCGAGCGACCCCTGGCGCAAGAGGGCCTCCGCCAGGACGGGCCCGTAGCCGAGCTGCCGCGCCTCGGCCACGGCCGGACCGATCTGCGCCATGCCCTGGCGCGCCTGCGCGAGCTCGAGCGCCTTGATGCGCGCCAGCCGGTTCCGCAGGGCCTCCACCTTGGCGCGCGTCGCCCGATCCTGCGGCAGCCGCACCGGCGCCGACAGGCCGCGGACGTCGGCGCAGGTGCCGATCGGCGAGAGCCCGTGCACCGCCTGCGCGGCGCGATCCATCACGCTCGCGTCCGCGTGCTCCAGGACCTCGGTCAGGGCGCGCGTCTCTTCGAGCCGCGCGGACAGACACTGCATGCGCAGATCGAGGACCTCCTCGGACTGCTCGCCGTGGAGCCGCGTGGCCTCGCAGGCCTCGGTGTGCATGGCGGCCCAGGCCGTCGTGTAGGCGTCGAGCGCCTGCGCCACGCTCTCCCAGACGCGCCCCGCATAGCTGAGCCTCGTGCCCGTGAACGCCTTCTGCAGGGCCGCCTTGCGGGCCGGGCTCCACACCTCGGCCACGTGGCGCGGGGCATCGCTGCAAGGGCGAAGGCGCGCCTCGACATACCGATCGAGCCCGACGCCGATCCCGGCCAGGAGCAAGAGCCCCACGCCGAGCGCCACGAACTGCCACCGCCGCGCCCGCGGGTCGTGCCCGAGCTCGGCGAGGAGCGCGTCCATCGTCGGATAGCGCGCCGCGGGGTCGCGCTGGAGGCCGCGGAGGAGGATGCGCCGCAACCAGCCTGGCACCGTGGCCCCCGGAGGCGGCGGCGCGACCTCGCCCCCGGTCACTCGCTGGACCAGTTCATCGAGCGTCATGGCCGGGAATGGGCGCTCTCCGTACAGCGCCTCGTAGAGCGAGACACAGAAGCCGAACTGATCGCCGCGCGCGTCGACTACGCGCCCCTGATGCTGCTCGGGCGCCATGTAGTACGGCGTGCCCACCATCGCGCCCGTCTGGGTGAGCGCGCTCTCCAGCACATCCTCGGCCGACTCGGGACGGCCCTCGGGGGGGTCGGCTCGACGGGGTGGTTCCCGAGCCTCTACGGCGGCGCCGCCCGCCACCTCGTCCGCCGCCCGCGCCAGGCCGAAGTCGACCACCCGCACCCGGCCGTCCTGCCCCACGAGCACGTTGGCCGGCTTGAAGTCGCGATGGATGATGCCGGCCGCGTGGGCCGCCGCGAGCCCGCGCCCCGCCTGCCGGAAGACCTCGAGGATCTCGCGCTGGCTCCGCCGCCCCGTGGCCAGCCACTCGCGTAGATCCTCGCCCGTCACCATCTCCTCGGCGAGATAGACCTCGTCCTCGCGCGTCCCCACGTCGTAGATGGCGATGACGTTCGGGTGATTCACGCGGGCGATCGCCTGCGCCTCGCGCAGGAGGCGGGCGCGCGAGCTGTTTTGCGAGTCCACGCCATCGGTCCGCGCGGCGTGCATGAACTTGAGGGCCACCTGGCGGTTGAGCTCCGGGTCGTAGGCCGCATAGACGACCGAGAGCGAGCCCATCCCCAAGGTGTGCAGGACGATATAGCGGCCGACCGTGTCACCGCGCTCGAGCACGGGCAGGACCCGCACCCCGGCCGAGGGCGTCTGATGCGTGGTGCTCAGGAACGAATCCAGGCGACGGTCGGACATCGTGAAGGCCCCTCGTCGGATCGCAAACGATTGTGCCCTGAACCCTCCCCGCAGGATAGGGGGCTCCGCGCCCTCTCCCCCTTTCCCTTCCGCCTCCTGACGTACTACAGGTCTTGAACCGGAACACCACAGTTGAATGCCGTCGCGAGGTGCAGCCAGCGACGGTGAGGCAAGGAGGGAAGGAGGAAGCGTACTGGAAGTACGCGACCGACTGACCGACGCCGCATCACCGTCGCTGGCTGCGCCGCAGCAGGCAGGC
>DATAGU010000347.1:0-17974 GCA_036263495.1 Polyangia bacterium | reverse complement strand
TACAAGGCCTCTATCCAGTCCCTGCGAGGCCCTATTTTATTCCCTTGTAGGCTCTATTTAATCCTTACAAGGCCCCACTACGTCTCTACGGGGACCCTACGCAGTCCCTACAAGGCCTCATCTCGTCCCTGAAAGGGCCTCATCCAATCTTTACAGAACCCTATCCAATCCTTACAAGGACCTCATACAGTCTCTATAAGGCCCCTATCTAGTCCTTATAAGGCCCTACATGGGTCCCTATAAGGCCCCTATCCAGTCCTTATAAGGCCCTACCCAGTCCCTGATGCAGGCACTCCCGGTCCCTGTGATGACGGATCCGGTCCCTGCGGCCGGTGGCCGGCGCTCAGCGCAGGCCCACGCCTACGGTGAAGGCCACGGTGTGGATCCAGTTGTCGGTGTAGCCGTCGCTCGGTGGGGTGGGCCGGCGTTCGGTGCCGCGGGCGCCGCCGCCGAGGAAGCGCAGGGAGAAGAAGATGTCGAGGAAACCGGTGGGGCGGAAGCCGGCGCGCGCCGAGATGTCGTAGAGGGCGCCGATGAAGCCGTTGACGACGGTGCCGGTGATGATCCGGCCGGCGGCGTAGATGCCGTCGGCTTCGAGCCCGAGCCAGAAGCCGTTCTTGAAGGTGTAGCGGCCGCGCACTTTGATGAGGGGGACGACGCCGAGGTTGGTGTTGACGACGCGCTGCTGGGTGTCGATGGAGGTGAAGGTGATGCTGGCGTCGCGCAGCTGGACGGACGCGCCGACGGCTAGCTCGTAGCGGGGATCTTTATAGAAGTCGTAGAGGTAGCTCACGCGGTAGAAGTCGAAGCCGTAGCGCAGGTTGATGGGGGTGCCGTTGGCGAAGTCGATTTTGTCGACGCGCACGTCGCGCCGGAGCACGGCCTCGGTGCGGACGTCGATGGGTTGGTAGAGGAGGATGATGTTGTGGTGTTTGCCGAGCTCGAGCTCGGCCGATACGCGCAGGGTGGGGAAGGCGACGTTCTGGCTGCCTTCGTGCACGTAGTCGAAGCGGCTGCCGTCCTGGCCGAACTGGATGATGTGGGAGTAGGGGGCGATGAGGCCGGCTTCGAGGTAGCCGCGGATGGCCCAGTAGCGCGTGGGATCGTTGAGGGACCAGGTGCGGATGCTGCTTCGGGTGGGTGCGGGCGCGGGGGGTCCGGGGGGCGCTTCGTCGGCGCCGGCCCAGCGGGGGGTGGCGGTGGCGAGGACCCCGAGGAGGAGTGAGGAGATGAGGGGGGTGCGGTGTCTTCTGGGCAGCATCTGGTCCCTCCCGGCCGCTGGTTGTGCGCTGGACACGGCCTCATCCTGGCGCGGCACGGCTGTCTGGTGGTTGAGAGTAGCTTTTGAATAGATAATACACTGGATAGGGGGCGCCAAGGGGGCGCGGGGGCCGCGTATCATTAAGGAGGTGGTGGAGCAGGCGGCGGGTGGGGGCGGCGGCTCGCGGGCTCGACCGGGGGCGTGATGCCCGCTATCTTGGCGGGGTATGCAACCAGGTGAGGAGACGGAGCCGGGGGCCGGGACGGAGGTGATCCCCTGCTGCGCGGCCAGTACGCGGCCCTGGGCCACGTTGTCTCTGCCGATGCCGGCGCTCACGGATGCGGAGGGCGCGCGCTTGCCGGAGGCGCTGCCGGAGGTGATCGACGCGCACGTGCACCTCTTCCCGGACCGGGTGTTCGACGCGATCTGGCGCTGGTTTACGACGCACGCCTGGCCGATGCGGTATCGGCTGTATACGCCGGAGGTGATCCGGTTCCTGCTGGGCCGGGGGGTGTCGTATGTGGTGGCGCTGACGTACGCGCACAGGCCGGGGATGGCGCGGGCGCTCAATGCTTACATGGCGGAGGTCTGCAGGGGGGAGCCGCGGGTGATTGGGCTGGGGACGGTGCTGCCGGGGGAGCCGGACGCGGTGGAGATCCTGGCCGAGGCGTTCGCGCTCGGGCTCCGGGGGGTGAAGCTGCACTGCCACGTGCAGTGCTTCGCGCCGGATGATGAGCGGCTCTATCCTCTTTATGCGCTGTGCGCGGAGGCGGGGAAGCCGGTGGTGATCCACGCGGGGCGGGAGCCGGCGAGTCCGGCGTACAAGTGCGATCCGTATGAGCTGTGCGCGGCGGAGCGGATCGAGCGGGTGCTCAGGGACCATCCGCGCCTGCGGCTGTGTGTGCCGCACCTCGGGGCGGATGAGTTCGGGGCGTATGAGCGGCTGGTGACGCGCTACGACAACCTCTGGCTCGATACGACGATGGCGGTGGCGGATTTCTTTCCGCTCACGGGGACGGACCATCCGATGCGGATGGTGGGGGTGCGGCCGGAGCGGATGATGTATGGGACGGATTTTCCCGGGTTGCCGTATGCGTGGGACCGCGAGGTGAAGAAGATCGTGGGGGCGCGGCTTGGAGAGGAGGCGCTGGCGGCGGTGCTGGGGGGGACGGCGCGGCGGTTCTTCGGGATTGGGGCCGTCGACGAGCGGTAAGCCCGTCGGCGGGTCGTTCGCGGAACCGGCGCGTCAGCCGCCCAAGCGCCCCTTCCGCACGTCCCACCCAAGCAGCGCCGAGGTCTTGTCGAGCAGCTGCTCAAATACGGCAACGTCGAGGCGTAGCGTCTTCTGCGCCTTGGCGATGTGTTCGCTGGATAGGGGAAGGAGCGGATCCCAAAAGGGGGAAAACCCGTCCAGGTCCTGCGATAGGAGGACTTCCATTGCATCTCCGCCGTAGGCTCTGGCCAGTGCTCCAAGGGCTGCTTTGCGCACGGGGGAGTCGGAATTCGCCATGCACTCTAAGAGCAGGGGTTTGGTCTCCGGCTCGTCGCGGAAAACCGACGCCAGTTCCCGGATCGCCATCCGCCGCACGAACTCGTCTCTGCCATTCATCGCGAGTTCCAAGAGCAGGGGTTTGGTCTCCGGCTGGTCACGGAAGGCCGACGCCAGCTGGAACATCGCCCCCAGCCGTACGTACTCGTCTTTGTCATTCGCCACGAGGTTCAGGAGCAGGGGTTTGGTCTCCGGCTGGTCGCGGAAGGAAGATACGAGCACCTCCAATGCGACGCCCCGTACGGCAGGCCTTTCCTTAGCGCGTGCAAACTGCCGGAGTTCCTCGGCACTTGGCGGGTGCTGGCGCCACGCATGGGCCAACGCCATCGCGGCCGGCTGGCTCACTCTATTATCCTTGTGAAATCGTGCCGCCCACAGAAGGTGCTCGCGAGCCTCCGGCAAGCTGGCAAAGAGCGCCCCGAGAATCCAATACCAGCAGTCCGACAAAGGGGCCCAAACGAGGGAGGGCCCTCGCTCGAGCAATCTTTGCAGCCATGCCTCGCGGCCGGGCCACTTTTCCCCGATGATACGAACTACGGCCAGTATCTCATCCTTCAACATGACATTGCGTGCGAAGTCCACTCGCCCCACGCCATGCTCTAGGAGATCGAGCAAGGTCCCCAAGAGGCGCGCCCCGACCTCTCCGAGCGCGGCCAGGTTCCGCACTTCTCCGAGGCATTCGATCGCGAGCGCGAGGTTCCGTGGCGGACGCTCGCCAAAGTAGGACGGCCACGGTCCGTACGCCTCCCGGCTCAAGTAATCGATCACCTGCCCCGCGAAGCGTGGGTCGAGCATGCCGGCGAGCAGGCGCAACACCTCATGCCACTCAGGCTGTTCCCAATGAGTCCCATAGATGTCTCGCTGGAGCGCCGTGATATCGAGTTCGCGCGTCTTCTCGAAGCGGCGCAGGATGGCCGTGGCGCAGAAGTACTCGAGGAAGGACCGGTGCACGAAGCCGTACAGCTCGGCTCCGTAACGGGCGAGGATAAAGTTGCGCTCGCGTAGCTGGCGGATGATCTCGTTGGCCGCGACTCGGGCGTCGGCCGCGGGCTGCTGGAAGTTGTCCCGCAGGTGGCTCTCGATGACCTCGCGCAGACGCTCACCGTCCATGTAGTTGCCCGCCAGGCCGCCGGGCGCTGCCTGCATGGCCCAAGCGATGCGGCGTAGGAGTTCCAGCTTCTCGTGCCGGTCGATGTAGCCGATATCGATGCGGGCCTCCTGCAGGTGCTTGCGCACGTCCCAGTGTTCGACCAGCACCGAGGCCGCGTGCTGATACAGCTCGGCCCGCTCGCGCGGTAGCTCCTGGTTCTTGCCGATGATGGCCAGGATGGTGAGCAGCATGGGGTTGCCACCGAGCTGGCCGATCGAGGGGGATTCGTCGAGGGCGGCGAGGATGCGCGCACGTCGTACCTGGGCATCCTCAGGGCGGTCGGCGAGGGCGCGGCCGAACCAGGCGGCGAGGAAACGCTCGACCTGCGGCCGCTCCAGATCCTGGAGCGTGCAGTGGGCGAACCCTGCGTCGGTGAGGATGCGCGGGCTGTAACCGACGATGCGGGAGGTCACGAGCACGCGCGCGTGCGGGTGGTCGGCCGCGAAGCCGGCGATCTGATGGGTGATGGTCTCGCGCTCGCGGGGATCGAACAGCTCATCGAGCCCATCGAAGATGACCAGCGTGGGCGCCCGCGAGGCGAGGTGGGTGGCGACAGCGTCGCGGGTGAGATGGAGGCCCTGGGTGCAGCCGAGGTGGTGGAAGTAGTCGAGGAAGGTCTCGCAGCGGCGCTCGGCGCGCAGCGCCGCGTAGGTACGGAGCTCGACCAGGAACGGGAGCGCGTCGGGGTAGGCTGCGCGCACCCGGGGATCGCCGGCGGGATCGAGGAGGGACAGGAGGACGTAGCGGGTGAGCGAGGACTTGCCCGCGCCGGGATCGCCGAGGATCACGGCCCTGCCGGCCTGCGGTTGCGCCAGCAGGTCGAAGACCGGCTGGGCGCTGCGTTCGCGAAACGACTGGCGGGCGCGCGCCAGGTCCTCGATCGTCATGCCCCGGGGCAGCTCGTCCTCGCCGAGGTGCCCTTCCGCCTGGAGCTTCTGCCACACCTCCTTGGGCAGCTCCACGGGCGGGCGATCCTCGCGCACGTTCTGCTCGACGTAGACCGCATCGAGCGGGATGCGTAGCTGCTCATCGCGCTCGGGCGGGATCAAGGCCTCCAGCTCGACGCGGCCATAGCGCTCCCGCACGCGGCGCGCGTAGGTCTCGACGTCGAGGGTGGCGGGCACGGCGTGCGCCGCGGGAGGGCGTCCGGTGCGTCGCTCCCAGTCCTGCACCGCGGCGAGCACCTGGGTGGCGAGGTCTTCTGCGCTCTTGAACGTGGCGCGGGTGTGCTCCTGCTCCAGCTCCGCCCGCAGGCGGTTGATGCGGGTCCGGTCGTCGTCGATGAAGTCGGGCGGCCACAGCGCCTTGCGGTCGAGCAGGAAGCACAGGCATTCCTTGTTGCTGTTTCGTGCCTCGCGGTACTCGAGCTCGGTGATGGAGCACTCGCCGTCGCCGCTAGCCGCCAGTTGATCAGCCGGCACATGGCCATAGCGGAACGCGAAGAGCCCGACGTACACGTCACAGCCGCGCACGTCGGCGACGCAGCGAGCCAGGGGCCGCTCGTCGCGCGCCACGTAATCCTCCATGGCGATGACGTCGTGTCCGAGTTTTCGGAGCGCCCGGTACACCGCGTCGCGGCAGTCCTTGAGGTCTTCGTAGGTGGACGAGATGTACACGCGGGCCACGCGCATCCTCCCTGCGGTCGAGGGAATGCAGTTTCTCACGTCGAGCGGCAGAGGAACTTGGGTTGTTTCATACCGTCCCCAAGGCCCCCAAGACCCGGTCAGGTCGCGTCTTCGGGCTCGAAGGCCACGGGGTCGCCGATGGCGATCGGGCCGTCGTCGAGGACCTGGGCGAAGGCGCCGCCGCCCCAGTCGGGGTACATGGCGCTCTTGAGGCCGGGGAGCGCCTCGTCCATGCGCTCGCAGGGCTTGGTCTCGCCGCCGATGCGCAGGCGGCAGGCGCCGATGCGCAGGATGCGGCCGCGGCTGCGGGCGAGGCCGAGGCCGCGCACGAGCAGGTTGGCGCGGCGCGCGGCGGGAGGGAGGGAGCCCCCGAGCCGCTGCATGAGGTCCTGCCAGATCTCCTCTTCGAGGAGGGTCACCTGGCGCCGCCCGCCCTGGTTGGCGTTGCCGACGATGCCCCGCCCGGCACGGAGCTCGGCCGTGGTCCGCGCGTCCATGGGACCGCGCTTCATCCGCTTGACCCAGATTCCGACCAGGAGAGCCGTTGGCGTCGTCATCGCGGAGGAGTCCTAGCACACGGGCCGAGGCGAGCCGCTCTCCTGGTGGCGACTCATCCGATCACGGCTCGAATACAGGCCGCCGTGGGCGTGAGCGTGAGCGTGAGCGCCCCCGTGAGCGCCCGTCCATGCCTACAACACCCTCCGCGAGATCCTCGACTCGCGGATCCGGCGCAGCGAGACCGTGGCCTGGGACAGGAGGAGATCGATCATCTGCAGCCGCTCGGCCGTGAACGCGCCCGCGGTGAGGTTGTTCTCGAGGTACACGACCCCCGCCAGCGACCCGAGCTGCCCGGCCGGCCCGAGCGGCGCGCACAGGACCGAGCGCGGCTGGCGCTCGTACACATAGGGATCGCGCGCGTACAGGCCGCGCGTCGCGGCGTCGTCGAGCACCAGGCTCTCCTGGGTGCGCGCCACGGCGTGGATCAGCGTGAGCGGCAGGTCCTGCGCGGTGACGAGCGTCTCCTGCTCGTCGAACGTGCGCGCCGCCGCGTGACCGGTGTCGCCTACCTCGCCGGTGGCAGCGATGACCCAGCCGCCGCCGCGCGGCAGCAGGAGCCAGCCGCGCTCGGCCCCCGCGTTCTCGATGACGATGCGCATGAGCGTCATCAGGATCGGGCCCCGCTCGGTCTCGCTGACCAGCGCCTGGGCCGCGCGCATCACGCTCTCGAGATCGACCGCCCGGCCGCCGGCTCGTTTCCCCGTCGTGACGGTGTCGATCACCCGGGCCGTGATGAGGTGCTCCCCGCCCTCGCTGCCGGTGCGCAGCTGGAACTCGGGGTAGCGATCCGCGAGCGCCTTGGCCTTGGCCAGCGCGCCCCAGCGGTGATAGGCGTAGTGCGCGTCCTGCAGGTAGAGCTTGGCGAGGCGGGTGTCTTCCACCTCGAGGCACGCGCGCCCGGCCAGCTCGCAGCCGAGCGCCTCGTCCTGGATCCAGCCGTGCTCGCGCGCGTTCTCGATGGCCTGGTCATAGAGCTTGCGCGCGCTCTCCCAGGGCCCCCGAAGGCGTTCGGTCTCGGCCGCCACGAGGAGGTGGCGGTGGCGGAAGTTCATGGGCGCGTGCTCGGCGAGCTGGCCGAGCCGTCGCGAGGCCGCCTTGACGCGGCGATGCAGCCGGCGCCTCGTCCCCCCCTGGGCGGTGGCGACCGCGAGGAGGCGGGCGAGCGCGCCATAAAACGTGACGAGCGACACCATGAAGGACGACACCTGGCTCTGGAGGAGCGCGTCGGCCTCGTCGGCGTGCGCCACCGCGGCCGCGACGTCGCCGAACAGGAGCGCGAGGAAGAGCTTGTGCAGGTGGTAGTCGCACAGCGTGTGCCCGCTCTTGGCCGCGACGAGCTCGGGCAGCACCACGCGCTCGTCGTGCGCCACGCCGACGAGCATGAGGGGATCCTCCGAGCGCCCCATCAGGTTGAGCACGAGCTGCTGCCACATGCCGTGAGACCGCAGGGTGAGCGGCTGCTTGAGATCGGCCAGCAGCCGTCCGTGGCGCTCCATCTCGCGCTCCACGCGGCCGAGGTCTTCGCCGGCCACGAACAGGTACTGGCAGTAGAACCGCGCGAAGTGCGCCGCGTACTCGTGGTTGCCGAGCTCGAGCGAGCGCTGCAGGGCCTGGACGAGCGGGTTCAGGCAGTCGCGCAGCGGCTCCTTCCAGGGGCGGATGAGGAGGTGCAGGTTGAACAGGTACTGCGGCTCGGCCGTGGGCGCGCCGTACCGCTGCTGCACCCTGGTCGCCAGCTGGCCGAAGCGGTAGCCCCCGACGATGTCGTTCATGAAGCCGATGCGGATCGCGGCCCAGGCCGTGTACGCCAGGCTCGCCTCGGGGCCGTTGCCCGACCGGACCGAGAGGAGCAGCGCCTTCGCCACCAGGAGCGCGACCAGCTTGGGGCGGGCAAAGACGGCGGGCGTGATGGCGCTCATGAGCACGCGGATGGCCGCCTGCTGGCGGGGGTCGTCGAGCCGGTCGAGGTCGGCCAGATCCTCGATGCGCCGGCCCCGGAGGGCCCAGCGGACCTTGAGGAGCTCCAGCAAGATGCGGGGGACGCCGGGATCCGGGGCGAGGGGCACGCCCAGCGCCCGGAGGAGACCGAGCGCCACCTCGAGCGCCTCAAGGTGCCGCTCGCGCAGCGTGAGCGCCTGGATCTTGACGTCGTAGATGCGCTTCACGTCGAGCACGTCGCGCGCCCGGGCGATGGCCTGCGCGGCGTAGGCGTCCATGGCCTCGTAGTCGGCGCTGAGGAGGGCCCCCTCGACCGCCGCCTCGTGGAGCGGCAGCATGAGATCGTAGCGGCGCTCCCAGGCGTCGTCGGGCAAGAGGCCGAGCGCGACGCGCGCATAGCCGAGCGCGGCGCCGTATGCCGCCGCGTCCTTGGCGCGGCGGGCCGCGAGGAGGTTGAGCTCCGCCAGCGCCTCGCGCTCCGCCGCCTCGGTGAGGCGGGGCAGCGCCAGGTTGAGCTGGTGGACGAGGTCGAAGATGCGCCGCGGCCGCTCCTCGGCCGGGGTGCTGCCGAGGAGCCGCTGGCCGATGCGGTGGTGCATGGCCGGCCGCTCGGACTCGTCGATGAGCGCGTAGGCGGCCTGCTGGATGCGGTCGTGGGCGAAGCGGTAGTGCGCCTCGCTCAGCTCGGCCGGGCCGGCCCCCTGGGACGTGCCCGCGAGGCCGGGCGCCTCCCGCTCCGCCGCCGTGGCCATCCACTGGACCCACTGGCAGGCTTCGCCGAGCGGCAGCACGAGGCCCGCGGCCACGCACTCGCCGAGATCGCGGGCCGTCTCGCGCGCCGTGCGCTCGTCGACGGCCACCAGGGTCGCGAGGTCGAAGTGGTTGCCGATGCAGGCGGCCCGCTCGAGCACCTCTTGCGCCGCCGGGGTCAGGTGACGCGCCCGGCCGAGCACGAGCTCGACCACGTTGTCGGTGAGCGCGAGGCCGGCGATCTTCTGCAGGTCCCAGGTCCAGAGGCCGCGCGGCGCGTCGTACTGGAGCAGCCGGCCGCGGTAGAGCTCCTCGAGGAGCGCGCCCACGAAGAAGGGATTGCCGCCGGTCTTGTCGTGGAGGAGGTGGGCGAGCGGCGTGGCCTCCTTGACGCTCGTGCCGAGCGCGTCGGCCACCAGCTGGCTGAGCGGCACGGGCCCGAGCGGGCCGAGGTGGGTCTCCTCCACGTGCGCGCCGGCCTTGAGGATGGCCTCGCGCAGGTGCGCCACCGGGTGGGCCTCGCGCGCGGAGTCGTCGCGGTAGGCGCCGATGAAGAAGACGTGCCCGGTGTCGCTCGCGGTCATGAGCCGCTCGATGAACTCGAGCGACGCCCCGTCGGCCCATTGCAGGTCGTCGAGGAACACCACGAGCGGGTGCTCGGGCCCGGCGAACGCGCGCACGAAGTGGAGGAGCACGAGGAGGAACCGGTTCTGCGCCTCGGCCGGCGGCAGCTCCGGCACCGGCGGCGGCACCTCGAGGAGGTGGGCGAGCTCCGGGATCACCTCCTCCATGAGGGCGCCGTTAGGCCCGAGCGCCTGGGCGAACCGCTTGCGCCACTCGGCGAGCACGGCCTCGCTCTCGCCGAGCAGCTCGCGGAGGAGCTTGCGGAAGGCCTCGAGGAGCGGGGCGTAGGGGACGTTGCGCTGCAGCTGGTCGAACTTGCCCGCCGCGAAGTAGCCGCGCCGCTCGGTGACCGGCCGATACACCTCCTGCACCAGCATGGACTTGCCGATGCCCGGCGGCCCCGACACGAAGAGCGTCTCGGCCGCCCCCCCGGCCACGCGCGCGAACGCCGACAGGAGCTGACCGAGCTCGATCTCGCGGGCGTAGAGGCGCTGCGGCACGTGGAAGTGCAGGGACCGGTCGCGCCGCCCGAGGTCGAAGTGCGGGATCGCCCGGCGCTCGCGCCACGCGGCGGCCGCGTGCGCGAGGTCGGCGTGGAGCCCCGCGGCCGATTGGTAGCGGGCCTCCACGTCCTTGGACAGGAGCTTGATGACGATGTCCGACAGCCCTTCGGGCACGACCACGCCCTCGGGCAGGTCGCTGCGCAGGTGGGGCGCGAGCGGACGGCGCGCGATGTGACAGTGGATGAGCGCGAGCGGGTCGGTCTCGGTGAAGGGCGGCTGCCCCGTCACGAGGTGATAGAGCGTGGCGCCGAGCGTGTAGAAGTCCGAGCGATAATCGACGTGGCGGTTCATGCGCCCGGTCTGTTCGGGCGCGATGTACGCGAGCGTGCCCTCGGCCGCCTGCACGTTGCTGAACTCGGGGCTCTCCTGCACGAGGCGCGTCGAGATCCCGAAGTCGATCACCTTCACCTGCCCGGTCGCCGGGTTGTAGGCGATGTTACCGGGCGTGAGGTCCTTGTGGATGATGCCGCGCTCGTGGATGGCGGCGAGGGTCTCGCTCACCGCCAGGGCGATCGCGAGGACCTCGGCCACGGGCAGCGGCCCCTGCGCCAGGAGGCGTTGGAGCGAGGTCCCGCCAAAGTCCTCGAGGAACATCACCCAGGTGCGGTCGTGCTTCTCGAGCCCGTAGACCGCGACCACCCCGGGCAGCGCGAGCGAGCGCAGGAGCTCGTACTCGCGCTGCAGGCGCGCCAGCACCGAGGGGGGCGGCTGGGGCTGGCTCAGCGCCTTGAGGATCACGGGCTGGCCGTCGGCCTCGCGGCGTGCCCGGTAGACCACGGTGCTCCGCCCTTCGAACAGGAGCTGCGAGATCTCGTAACCGGCGATCCGCAACCTGCCTGGGGTCTGTGCGTTCGAGCCGAGGGAACGAGTCATAGACCGGTGTCATTCCATTAGTACCAGAGTTCGCCGCAAGGCAGCCCTGTAAAAGAGTACGGAGGCGCCCGGGCGCATCGGATCTGCCTCGGGCGGGCTTCGGGGGAGGCGCGAATGGAAGCCCCTCACGGGCTCTCTGCGGGCCGCTCGGTCGGATGGCAATGATAGAGGTAGCCGCAGCGCAAGGCGTGGCAAGTGGCGGCGTCCTTCCCCGGCCAGAGCCCTGCAGGCTGCCGCCTGAGCGCCGTCCCCAGGGACGCGAGCGCCCGGGCCAGCTCGTCCGTTGCATCCCCTCCTGCTCCGGCCATCTCCAGCCAGCGCGGCGAGGGGTCGGCCTCGCGCAGGAACGCGAGCCCCACACGCACGCGCTCGGCCGGGCGCAGGAGCCTGGCCGCCAGCGCGTAGGCCCCGAGCTGGAGCCGGTACTCCTCCTCCTGGCCCGCACGCGCGTGCTTGTAGTCCACCACCGTGAGCAGCTCGCCCTCGCGCACGAGGAGATCGATCTGCCCCCGCACCCGCAGGACGCCTCCTGTGCCTGGCGCCGCGGTCGGATCCGGCGGCAGGGCCAGCACGAACGGCAGCTCGCGCCAGACCTCCACGCCCGGTGCGGTCAGGCCGCGCGCGAACGGCGTGGCGAGGAAGGCGCGCACGTGGCCGCGCACCTCGGCCACCTCGGGCTGCCCCGGATCGTACCCCTCGGCCACCAGCAGCTCGTCGAGATCCTCGCCGCCGGCCGCCAGATCCACATGCTCGAGGAGATGGTGCGCGAGCGTGCCCCGGGCGAGCGGATCGAGCTCCCCCTGGACGGGCAGGGCCTCGCTCGGCGCCGGCCGCGCCGGGCGCGGGTGCTCGGACAGCCCCACCACGTGAAACAGCTGGTAGCGGCGCGGACACTGCGCAAAGTCCCCGAGCGCCGTCACGCTCGCCGTGAGCGTGTGGGCCTCCGAGCGCGGCGGCGCGAGCTGCGCCTCCAGCACCGCCGCAGCCTCGGCCGTCGCGCCCTCGTCCTCCGGTGGTGATAGGGCCGAAGGCGAAGATGCGGAGCTCGGTTGCTCAGGGGGCGGGCTCCCGGCCCCGGTCCGCCCGCCGCGCCGCGGCGTCACCGTGCGCACCTCGAGCCGCCGCGCCACCTCGGGCAGCGCGAGCGCCTCGTCGATGAGCGCGCGCCAGCAGCTGCCGCCGGTCGATTCGCCGGCCAGGATGAGCCGGTCGCGCGCCCGCGTGAGCGCCACATAGAGGAGACGCAGCGACTCGGCCTCGCGCCGCGCCGTCCGTTCCCGCGCCACCCGCCGCGAGGCGCCGGCGTCGCCGCGCCGCCCCGGCCCGACGAGGAGCCGCAGCCCGAGGCCCTGGCTCGCGTCGTAGCGCACGGGACCCACCTCGGGCGGCTCGCGCGTGCCGCAGCCGGCCACCGCCACCACCGGGAACTCCAGCCCCTTCGACTGGTGCACGGTCATCACTCGCACCACGCCGTCGTCGGCCTCGCCCACGATCTGCGCCTGCGCGGCGTCCGGCCCCCCGCCCGCGGCGAGCGTCGCCAGCCAGCGCACGAAGCCGCGCAGGTCCGTGCCGGCGAGCTCCATGCGTCGCGCGCGGTCCACGAGCGCGAGCAGGTTGGCCACGCGCTGCTCGCCGTGATGCCCCGCGGCCAGCACCACCTCGAGCTCGGTGCCATCGACCAGGGCGCGCAGGCAGCCCGCCGGGCCGAGACGGTCGGCGCGCAGGGCGAGCTGGTGATGGAGCGCGCGGAACCGTTCGAGCCGCGCCCGTTCGCCGGCGTCCATCGCCTCCAGCACGTCCTCGGGGATCCCGCGCGGCAGGAGCACCCCGGCGCCGAGCCGCCCGGCCATGCGCAGCCGGAGGAGGCTCTCGTCCGAGAGCGCCACCAGGGGCGAGCGCAGCACCGTGACCAGCGCCAGCGCATCGTCGGGGTCGTCGAGGAGGCGCAGCGCCGCCGCCAGGTCGCGCACCTCCTCGGTCTCGAAGAAGCCGCGGCCGTTGACCACGTAGTACGGCAGCCCGACGCCGCGCAGCGCCTCGAGGTAGACGTCGACGTGGGTGAAGGCGCGGAGGAGCAGCGCCAGGCCCCGCTGCCCCGCGGCGCGCAGCTCGGAGAACCGCTCCGCCACCGCCGCCGCCTCCAGCGTGCGCAGCGTGTGCGCGTCGGGCCGCCCGGTGCCGGAGGCTCCTGCCCTGCGCCCTGCGGCCCCTGCGCCCAGGACCGAGGGTGCGAGCGCGAGCAGCTCCGCGGCGCACTCCGCCTCCCCCGGACGCAGCGGCGCGAGCCGGTCCTCTTCCTCGAAGCGCACGGCAAAGGCGCCGGCGCCCCCGCGCATGAGGTGCGCGAACAGGTCGTTGCAGAGGTGCACCAGGGCCGGCTGCGAGCGCCGCGACACGCCGAGCGACAGGCGCCGCGTGCGCGCCTCCGCGCGCGTGGCCTCGAAGGTCACGGCCACGGCCACGTCGGCGCCGCGAAACTCGTAGATGGATTGCTTGCGATCCCCCACCACGAGGAGCCGGCCTGCGGTCGCGGATTCGAGCGAGGCCGTGGCGGCGTCGGGGTCGGGGTTGCCTTCCCAGGCCGGGGCTTCATCCTCGCCGGGGCGGTCCGCGGGCTCGGGGTCGGCGAGCAGGCGCACCAGCTCCGCCTGCACGGGGTTGGTGTCCTGGAACTCGTCCACGAGCAGGGCGTCGAAGCGGGCCCGCTCGGCGGCCCGGATCCTCGGGTGCGCGGCCAGGAGCGTGCGGGCGCGCACGAGGAGGTCGCTGAAGTCGAGCACCCCGAGGCGACGCTTGTCCTCGTCGTAGCGCCGCCCGAGGTCCCCGAGCAGGCGCTCGAGCGCCCGGGCGAGCGGCGTGGCGCGAAAGGCCAGGAGGGCCGCGTCGAGCGCCTCGCGGGCCTCGCGCAGCTCCGCCACCGCGGCCTTGAGCCGCTCGGCGTCGCCGCCCCGGCCCGTGCGGAGGTTCTTCACCGAGTCGATGAGCGCGTCCACCTGCGCCGGAGCCCGCGCGTCGGAAGGGTCGATGGTGAGGAGGAGCGAGGGCAGATCCAGCGCCAGATCCTGGACCTTGCGCGCGCTCCCGTCGGCCAGCGCGCCGCCCTGGGCGAGCGTCACCAGCGCCCGCGCCGTGCGCCGCAGCTCGGCCACGGCCGCCTCGAGCTCCTGGCGCAGCCGCGGCGGGTCGTAGTTGTCGGCGAGGCCCGCCGCGTCCCGGCCTTCCTCGGCGCGTCGGGTGTGGAGGAGCACGAGCGCCTCCACCGTGCCCATGCCTTGCCCGCGGCTGTCGTAGCCGAGCTCATCGACGAGGGCCTCGGCCTCCGGGTCGTGGGCGGCGAGCGCGTCGATCACCACCTGCTCGGCCAGTCGACGCAGCCGCTCCCGCGTCTCGGCCTCGTCGAGCAGGCGGAAGCCGGGATCGACGCCCGCCTGGAGCGCGTGCCGCCGCAGGAGGGTCGCGCCAAAGCCGTGGAACGTCCCTACCGGCGCGCCGCCGAGCTCGCGCAGGCAGGACTCCCAGTGCTCGGGGGGCGGCAGGGGCATGTTCAAGGTGGCGGCGGTGGAGACGAGGTCGGCCTCGGCCTCGGTGAGGTCGACCGTGTCCGCGTCGGAGTGAAGGCCGGCGAGGCGCGCCACCCGCTGGCGGATGCGCGCGGCCAGCTCGGCGGCTGCCTTTTCGGTGAACGTGATGGCCACGATGCGCCCCGGCCGCACCGGCGCCCGCCGCGCCGTGAGCCCGGCCAGGAGGTGGAGATACTGCGTCACCAGGGCGTGGGTCTTGCCGGTGCCCGCCCCGGCGCGGATCACCAGATCCCGGTCGAAGAGGAAGTGGCTCACGGGGCCTTGTTCAGGGGGAGTTGTCCGGGTGGCATGGGACGGTGGAGCTGATCGGGGGCGCAGTATAGCTTGCGGGGCGCTTTGTCCCTACGGGTGGCTCGGAGGGACGGGGAGCGCGGCGGCCCCTCTCGTCTGACGAACGTCGTCCCCCCCATGTCCCGGGCGCCGCCGCCCTCGTGGATGTGTCCGAAGAAATGGAGGCGGCCGCACCGCGAGCACGCGCGCACGCAGGTCGGCACAACCGGCGCGCACGGGTCCGTACACTCCCAGCTGGTGGCATGGAACTCCCTAGTTAGCCGAGCGAGTGCGGCATTTTTCCCCCTCGCCCAGAAGGCCGTATCAAGCCCGTTCGCTCCAGCTCGCGGCCTGAGCGGCATTTCGCTGACTCCTTCACCACCTTCCGTCTCTCCATAGCCCGCGCCATCCTGGCATGGCTGCCACGCTGCCCCTACTGTCATCAACCGCAGCCTCCGCCACGACGCCGTCAGACAAGCCTGTCCTCCGCTCGCTCACTCGGCGACTGACGCAGTAGTGCTATCTCTCCCCGGTGAACACTACCCTTGTGTTTCGCATGCAGTAACCCATCATTCGATGGTCATGAGTCGAGTCACCCTCTCGCTTCCCGATGAGACCGCGCTCGCGCTCAAGCTCACCCCCGAGCAGCTGGCCGATGAGGTTCGCCTCGCGGCCGCGATCAAGCTATTCGAGCTGGGACGGCTGTCATCGGGGGCAGCCGCAAAACTGGCGGGAATCCCTCGCGTCGTCTTCCTCGTCAAACTGACCGATTACGGCGTCGACACCTTCCGCCTGACGACCGAGGATTTGGCGCGGGAAACGTCGCTCGCCTGAGGAAGAGGAAGGACACAGCTCTGCCTCTTCTCCTCGGCGCCCCGCAGAAAACTTGCACCTCCCCGCCCCCTCTCAGAAAATCCTCCCCATGAGCACCCCCGAACCGACCACCACCCCACCGAGCGCCGCCGACACCATCGACCCCGCCCTCGGCAAGGCCGATCTCGAGCGCCTCATGCCGCGCATCCTCGCCGTCCCCCGCGAGCGCGCCGTCCTCCCGCGCATCGACATCGCCGCCGCCGCCATCCACGCCGTCAGCATCGGCCGCCAGGTCAAACAGCCCGAGCTGTACGCGCGCTTCGCCAGCCTGCCCGCGCGCGAGTTCGACATCCGCCACGTCGACGACCTCGAATCCCTCGCCCGCGCCACCTGGTACGCCCGCGTCGAGCAGGACACCGCCGACGCCACCTCCCGCGAAGCCAAGCTCCCCGTCGACCTCGTCGATCTCGCCACCGCTGTCAAAGAGCGCATGCTCAAGTGCGCCGCCTACTACTTCGACGGCACCCCGCTCCAGAAAGAAGTCGACGACATCCGTTCCGGCACCGGCTATCGCGACCTCGCCAGCGACCTCTCGCGGCTCGCCCGGCTCTACGTCGATCACGCCGCCGTCCTCTCCGGCGACACCAAGAACTACCGCGCCAGCGACGCCGCCGACGCCGCGCGCCTCGCCGCCGGATCATCGACGAGCTCGGCGTCGCCGGCACGGCCGAGGAGCGGCGCCGCGCCGACATCACCGCCCGCGTCTGGGTGCTTCTCCTCGATTCCTATGGCGAAGTCGCCGACGCCGCTCGCTGGCTGCTCCGGCACGAGGGCGGAGAGGCAAGGTTCATCTCCCTCCACACCGTGGCGCGCACCCCGACCGTGAGGCGCAAGCCCGAACCCACCACCGAACCACCGGCCCCGGGCACTCCAACGACTCCCAGCAAGAGCAATCCAACGCCTCCCACCCAGAGCGCCCCGACCCCTCCCGCCGGCTCCAAGACCTGAACGCTGAACGCCTTCTCCCGTCCCTTCAAATACGCAGATTCGCTGTCATCGGGGCGGCAGGCCCGCCTCATTTTGACCAAATGGTTGGCGGGGAGGTCGTCAACGACCTCCGTTTCAACCAAATGGTTGGCGGGGAGGTCATCAACGACCTCCATTTCAACCAAATGGTTGGCGGGGAGGTCGTCAACGACCTCCGTTTCAACCAAATGGTTGGCGGGGAGGTCGTCAACGACCTCCGGCTCAACGAATGGGTCAAACAGATACGCGGCATCGCAGATGAGTTGCCCTCACCAGATGCCTCCAGCGGCCAGAGGCCCGCTCGCTGATGATGGGACCTCCCCTGCGTAGCCGCCCAGATGCCTTCGTAACGGTTCACCGAAGTGCAAAATTTTGTGTCCTTCGCCGGCCTGTGTAATTTCTGGAGCCGTTCATGGCAGAGCGGGCCGAAGGTCCCCTCATAAAACGCTGCGCAAGGAGTTGCCGATGCAGCGGCGGGATCTCCAGGACACGGGAGGGTGACCTGATGCGACGAGGGAGCTGGTTCACAGGGCTGTTCGCTATGGTGTTGCTGGTGTTCCTCTCGGGGAGCTGTGCCCCGCCGCTGAGCGAACTCTTCGTCGGCGCGGCCACGGACCTCTCGGCGCCCGACGTGCTCAATCGCGTGGTCCTCTCGGCACGGCGCGAGGGTGTCGAAGTCGTGCACAATGAATGGGACATCTCTGGCCTCCCGGGGACGCCCTATCAGCTCCCCGGTTCGTTCAACATCTATACGAACGACGGCAGCGAGCCTCGCGTGGAGATCGTGCTGAGCGGCTATACGGGGGAGCAGGAGATCGTGCGGCGCCGCGCCCTTCTGACGCTCGTGCGGGGAGAGCGGAAGTTCCTGCGCATGGCGCTCGTGAACCGGTGCATGAACAATCTCGATTGCCCGGCGGGCCGGACGTGCGTGGAAGGGCGATGCGTTCCGGCGGAGATCAATGCGCGGCTCTTGCCCGCGTACCAAGCGGGCATGGAAGAGGCGATGTCGTGTGACAGTGGCACGGTGCTCATCAACACGAGCACCAAGCAGCCGATGCCCATGACCGGCTCCGGGAGCTGTGGTGAGGGAGAGCGTTGTGGAGAGGGGACCTGTGTCCGGCAAGAGCCGTCGTGTCAGGACGGCGTGCGCAACGGGGATGAGACGGATGTGGATTGTGGGGGGAGCTGCGCTGGGTGCGGTGGGGGGAAGCAATGCGGGGTGAGTGGGGATTGTGCGGCCGGGACGTGTACGGGCGGCGTCTGTTCGACGGCTGGGCAGGCGATATGTGGCGACGGTAACACCGACAGAAATACCGGGGAGCAGTGCGATGACAGCAACACCGTCACCGAGACCGGTTGCCCCTATGGCACGCCTACATGTACCGCCTGCAAC
>DATAGU010000346.1:0-59258 GCA_036263495.1 Polyangia bacterium | reverse complement strand
CCAGTCGAGCTCCAGCTCAGCATAGGGTTTCTGGGGCATCCAGTGCTCGACCTTCATGGCTCGATCGTCGTCGCGGATCCGTTGCATGCAGTAGCAGCACAAGAAGCTCTGATCACGGAGCAGGGCAGCACGAAGTTTCTTCTTACAATCGTCTTTCAGATTGGCGTACGTGGCATGTTTCTGTCGACGATGCGTGACGAGGCATCGGGGTTGGTCCTGCTTCCGTATATGCCTCATGGATGGCCGAGGAAATCGATGAGCGAGCGCAGACGGACGATCTCCGCGTCCTTATCGGTTAAGACGCGCGCGAGCTGATCGATGCCGCGCTGGGCCTCTTCCAGCCGCTCTTGATCGATGAGCCGTGCGATCTCTTGGAGGTCCCTGAGAGTGGACTCAGGACGGTCCGGGGTCTCCAAGACATCCTCGAGGATGGCATTACTGTCGCGCCCCTGGGTTCCGGCAGCAGGTTGTTCAGCAACTACGTCGGCATCCTTGCGGCGGAGGCGGCGGACCGCAGAGGCGGGTACGTCAGCGAGAACTTGGGGCGAGTGCGTCGTGATGACGAACTGACACTGGGGGAAGGTCTGGCACAGCCGGGGTATGACGCTGCGCTGCCAACTCGGATGGAGGTGGAGTTCCATCTCGTCGATGAAGACCCAACCCGGGCTGCGGAGCGGATCCCCGCCACCTCTGTTGACCATCGCTAGCCGCCGCGCCAGATCGCCCACCATGGCGAGCAGGCTGCGCTCTCCGTGGGAGAGCTGATCCACGTCGAGCTGCTCGGGGCCTTTGCGGACGACCAGCCGAGGAGACGGCTTGCGTTCGATGTGCAGATCCGAGAACCCAGGCAGGAAGGACTCGACAGCGCGCCGGACTGCATCGAGGGAGGGATCGACGGGACGGCGCCGCGACCTAACCCCACGCCGAACAATCTCTGCGTTCTCGGCATCCTCCTGCTCGCGAAACCAGTGGACGAACGATCGGAAATGCCCCGAGCCAGGTTCGAGCGCCTGATCATAGGGATTGGCCGACCGGCCAATCAACTCATCGGCCGGTGCCGAGGCATCAATGTCGGCGCGCTCGATGCCGTAGTGGATGGTAAGTGGCAGCTCAGGTCCGGTCTCCTCAAGTAAGAGGTCCTTCAGGAGGGTGAGCGTGCCCTGATTCGATGGAGATCGTGTCACCGCCCGGATGTCCCCCTTGGACAAGCGTTTCACGGTGAGAGACCAATCGAGTTCATCAGGTGCCGCCTGGAACGGCAATGGCACGGTAAAGCGCACCGAACAAGACATCTCCGAGCGATCGTTCGACAGGTCCTTGGCGGTGAATTGCCGCCGGCTCGATCGAGCCCCGGCAAGCGCAGCGAACAAGCCGCGAAACAAAATCGCCAGGCAGTCAAGCACGGATGACTTGCCGGCACCGTTCTTACCAGCGAGTACGGTGACGGGGCCGTCAGCAAATTCGATCGTGCTGTCCCGGATACCGCGGTAGCCACTCATGCGGAGCGAGAGGATACGGAACGATCCGGCCATGTCGCGTCGGAGCATCGCAGATGCGTTGGTCGAACGCAAAACGGCGTGAGGGAGCGTAGCGTGGAGCGGAGAGAAGGAGTTACAAGTTCACGGCCAGCGTGGCTCCCTTTGGTGTTGTCTCATCCCGCCTGATCAAAGCGCTGGATTCCTCACCTTGCTCCGTCCCCGGCGGCGCCTCCACCCCGCTCGCGCGGTGGCGCGTCCCCGCCCACAGCGCGGCGCGCGCATACCGCACGTTCTCCGGCGGCGCCGCCCCGAGCAGCGACTCCAGCACCTCGCTCGCCTTGGCGCTGCCCTGCGCGTTCGTCTCCGCCTCCCCCTCCACCGGCGCCATCCCCATGAGCCGCACCCGGCTCCACACCACCGCGCCCTCCGGCCACTCGAGCCGCGCCCGCAGCGGCGCCGCCTCCCCCTCCCTCAGCACCCGCGCCGCCACGAGGTACCGCGCCACGTCGATCATCTTCGTCACGCCCTTGTGCGAGCGCGCGATCGGCCGCGGCGCGTCCACGCACAACCCGCCCGCCACCATCTCCGGCGGCACCAGCGCCACGTAATCGGCCACCTCCAGCACCTTGTTGAGCCCCGGCTCCCCCGGCTCGAGCCGCACCACGTCCTCGATGTGGAACCCCTCCGGCGCCACCGCGCCGAGCCGGCTGCAGACCTCCGCCGGCTCGGGCGTACCGTCGATGCGCACGTCCACCAGCTCCCCGAGCGACGCGATCCCGAGACCGAGCGCCGGCGCGAACACCAGATCCGGCTTGGGATGGAACCCGCGCGAGTACACCACCGGTACCCCCGCACGCCGGAACAGCCGCTGCAAAAGACGCGACGTATCGAGGTGCGAGATGAACGCCGCCCGCCCCTCCTTCGTGTAGCGGATGCGATAGCGCGTGCCCTCGCCCTGCTGGAACTGCGGCGTCGGCTTCTCGTACTTGCGCTCGCGCGGCGCCCGTTCGCCCTCCGCTACCGCCGGCCGCGCCGCCGGCACCTTCTTCTCGAACGCGCCGAGCTTTCGCAGGTACACCAGCCGCTCCTCGCGCATCTGCGTGAGGTCGCAGGCGATGCCGCAGTCGTAGCAAACGAGCTTGCGCTGGTCGGCCAGCGCCTCCTCGAGGTTCGTGTGATGCAGCAGCGTCTGGTACGGCTTGCCGCACGGCGGCGACAGCCGGTCCTTCATCGCCTTGCGGTACTCGCGCAGGAGGAACCCATCCTCGAGCCCGACGTCGATGTGGTCCCAGGGCAGCGTGGCCTCGACCGGGATCGTGCCGAGGTAGCGCGCCGTGTCCACCTCGTGACGCTCGAGCACCTCCCGCCACACGCCGAAATCGAAGTTCTCGTCCCAGCCGTCGAAGCGCGCCCCCTTCTCCCAGGCCTCCTCGATCACGTCCGCCAGGCGCCGGTCGCCGCGCGAGAAGATCCCCTCGAGCCACGACTGCCGGGCCTCGTGCCATTTGAAGTCCACCCGCTCGGCGTGCGAAGCCTCGCGGAGCAGCCGCTGCTTGCGCGTGAGCTCCGCGACCGGGTCCATCGCGCACCACTGGAACGGCGTGTGCGGCTTGGGCACGTGCGAGGACACCGACACCGTTACGTCGGCGTCCCGGCGCAGCTGCTTGCCGCGCCGCTTGAGCCGCCCGCCCGTCTGCGCGATGCCGAGCACGTCCGTGTCCGTCTCGGTGGGCAGGCCGATCATGAAGTAGAGCTTCATCCGCGACCAGCCGCGCGAGAAGATGTTCTCCGCCGAGCGCGTGATGTCCTCCTCGGTCACGTTCTTGTTGATGACGTCGCGCATGCGCTGCGTGCCCGCCTCGGGCGCGAACGTGAGTCCGGTCGCGCGCACCGACTGGATCTCGTCGAGGAGGTCCTCGTTGAGTCCATACGCGCGCAGGGACGACACCGACAAGGACACCTTCTCCTCGCGTAGCCGCTGCCCGATCTTCTGCACGAGCGGCGTGATGCACGAGACGTCCGCCGTCGACAGCGCGGTGAGCGAGGTCTCGTCGTAGCCCGCCTTCTGGATGCCGCCCACCACCGCATCGACGATCTGATCCGGATCGCGCTCGCGCACCGGCCGGTAGATCATGCCCGCCTGACAGAAGCGGCAGCCCTCGGTGCAGCCGCGCGCGATCTCGACCGAGACGCGGTCGAACACCGCCTCGGCCCACGGCACGGGCGTGTCGTCCGGGAACGGGTACTGATTGAGGTCCTGCACCACCGCGCGCTGTACCCGCCGCGGCACGCGCGGATCGAGCGGCTCGCCCACCACCTCGAGGCCCGACGCCGCATCGATCCGCGTCGAATACAGCGAGGGCACATACACCCCCCCCGTCTCCGCCAGCCGCACGAGGCGCTCGCGCCGCGACATCCCCGCGCGCTTGTTCGCCGCGTCCGCCAGGAGGAGCCGCGGCAGCGCCTCCTCGGCGTCACCGATGAGGAAGAGGTCGAAGAACGGCGCCACCGGCTCCGGGTGGGTCGCCGTCGGCCCGCCGCCCCACACGAGCGGGTCGCCGTCGCCGCGATCGGCCGCCCGCCGCGGCACCCCGCCGAGATCGAGCAGCGTGAGCACGTTCGTGTAGGTCAACTCGAACTGCAGCGAGCAGCCGATGGCGTCGAAGTCGCGCAGCGGCCGGGCGCTCTCGAGGCTCAGGAGCGGCAGCTGGCGGCGGCGCAGCTCCGCCTCCATGTCGAGCCACGGCGCAAAGGCCCGCTCGCACAGGATGCGCGGGTGCCGGTTGAGCAGCGAGTAGATGATCTTCGTGCCCAGGTGCGACATGCCGATGTCGTAGACATCGGGGAACGCGAGCACGAAGCGGACGTCCGCCGCGTCCCAGTCCTTCTTGATCGACTGATACTCGCCGCCCAGGTAGCGGGCGGGCTTCTCGATGCGGTGGATGAATTCGGCATAAGGGTGTTTCACGGCGACCTCGGGCAGTGGCGCGTTAATCGCTACGGGCAGTCGGTGGTCTTGTCAATCAAGCCGCGGGGAATGATCGCGGCCGGCGGGCGGGTCGATCCAGTGGCTCAAGGAACCTGAAGCCGCGTCACACCTGCCCCGGGTGCAGCGCCGCGGCCAGCGCGTCCACGATGCGTGTCCACAGCCGCTCCTGCACGAGCGGGTCGGGCACGATGTGCGTGAAGCCCGAGAGCGGCAAGAGGCCAAACGGCTTGCCGGCGCGGAACAGCGCCTCGGACAGCTTGAGCGTGTGGGTGAAATAGACGTTGTCGTCGCTCGTGCCGTGGATGAGGAGCAGCGGGCGGGACAGTGACTCGGCGTAGGTGAGGAGCGAGCTCTTGCGATACCCCTCGGCGTTGCTCTCGGGCATGCCGAGATACCGCTCCGTGTAGCAGGTGTCGTAGTCCATCCACTCCGTCACCGGCGCGCCGGCCACGCCCACGTGGAACACGTCGGGCCGGCGCAGCACCGCCAGGGCCGACATGTACCCGCCGAACGACCAGCCGAAGATCCCCACCCGGCCGAGATCCATCTCCGGGTACTTGGCCCCGAGCGCCTTCAGCGCCGCGACCTGATCGTCGAGCGGCACGGTGGAGAAGTCGCCGCGGATGGCGCGTTCCCAGGTGCGGCCTCGTCCCGGCGTGCCCCGGCCGTCGGCCGCCACCACGATGAAGCCCTGATCCGCGATCCACTGGCGCCGCAAGAAGCTCGCCTGCGCGCGATACACCTGATTGGCGTGCGGCCCACCATACACGTCGACCACCACGGGGTACTTGCGATGGGCGTCGAAGTTGCGCGGCCGGACGATGGCGGCGCGGAAGTCCTGCGCGCCGACGCGCACGAGCTCGGGGTGCGACACGAACGGCGGATTCTCCGCGACCGAGGGCAGCTCGGCCGCCGGCCGCTCCTTCTTGCCGTCGATCACGTGGACGGCGACCGCGGGCATGGTCTCGAGCGTGGACGAGTGCAGGGCGTAGACGTGGCAGTCGTCGCTGAAGTAGGCGGTGTGCAGGCCCGGGGTGGTGCTGAGGCGGGTGGCCGCGCTGCCGTTGAGAGGCACGCGGAACACGTGCTTCTCGGTGGGCTCGGCCGAGGCGTGGACATACGCCTGGTGCCCCTTCTCGTCGATGCCGATGAGGGAGCCGTACTCGGCCTCGGCGCCGCCGTCGGCGATGCGCAGCACCTTGACCAGGTGGCCGTCGGCGCCGTGCAGCTCGAGCCGCCGCACGCCCTCGCGCTCGGTCGACCAGAGGAAGCCGCTGCCATCGCGCAGCCAGCGCGGCAGCGACTGGTCGAGGTTGATCCAGGCGTCATCGTGCTCGGCGACGAGGCGCCGGGTGGCGACGGCCGAGGTGCCCTGCGGCTCGGCCGCGAGCACCTCGAGGTCGCGCTGCTCCCGGCTCATCACCACCAGGGTGAGCGGACCGCCTTCCTTCCACACCACGTTGGCGAGGTAGGGCAGGCGCTTGTGCTCCCAGTGCACCCAGCTGATCGATCCGCCGGTGACCGGGACCACACCGAGGCGCACCTCGGCGTTGGCCTTGCCCGGCCGCGGGTACGAGGTGGCCTCGGGCTCGCGCTCGGGGTGCGAGAGGTCGGCGATGCGCAGGGTCTCGACGTTGCGGTTGTCGGCCTGCTCGAACGCGATCTGCCGGCTGTCGGGCGACCACCAGTACCCGGCCCAGCGCTGCATCTCCTCCTGGGCCACGAACTCGGCCAGGCCGTTGGTGACGCGCGGGTCGGGGCTGGTAGTGAGGCGGGTCTCCTTGGTGTTCGTGCCCGTGATGTCGAGCACGTAGAGGTCGCCGCCGCGGACGAAAGAGACGTAGTGCCCATCGGGCGAGAAGCGCGGGTCGAGCACCGACGCGTCGCCCGTGTGCAGCTCGCGCACCGTGCTGTCGCTGCGGCGGACCAGGTAGAGGCGGCCCGAGAGCGAGAGGAGGATCTGCGCGCTGTCCTGGCTGATCTCGAAGGAGGTGAAGCCGCGCGCCGAGATGCGCTTGCGCTCGCGCTGCGCCCGCTCCGCGGCCGAGAGCTTCTCCTCGGCGCCCTTGAGCAGCTGCTCGGGCGTCAGGAGCTCGCGGGTCTTGCCGCTCGCCACGTCGAACTCGTAGAGCGAGAGCACCGGCGAGCGCGCGGCCGAGCGCAGGAACAGGACGGAGCGACCGTCGGGGGTGGGCTTGGCCCCGGCAGGCCGGCCCAGCAGGAAGCCGCGGGTCTCGGCGTGCTGGCGCAGGAACTCGGGGTCGGCGGCGTGGGTGGTGGCAGCGAAGGACATGGTCAGGAGCATGCTGAGGAGCCAGTGGGGACGCAACATGTTCCCCACGCTAACACAACCCGCGGCAGTTCCGACCCCCCAGGAGAGACGTAATGCTTGGTTTCCCAAGCGTATTAACGCAGTGGGTCACGCCAACGCTGGCGTCGTCGTTCCTGCAGACGCGTGATCACCTCCTGGGCGCGGGCCGCGTCGGAGCGCCGGGGATCGTGCCGGATGCCCTTCTCTCGGTTGCAGCGGGCGCAGGCCAGGGCGAGGTTCTCGAGGTCGTTGGTGCCGCCGCGCGTGCGCGGGACGATGTGCTCGATGGTGGCCTGGCTGATGGGGACGCCGTCGAGGCCGACGACGAGGTGGGTGTTGCAGTGGATGCACTTGCCGACCCACACCTCGGCCCCGCGGTGGTCGCTCTTATGGAAGGTGTTGTCCGTGGCGATGATACCGAGGACGCGGCCGCGCTGGCCGCCGGGCGACGCGGCGCGCATGGCCTCACCAGGCCTCAATCCATCTCGCCGCGCGGCTCATCACCGCCGATGGTACCATTGTGCGCAAGCCGGAAAACGACGTGCGCAAGTCGCAAAACGATGTGCGCAAGCCGGAAAACGACGTGCGCAAGTCGCAAAACGATGTGCGCAAGCCGCAAAACGACGTGCGCAAGTCGCAAAACGACGTGCGCAAGTCGCAAAACGATGTGCGCAAGCCGGAAAACGACGTGCGCAAGGCGGAAAACGACGTGCGCAAGCCGGGAAACGACGTGCGCAAACCGGAAAACGATGTGTTTCTGCGGCTTGCGAACGTGTTTCTGCGGCTTGCGGACGTGATTCTGGCTGTGCCGGATCATCACCCGGGCGCGTGGTGCTGCGCTCGGGCAGCGTGAGCTCGATCTATTCGGCGGCCGGCGGGCGGAGGCCCGGATTGATCACTCGGGGCGCGGGCGATCCTTGAAGTTGGTGATCACCTGGCGCCGCACCTGACCGAGGAACTCGGCGACGTACAGGGTCTGGCCGTCGCGGCCCAGCGCCATGCCGCGCGGACGCTCGGCGGTGGGGGCGAGGATCTGCTCGGTGCCGAACTGGAGGTGGAAGCGGCGGATCTCCCGGCCGTTCCAGAACAGGACCGAGCGGCCGTCGGGGGCCCAGACAGGGTCGCTGCCTTCGATCCTCGGGGCCGTGGGATCGTCGACCGCACGGCCGGGGCCGATGAGGCGCCAGCGCTGGCCCACGGCCTCGGGATCGCGGGCAGGATCGAGGAGCCGCCAGCCCCCGACCGGCGCGGGGATGACCTTGGCCACGCCGGGCAGCTCGATGCGCTCGGGCCGGCCGCCGCCGAGTGGGATGCGCCAGGTGGATGGCCGAGCCGTGCTGCCGAGCTCGACGTAGGCGGCTGCGGCGTCGACGTGGATCTCGAAGGCGCGGTCGTCGAGGCGGGCCACGGGCTGCGCGGCGCCGCGATGGTCGGCGTCGATGGGCCGGCGGTAGAGCACGGCGCCGCCCCGCTCGCCGGGGTCGTTGACGGCGTAGATGATCTCGTGGCCATCGGTGGTCAGGGCCACAGCGTCGGCCTCACCGAGCACCCGCTCGCTGCCGTCCTGGAGCGAGAGCGCCACGGCGTAGGTGCGCGCCTCGCCCTGGCGCAGGAGGCGCGCCACGATCTCGCGACCGTCGGCCGTCACGCCGGGCTGCGAGACGTCGTCGAAGGTGTGGCTCAGCCGGCGGCGGCCGCCGAGCTCGTAGGCGAACAGGGTGATGGCCGTGCTGTCGACGTCGTAGACGAGCATCCAGCCGTCGGGCGAGACGTCGGGGGCGAGCGCCGGGCCCACGCTCGTGATCATCTCGGGGGTGCGGGCGCCGCCCGGGCCGAGCGGCAGCTCCCAGATCTGGAAGGTGCCGCTCCGCCGCGAGGTGAAGAGGAGGCTCCGGCCGTCGGGGTGGAAGACCGGGCGGCCGTTCTGGAGCCGGTCGGAGGTGAGCTGCGGCGGCGTGCTCGCGCGGCCGGCGCTGGCGGCGGCAAGGTCGAGGAGGTAGAGGTCGGCGCGGGGCACGACGAGGCCAGCGTGCTCGCCGAGCGCGGCGGCGTACACGAGGCGCCGACCCGCGGCGTCGCAGCGCATGCCCTCGAGCTGGGTCGGATGGGGGAAGCGCACGAGCTCGCGCTCGTCGGGAGCGGGCTTGCCGTCGCGCGGGGCGTCGGGGGGGCCCTGGAGGACGAGACGGCTCGTGCAGTTCTCGCCGCAGGCGTCGCCGGCCACGGCGATGACGAGGCGGCCGGCGCAGTCCTCGATGTTGGACGCGGCGGTGGCTACGAGCTCGGCGTCGCGGCCGTCGAGCGGGATGCGCATGGCGCGCCAGCCCCAGGTGATGGCGAGGAGGGACTGGCTGTCGCGCGCCCAGTGGAGGTTGTAGAAGAGGCCGCGGGGCGGGGTGAGGGCGCGCGCGGGCCCGCCGGCGAGCGGCTCGACGTAGACGCGCCAGCTCGCGTCACGGTTGGAGATGTAGGCGAGCCAGCGGCCGTCGGGCGAGACGATGGGGGTGTCGGCGTTCTCGACGTAGCTCGGCACCCGGTCCACGATGTGGGGCTGCCAGCTGGCCCGGCGGGCGTGGAGGAGCTGGGAGGCGAGGGCCCCGAGGGCGGCGATGAGGACGGCCCCGGCAGCGGCGGCCAGGGCCGTCACGAGGCGGCGCGGGCGGGGGGCGGGCCGGGCCGCGGGGGTGGGATCGGTCGAGGGCTGGCGGTTGAAGGCCTCGTGCACCTGTCGCGCGCTCGGGTAGCGATCGCCCGGCTGTTTGGCCAGCAGGCGCGTCATGATCTCGACGAGCCACGGGGGGATCTCGGGGCGCGTGGTGCGCGGGTCCGGGATGGGGGTGTTGAGGTGGGCGAGCGCCACGAGGAGCGCGGACTTCTCTACGTAGGGGGGCTGGCCAGTGAGGACCTCGTAGAGGACGCAGCCGAGCGAGTACACATCGCTGCGCGGGTCGGCCTCGCCGGTGGTGAGCTGCTCGGGGGCCATGTACTCGGGGGTGCCCCAGAGGTCGCGCTCGCTCGTGCCGCTGTGGCGCGCGACGGTGCGTGCCACGCCGAAGTCGGTGAGCACGACGCGGCCGGTGCGGTGCTCGAGGAGGACGTTCTGCGGCTTGAGGTCGCAGTGGATGACGCCCTGCTCGTGCGCGGCGTCGAGGCCGGCGGCGATCTCGCGGGCGATGGCGAGGGCCTCGGGCACGGGCAGGGAGCCCCGGCGGCGTAATCGCTCGGCCAGGGTCTCGCCGTCGATGGCCTCCATCTTGATGACGAAGACGCCGTCGATCTCCTCGAGGTCGTAGGTGCGGCAGAGGTTCTTGTGCGCGACCTTCTGCGCGAGCAGCACCTCGGTGCGGAAGGCGGCGAGGGTCTCGTCCTCGTGGAGTCCGGGGCGCAGGAGCTTGAGCGCGACCTCCTTGCCGAGGACGGCGTCGTGGGCGAGGTAGACGGCGCCCATGCCGCCGCGGCCGAGGAGACGCCGGATGGTGTAGCGGCGGCCGAGGGGGGTGCCGGGCGCAAGTCCGGTCAGGTGGGGGGAGGCGAGCGCGCCCGACGGGGTCGTGGTGGCCGGTGCGGCCGAGGGGGAGGAGGGATGAGAGGGGGGGAGTCTCTGGGTCGTGGCTCGGGCCGGGGGGCCGGGGATGGTGACGGCGTCGTCGGACGTGGTGATGCCGCGCGGGGAGGCGACGGGCAGGGTGAGCTCGTCTTCGGAGGCGGTGTCTTCGGAGTCGGCGAGCGGGGACGGGGAGAACGGCGCGGCGTCGGGGACGGTGCGCGGGTCGGCGACGATGGTGTCGTCGCTGTCGGAGGGGCCCTGCGCAGGGGTGTGATCTGGATCCCCTGGGGGTCGCCTGAAGTGCGCGGAGCCGCGTCCCATGACGCGACTCTACTACGGCAGCGGGTGGCTCGCGCTCACGCTCACGCTCACGCTCACGGGGACGCTCACGCTCACGGGGACGCTTACGTTTTAGGGGGCTCTTTTGCGGGGATTGAACCGCGGGGGCATCTTGGCACGCTGGGCGGGGCGGGGTGCGTCCGCTGCGTGGCGCCGCGCGGGGGGGACGAGGTGCTCGGGGCCGTGGCCGATGAGGTCCTCGCGGCCGGCCTGCTGCAAGGCTTCGCGGGCGAGGTCGTGCTGGCCCTCGTCCCAGTAGAGGAGGAGGGCCTTCTGCAGGCGTTTTTCGCGCAGCCCCTTGGCCGTGTAGACGGGTGCCTGGGCGATGGGGTCGATGCCGGTGTAGTACATGGTCGCGGCGAGCGACATGGGGGTGGGGATGAAGTCCTGCACCTGGCGCGGGCGCAGGCCTTTCCGCTTGAGGTAGAGGGCGAGGTCGACCATGTCGGCGAGGGTCGAGCCGGGGTGGCCACTGATGTAGTAGGGGACGAGATACTGCTCCTTGCCGGCCTCGGCGGAGCAGGCGGTGAAGGCGCTGGCGAAGCGCTCGTAGGAGGCGACGCCGGGCTTCTTCATCTTGTGGAGGACGTCGTCGGAGATGTGCTCGGGGGCGACAGACAGCTGGCCGCCCACGTGGTGCCGCGCCAGCTCGCGGATGTACTCCTGGCCGTGCTCGCCGTCGGCGGCGAGGTCGTAGCGCACGCCCGAGGCGATGAACACCTTGCGCACGCCCTCGGCCTCGCGCACCTGCTGCATGAGGTCGATGAGGGGGCCGTGGTCGGTCGCGAGGTGCTCGCAGATCTTGGGGTAGACGCACGAGAGGCGCCGGCACTTGGTCTCGAAGTCGGGCGACTCGCAGCGCATGCCGTACATGTTGGCGGTGGGGCCGCCGAGGTCGGAGATGACGCCGCGGAAGTCGTCCATGCGCCGGAGGGCCCGCACCTCGCGCAGGATGGACTCGGCGGAGCGGTTCTGGATGATGCGGCCTTCGTGCTCGGTGATGGAGCAGAAGGTGCACCCGCCGAAGCAGCCGCGCATGGCGACGAGCGAGTGCTTGACGGTCTCGAAGGCGGGGATGGGCTCGGCGTACGAGGGGTGCGGGGCGCGGTTGAAGGGCAGGTCGTAGAGGCCGTCCATGTCCGCGGTCTCGAGCGGCAAGGCGGGCGGGTTGAAGTACACGGCGCGGTTGTCGCCGCGGCGCGAGTCGAGCTGGTTGCGCTGGACGAGGGGACGCGCGTTGTAGGGGTTGGTCTCGTAGTGGAAGAGCCGCGCCATCTGGGCGTAGCGCTGCTTGGACTCGTCGGTCGGCTGGGACACCACCTCGTGGGCCGGGAGCTCGAGCGGGCGGCCATCGCCGGGGCGCTCCGAGGGCCAGGCGAGGGCGGCGTCGGCCTCGGCGCCGCTCATCATCCAGGCGGTGCCGCGCACGTCGCGGACGCGGGAGATGGGCTCGCCGGCGATGAGGCGCTGGGTCACCTCCCAGATGGGCCGCTCGCCCATGCCGAACACGAGGAGGTCCGCCTTGGCGTCGAGCAGGATGGGGCGGCGCACGGTGTCGGACCAGTAGTCGTAGTGCGAGATGCGGCGCAGCGAGGCCTCGATGCCGCCGAGGATGAGGGGCACGTCGGGGAAGGCCTCGCGGGCGCGCTGGGCGTAGACGATGGTGGCGCGATCGGGGCGCATGCCCGTGCGCCCGCCCGGGGAGTACTGGTCCTCGCTGCGGTTCTTCTTCTGCGCCGTGAGGCGGTTGAGCATGGAGTCGAGGTTGCCGGCGGCGATGCCGAAGAAGAGGCGGGGCCGGCCGAGGCGGCGAAAGTCGTCGGCCGAGCGCCAGTCGGGCTGGGCGAGGAAGCCCACGCGCAGCCCCCGGCCTTCGAGGAAGCGGGCGATGAGGACCGGGCCGAAGGCGGGGTGGTCGACGTAGGCGTCCCCCGAGACGATGATGACGTCGAGCTCCGACCAGCCGCGCTCGTGCATCTCCTCCCGCGTGGTGGGTAGGAAGGGGTGAGTGTGGCGCGACCGGCCGGACGCGCGGGTGAGCCGGCGGGCGGCGATGATCGACGGGTCGGACATGCGCGGGAGACGATACCACGGGCTCCCCGGGGGCACCGCTCCGGAGCGCCCCTCATCATCCCGAAAGTCCCTCGTGAGCGTGACCGTGAGCGTGAGCGTGACCGTGAGCGTGAGCGATCCCCCGCCGGCGGAGGCTCAACCCGAGCCTTTGCCCCGGCGCTGCCCCGCCGGGAGCTTGGTCTTCCCCATCTTCAGCACGGTCTTGAACTCATCCTCGGTGACCGGCACGACCGACAGCCGCGAGCGCCTGAGGAGCTGCATCTCGGCGAGCTCCGGCGTGCCCTTGATCTCCGCCAACCCGACCGCCCGCACCAGGGGCACCACCGGCGCCACATCGACGACGCTCCAGTCCTCCTCCGTGGTCGGGTCCTGATAGGCAGTGCGCACCACGCGCGCCACCCCCACGACCTCCTTGCCCTCGTTCGAGTGGTAGAAGAGGGCCAGGTCGCCGGCCTTCATGGCGCGCAGGTTGTTGCGCGCCTCGAAGTTGCGCACCCCGTCCCAGTGGGTCTGCCCATCAGCGACCAGCTGCTGCCACGAGTACTTGAAGGGCTCGCTCTTGATGAGCCAGTAGGCCGGCATGGTTCCTCCCCAGGATGGAATCGGCGTCGCTCAGCGGAACTGGGCGTGGCAGGTGCGGCAGGTCTGGCGCAGGGCGGAGAGCGCCGCTGAGGCCTTGGCTCCGTCCCTGGCCGTCGCGGCCTGACCGAGCTCCGCGGCGTGCTCGGCCAGGGTCCCGGCCAGCTTGTCGAAGGCCGGCCCGCGGGAGAAGTCCTTGCGGATGCGCGCCGTCGTCAGCTCGAGCCGTTTGCCGACGTCGGCGAAGCCGGCGAAGTCGGCGTCGCTGTACTGGGAGCGGCCGATCTTCTTCCATTGTGGATCGGTGAGCTGCGCCTGCGACCACATGATGTCCTTGAGCCGCGGCGCGGTGGCCACCTCGGCGTCGGTGTAGCGGTGCGACGGAGCGCACGCGGCGAGCAGCGCCGCGAGGCAGAGCCCGTCGAGATGGTGGCGAAGTGAACGCATCGAGCCTCCCGTTCTCCCCTCGCAGGCCTCGCCGGAGGGGGACCCGAGGGTATCACTACTTCGGCGTGACCCCTTGGAAACTGGCCTGCAGAGCCGCAGTACGGGACATCGGATTCCAGTCGGGCGAGAATTTCGTTGACACTTAACTTCGGGGTAGGTAGAACCCCGGTGAATCCACGGGGCGTAGCGCAGCCTGGTAGCGCGTTCGGTTCGGGACCGAAAAGTCGGAGGTTCAAATCCTCTCGCCCCGACCAGGAAGGTCGATGGAGGGCCCCCAGCCCTCCTACGATGTCTAAGGTGATGCCGTGAGTGATCGCGAGCCAGATGAGGATGATGCCCTCAGCGGGTCTGAAGGCGCTGATGCACAGCGCGCCGTTCATTCCTCGCTCAGCATCTTGGTAGTCGATGATGACAAGGACGTCCTCCAGTACCTGGAGGACTTTCTGACGCACGATGGGTATCGCGTGACCTGCATCAGCGATCCCACGCAGGCCGTGGAGACGCTGCGGGCGGGCGAGTTTCACGTGTGCGTGCTCGACCTGATGCTGCCCAAGTTATCGGGCATCGATCTGCTCGGGCAGATCCGCAAGCTCGACGACGATCTGGCGGTCATCATCCTGACCGGCTATCCGAGCCTGGAGACGGCCACGAAGTCGATCGAGCACGAGGTCTCGGCCTACCTGCCCAAGCCCTTCTCGATCGACGATTTCCGCACCCACCTCGAGCGCATCGCCCGCAAGAAGGGCCTGGTGCTACGGCGTGAAGACGATCTGCACCAGACCATCGGCCGCCGCATCCGCGAGCTGCGCAAGGAGCGGGGCCTCACGCTCAAGCAGATGTCACGGCGCACCAAGCTGTCGGTCTCGCTCCTGTCACAGATCGAGCGCGCCGAGTCCTCAGCCTCGGTCTCCTCGCTGTTCAAGGTAGCGACGGCGCTCGACGTGCGACTGACCGAGCTGTTCGGCGAGTTCTGAGAGCGTCTCTCAGACGCCTCTTTCGACACCCGACAAATGAAGCTTCGCAAAAAGGCCTTCCCAAGGGCCTTTTTGTTTTCCTGGGGTCGAACGCGGGAGGGGCTCTCTGCACAGAGACCGTGGCGCAGGAGATCGCCTCCTGCGTCACGGTCCCGAGGGAGGGATCAGGCGGAGCGGCGTTCGCGCGCGGCCTCGGCGCGGGCGCGCATCTCACGGATGCTGGCGGCGTAGTCGGGCGTCTCGAAGATGCCCGAGCCGGAGACGAACACGTTGGCGCCCGCGGCCGCGGCCACGTCGACGTTGCCGATCTTGATGCCGCCGTCGACCTCGATGTCCACGTTCAGCTTGCGCTCGACGATGCGCTGGCGCAGGGCGCGGATCTTGTTGGTGACCTGCGGGATGTAGGACTGGCCGCCGAAGCCGGGGTTGACCGACATGAGGAGCACCATGCTGACGTCCTCCAGGATCTCGTCGATGGTGCTGATGGGGGTGGAGGGGTTGAGCACGACCGAGGCCTTGCACCCCGTGCTGCGAATCTGCTGCAGCACGCGGTGGAGGTGCGGGCAGGCCTCCTGGTGCACGGTGATGTTGTCGGCGCCGGCCTCGACGAAGTCCTCGATGTACTTCTCCGGCTCCACGATCATGAGGTGCACGTCGAGCGGCAGCTTGGTGGCCTTCTTGACGTACTTCACCACGATCGGGCCGATGGTGATGTTGGGCACGAAGCGGCCGTCCATCACGTCCACGTGGATGAGGTCCGCGCCGGCCTCGGACACGGCCTTCACGTCCTCGGCGAGGCGGCCGAAGTCGGCAGAGAGAATGGAGGGGGCGATCTTGATCGGCGGCAGTGTCGTCATGAAACGACCCTAATACAACGCGAGTGATCTCTGCAATCCCCGATAATTGGCCCTCAAATCAAGAGTTTGTCCGCCGCAGTCGGACGGCGTAGAAGGCGTCGGCGTCATCGCGGTGCGGCCAGGTGCGGAGCGTGCCATCGGCGGCGGCCAGCGCCGCCAGGGCCGGCTCGGCCCCGTCTTTGTCGATGTCCGCCGGCTCCACCTGGAAGTCGCCGTGGGTGCTGAGGAAGTGTACGAGCTGGGCGGGGCCTTCCTCTTCGGTGAAGGTGCACACGGCGTAGACGAGGAGCCCGCCCGGACGGACAAGCGGCGCGAGCGTCGCGAGGAGCCTGGCCTGGAGCTCGGCGAGCGCCTTGACGTCGGCCGGCGTGCGGGTCCACTTGGCCTCGGGGTGACGGCGCAAGACACCCAGGCCGCTGCAAGGCGCGTCGAGGAGCACGCGGTCATAGCTCGGCGCGAGCGGCGCATCCGGGAGGGTGAGGTCGGCTTTGATGGTGCGGATGCTCTTCATCCCGAGGCGTTGCGCGTGGTCGCGGGCCTGGGCGAGCTTGCCGGAGGAGAGGTCCGCCGCGTCGATCGTGGCACCATCGCCGGACAGGGCCGCCAGGTAGGTCGATTTGCCGCCCAGCCCGGAGCAGGCATCGAGGATGCGCTCGCCGGGCTGGGCGCCGAGGAGCCGCACCACCAGCTGCGCGCCGAGGTCCTGGGCCATGTACGCGCCGGCGCGGTAGGCGGCGGTCGCAAAGAGATCGCCGCCGTGGCGGGCCGCCAGCGCATCGGGCGAGGCCGCGCTGGTGACGAGCTGGATCTGCGGCCTCTCCCGTTGCAGCTCTGCCATGAGCGCGTCGCGTTGGGTCCGCAGGGTGTTGGTGCGCAGCCAGGTCGGGGCCGGCGCGTTGAACGCCGCGAGCGCCGCCGCGCCAGCGTCGTAGCCCAGGGCCCCCAGCACCCGGTCGACGATCCAGCGCGGCATGGAGTCGCGCACGGCCAGGTGGGCGGGCCAATCATCTATCGGTGGCAAGGGGGGCTCGCCCGAGCTCGCCAGCCGTCGCAGGAGCGCGTTGGCGAAGCCCGCGAGCCGCTGCCCACGTGTCCGTTTCACCGCCTCCACGGCATCGTCCACAGCGGCGTGCGGCGGCACGCGCAGAAACAGGATCTGGTAAGCGCCGAGCCGGAGCGCGTCGTGGGTGGCGCTATCGAGCTGGCCGAGGCCGCGCGGCGCATGGGCCGCGAGCGCCCGGTCGAGCCGTTCGCGCAGGCGCAAGACGCCGTAGACCAGCTCGGTGGCCAGGGCCCGGTCCGCATCGCCGAGACCGCTGCGGCCGAGCTCCCCGGCGAGCGTCGGTGTGGCATAGGCCCCCTGGGCCACGCGGGCCAGCACACGCCGCGCCACCTCGCGCGCGTTCCGCTTCACGGTCATGTCACCGCCCGAGCACCGTGCCGGCGGGGATCGATCGGCCCGCGAGCAGGGCCGTCGCCCCCAGGCGCTTGCGCCCCGGCAGCTGTAGCTCCCCGACTGCGACGGCACCACGGCCGCAGGCCACCACGAGGCCCTGGCCGTCTTGCCCGAGGACCGTCCCCGGGGCCTTCGCTTCCCCGTCGGGGCTCGGCACCACGTGGGGCCGCCACAGCTTGAGCACCTCTCCTTCGAGGGTGGTGAAGGCCCCGGGCCAGGGATCGACGCCGCGGATACGGCAGGAGATCACCTCGGCGGGCTGCGTCCAATCGACTCGTCCCGCCTCTTTTTCGAGGAGCGGCGCGAGCGTCGCCGCGGCGTTGTCCTGCGGCGTGGCCACCAGCGTGCCGGCGGCCAGCCGTTCGAGCCCCTCGACGAGCGCTTCGGCGCCGAGCGGGGCCAGCTTGGTGTGCAGCGAGCCGGCCGTGTCGTCCTCGGTGATGGGGAGCGTGCGGGTGAGCAGCATGGGCCCGGTGTCGAGGCCGACGTCCATCTGCATGAGGGTCACGCCGGTCTCCCGCTCGCCGGACAGGAGCGCCCACTGGATGGGCGCGGCGCCGCGGTAGCGCGGCAGGATCGAGCCGTGCACGTTCCAGCAGCCGTGGCGCGGCACCGCCAGCACGTCGGCCGGCAGGATCTTGCCGTAGGCCACCACCACGATGAGGTCGAGGTTCAGTTCGGCCAGGGTGGGGGCGTAGGGCGGCTTGCGCAAGGACGGCGGGGTCGCCACTGGCACGCCCGCGGCCTCGGCCGCCTGCCGGACGGCGGTGGGCTGCAGCTGGCGTCCCCGACCCGCCGGCTGATCCGGCTGCGTGACGACGAGCTGCACGTCCGTATGGCGGAGGAGCGCCTCCAGGCTCGGCACGGCGAACTCCGGTGACCCCATGAACACGGTGCGCAGGCGCGACATGGCGCGAGACTCTATCACTCCAGGATCGACGCCGCGCCCCTGCACCGTGCGGCGCCGCCGTCCCCTCGGCTCGGCTCGGCTATACGATCACCATCATGAAGGAGATCACTGCCGTCGTGATCGATGGGCATGTTCAGCTCCCCCCCTCTGTCCATATCCCTGAGGGCACGACCGTTCGCATCGTATGGACAGAGAAGGAGGAGCCCTCAGCGCCGTATGATCGAGAGGCGCTCGAAAGCGAAGATGTCGCCGCTGATCTGGAGTGGGCGAGCGGCAGGCGATTCGAGCAGTGATCATCATCGCGGACGCCGGTCCTCTACTTCACCTGCATTGGGTCGAGGCCTCCGGATGGGCGCTCCCTCCACGTTCTAGGAGCGCATGGCAACGCTCCTTCATCATTTCTTACTCGCGCCGTTCGCTCAGCGACGGGGGCGAGGTGACACCGATGCAGCGCGATCACTTGCCGGCTGGCCGGGCGAACAGGAGCCCGGCGTTGGCGACCACCACGTAGTACCAGCCGAGCGATTCGAGCGGGCAGTAGGCCACGACCTTGTGCTCCTCGGCGAGCTCGACGTGGCCGGTGCGACGCTCGCGGATGGCCGCGACCACCATGGGATAGCCGAGGGGCTGGAGCCGCACCGCGGCCCCGCTCTGCGCCGACGTAGATCTCCCGTCACCCTCCTCCGCGTCGAGCGGCCCCGCGCCACCCGGTCCCGATTGAACCACCACCTGCCCGGCCTCATCGACCAGATACGTCTCCTCGGCCGCGGGCGCATCGGGCAGCGCGAGCAACTTCTCGCGGATGAACTGGAACGTGAGATCGAAGCCCGCCACGCCCAGGAAGCGACCGTCCTCGCCATAGAGGGCCACGGCCGACGGCAGGAGCAGGCCATGCCCGCGCCGATCGAGATAGGGATTGCCCCAGCGCACGCCATACGTCCCCTCGGCCAGCTTGTACTTGGGCCGCTGCCGCCCGTCGAAATCGGCGGGCAGGTTGCCGGTGCCCGGATAAGTGGAATGCACCCCCTCGGCCAGGGTGACGAAGGCACGCACGATGGGCGCCCCCTCGTGGAGGAGGACATGCCGCGCCCGCGCCGCCGGGATCTTCTCCGGCACGTCGCCCCGGCTCTTGAGGAACATGGCGCGAAACACCGGGCCGAGCAGGGACAGGGTACGGGCCTCGCGCTCCACGTCCGGCCCGTCCGGCGAGACGCCCGGGGCGAGCTGGATGGTGGGCCAGCCGATGCTGACCGGCAGCTGGTCGTAGTCCGAGTGCAGCGTGTCAGGTGGGCGGCGGCCGGCGTCGAAGGCGGTGGTGAGATAGTAGTCCGTGCCGGGCGGTTCGGGGTCGGTGAGGAGCTGGGTGGCGCGTCCGGCCAGGTGCTCGAGCGCCGCCTCGTAGCGATGGAACTGGTTGTCGAGGACGTGGCTGTGCCGCGCCGCCTGGTCGAGGAACTGCCCGAGCGCGAGCTCATGGTGATGGGCCCGCTCGAGCTCGTGCCGGCCCCACACGAGCACACCGATGGTGGCGCCGGCGCCGGCGAGCAGCAGGCCGAGGATGGCCGCGAGAGACAGCGTACGGTGCTTGCCGATCCAGCGCACCGCGGCCTCGAGCGGCGTGTCGGGCTTGGCCAGCACCGCGTCGCCGCGCAGGTAGCGGCGGAGATCCGCGGCCAGCTCGGCCACCGAGGCGTAGCGCGCCTCCGGCCGAAGCGCGGTGGCGCGGGCGATGATGGCCTTGAGCTCGGGGGCGATGGCAATGTCGGGCCGGAGGTGCGTCACCGGGTCGTGCACGCCTTGCGCCGCCTTGGCGACGAGGACCATGACGTTGTCCCCGCTCACGGCGCGGCGCAGCGTCACCACCTCCTGGAGGATGAGGCCGAGCGTGTAGAGGTCGCTGCGCTCGTCGAGCTCGGGGTTCTTGCCGAGGGCCTGCTCGGGGGACAGATAGGCCGGCGTGCCCATCACCGCGCCGTACTGGGTGCGGCCGCGCGCGCTCTCGTCCGGGGCCGCGGGTTGCGAAAGTGGGTCCTGGGCGTCGTCGCCGCTGCCGATGATGCGGCAGATGCCCCAGTCCATCACGTAGACCTCGTGATAGCGGCCGACCATGATGTTCTCGGGCTTGAGGTCGCGGTGCAGCACGCGCTTGCTGTGGGCGTAGGCGATGCCGTCGCAGACCTTGAGGAAGTAGTCGAGGTGCGCGGCCAGGCGCTCGTGCTCCTCGGCCGGCGTGCGGGTGGCCGCCGTCTTCGCGGCCGCCTCGAGCAGCTCGGCGAGCGTATCGCCCTGCACGAGCTTCATCGAGTAGCCGAGCGTGCCGTCCTCGCCCACTTCGAGGCCGTAGATGGGAACGATGTTCGGGTGATCGAGCTGGGCCGTGACCTGCACCTCCTCGAAGAAGCGCGCGGTCAGGCGCTCGTTGCCCCGCACCTCGGGCACCAGGCGTTTGTAGGCGACCCGGCGGCGCAGCTCGAGATCCTTGGCCACGAACACCTCGCCCATGGCGCCGCGGCCGAGGAGGCCGAGGAGCGCGTAGCTCGATCCCTTCGCGCTCGACCGGCCGGGCTCGACGCGCGGGCCCGCGGGGCCGGCCTCGATCGGGCTGCCCGCCGCCAGCTCGGTGTAGAGCGAGGTGCTGATGAGGCGGCGATCGCGGAGCTGGGCCAGGAGCCGGTCCGGATCGGAGAGGCCCTGTTCGCGCTCGACTTCGGCCAGCCGCGCCTCGATGTCGGGGCCGGCGAGGGTCCGCACTCGCTGCTTGAGCTCGGCGAGGTTCATGGGTCCCATGGGAGGCGGACGAGGTGGGCTTGTCAACGGAGAGACGAGCCGGCTACAGGCCGCAAGAGCGCGCGTTCCGGAGAACGCCGTTGACGTTCAGGCGAGCGACCGCAAGAGCTCGAGCACGCGGGCGTTGTAGGGCACCCGCGTGAGGTAGCGCGCGCGCACGGCCTCGTCGGGGATGCGCTCCGCGCGCTGCTGGAGCAGCTGGCCGGCCGTCCCCAGGACCCGCCGCGCCTCCTCGTGCAGCTCCGCCTGCGTGTAAGCCTGCACCGCGGCCAGGTGCATCCGGATGTCGTGCCAGCAGGTCCCGCCGAGCTGCTCGAGTCGGGCCAGCCCTTGCCGGGCCGCGTCCAGGGCCTCCTTCAACTTGCCCTGATCGAGCAGGATCTCCGTCAGGGTGGCGAGCATGAGCGGCTGCAGGGCGGCGGTCGGGTGGCTGTTGGCGAGGGCCTGCCCGATCTCCTCCTGGGCCCGGGCCCATGCACCTTCCTGGGCCAGGACGCGCGCCAGCACCGCATGCGCGAGCCCGCCGAAGTAACTGACGCCGATCTGGTCGCGGAGCGCCTCCGCCCGCAGGCGCGCCTCGGCGAGCCGCGCCTCGCCCCCGAGCTCGAGCAGCCCGAGCGCGAGGTGGCTGGCGCCGAGGCCCATCCCGAGGGCCTCCTGCAGCCGTTCGAGGTTCGCGATCGCCTGCGTGAGCTGCGCCGCGCCGGCCTCATAGTCCCCGAGCCGCAGCGAGGCGGCCCCGAGCGCGATGGCGAGGATCCACTGCATGCGTCGATCCCCGATCTCGGAGAAGAGGGCCACGCCGCTCTGCGCGTCGCAATAGAGCCCCCAGGGATCGCCGCCGAGATAGAGGTGCCAGGAGATCCGGGCGATGAGGAGCTGGCCCCGGTCGCGTTGATCCGGCCCCTCTACGCCCTCCGCCGTGGCCGCCACCACGCTCTCCATCTGCGCGAGCAGCGTCGCCATCTCCTGGCGCCGGCCCTGGATCGCCAGCTGGCTCGAGACCATGCACGCCATCTCGAGGAACGCGTGCCGGGACTCCGGCGACTCGGACGGCGGATCCCCCTGGCCGAGGAGACGCAGCGTCTCGTCGAACGCCACCATCTCCCCCAGGTTCCAGGCGGCCAGCGTGGCCGCGCCGAGGGCGCGATAATGCTGGGCGCTCCCCGCGGGCAGCACCTCCAGCGCGGCGCGGCTGGCGCGAAACGCCTCCTTCAGATCGAAGCGCCAGAACCGGGCCCACGCTCCCGTGGTCTGGAGGAGCCCGAGCGCCTCGTCCTGGGCCCCGCACCCGAGGCCGCGATCGACGTACCGCAGGCTGCCTTCGAGATCGCTGCGGGCCAGCGCCTGCGCGGCGGCCTGCGCATACAGGCTGGCGGCGCGCTCCGGCACCCCGCCGCGCTCGTAGTGCTCTGCCAGCACGAGCGGATCCGTCTCGCCCTGGCGTTCGAGGTACTCCGCCGCCATGCGGTGGCCGAGCACGCGCTCGTCTTCGTTGAAGATGTTGAGCGCCGCCTCGCGCAGGAGCGCGTGCCGGAAGCCGAACTCCTTGTCGTTGGGATACCGGCTCGTCCCGTGGGGCACGATCAGCTCCTCGCTGACCAGGATCTTGAGCCAGCGATCGAACTCGTCGCCGCGCTGGTCATTGTCCCCGAGGAGCTCCATCACGCCGCGGCGCCAGAAGCTCTCGCCGAACAGGCTGGCCACGCGCAGGATGCGACGCGCCTCGGGGTCGAGCCGCCACAGGCGCGCCTCGATCATGGCCAGCACGGTCTCCGGCAGCTCCTCGGCCTTGCCCTCGGCCGCCGCTCGGATGAGCTCCTCCAGGAACAGCGCGTTGCCCCCCGCCTGGCGCACGATGCGCTCCACCACCTCGGCCGTGGCGCGCTCGCCGAGCGTCTCCTTGATGAGCTGCGGGCAGGCCCGTCGCGGCAGGCCGCCGAGGCGCAGCTCCTGCACGTTCCGGCCCTCCCAGAGCTGCGGGAACACCTCCTTCACGTCGGGCCGCGCCAGGGCCAGCACCATGAGCGGGCGGTCCTCGAACTCGCGCAGCGCCACGTCCACGAGGCGCACCGTGTTCACGTCCGACCAGTGCAGATCCTCGAGCACGAGCAGCACCGGGTGCACGGCGCACTCGGCCCGCAAGAAATCGAGCCAGGCGTTCTCGAGCTGCTCGCTCATGAGGTGCGGCTCCTGCCGGGCGGCCCGCAACCGAGGGCTCTCCGCGTCCGGAAAGTGGAGCCCGCACAGCTCGCCGAGGAACTCCACGATCCGCTGCCGGTCCTCGGCCGCCACGTGGCGCCCGATGCGCTCGACGAAGGGCTCGAGGCGTCCGACCTGCCCCTCGGCCGGCTCGAGGAGCCCGCACAGGCCGAGGATGGCCCTCGTGAGCAGCGCGTGGGGCACGCCCGCGCGCACCGGATCGGCGCGCCCGAACAGCACCTCCACGGGCCGCTCCGAGGCCTTGAGCCGGCGCACGAACTCGTGCCGCAGCCGCGACTTGCCCTGCCCCGGCGGCGCCAACACGAGCACCGCCCGCGCCCCCGGATCCTCCCTCACCGAGGTCAGGATCGCCTCGAGCAGAAACAGCTCGTTGTCGCGCCCCACGCAAGGCGTCGGCCGGCCGAGGAGGAGGCGCTGTTGGTCGGGCGAGCTGCGCTCGGCGTCGAGCACGTAGGTGTCGTGCTGGACCCGGCGCACGTGGAAGTGCGTGTCGAGGAGCCGCGCCGTGAGCTCATCGAGCCAGATGACCGCGAGGCTGTCCCGGTGGTTCTCGTGCCAGGCCGCGCGCAGGATGTCGGCCCCCACCCAGAGCGCCTTGCCGACGGGCTGGAGGCCCGCGACCGCGCCGCGCAGCGTGGTCACGGCCAGGCCCCAGTTCGGCAGACACTCCTTCAGCATGAGACCGAGGCGCGCCATGTAGACCGCCTGATCCGCGGGGGTGAGGCGGGTCCGGGTCGGGCTGACGATGAAGATGCCGTTGGCGAGGAGGTCGAGCCGCGTGCGGTGGAGCTTCATGAGCGCCTCCACCTCGGGCCAGCGGGGATCGCGACGTTTCTGCGAGGAGGTCGCGTCGGGATCCTTCATGAGCCGCTGCGGCACCGCCAGGATGAACGTGAGCAGGTGCTGCTCCTGCCCGCTCGGGAACAGGGCCGGGGTGACCGGCGCCTGCTCGATCTCCGCGATCGTGTCCGAGCCGAGCGCCTCCAGCGCATCGAGCAGGGCGCCGCCGTCGCGCAGGCGGGCGGCCGGGTCGTTGGCCAGCATCCGCCGCAGGAGATCGATCAGCGCCGGGCCAGGCCCTCCCGTCCAGCTATGGAAGAACTGCAGCGGATCCTCGGCCGAGAACCGCGCCACGGCGTCGACCGGGTGCTGCCCACCGAAGAGCGGGTGACCGGTCAGACATTCGTACAGCACGCACCCGAGGGCGAAGATATCGACCGTCGGGCCGAGGTTCCGCTCGCCGCGCACCTGTTCGGGCGCCATGTAGCACAGCGTGCCGATGACCTGCCCCGTCTGCGTGAGGGTCCAGCCCATGCTCTGGCTGCGCGCCACGCCGAAGTCGATCAGCATGACGCGGTCGATGCGGCCATCGCGGACAAAGAGGTTGCTCGGCTTGACGTCGCGGTGGACGATGCCGCGGCGATGCACCGCGGCCAGCCCCTCGGCCACCCCGCGCAGGATCGCCAGGCTCTGCTCGAGGGAGAGCTGCCGCCCCTGCAGGAGCTGGCGCAGATCCACGCCCTCGAGCCACTCCATGACCAGGAAGTTGCGCTCTTGCGGCAGGTGCCCGTGGGCGATGTAGCTCACGATGCGGGGATGGCGCAGCGCGGCCAGCACCCGCGCCTCCCGCTGCATGCGGTCCACCCCGTCGTCCGACGAGGCCGGCGGCAGGACCTTGAGCGCCACCGGGGCGCCTGTCATGCGATCCAGGGCCCGAAAGACCACCCCTGCACCCCCGCGCCCGGCCAGGCTCACGATCTCGAATCTGTCGTCGATGGTGATGCCGGGCCTGAGGTCATAAAAATCCATCGTTGCTCCGTGGTCGGGCCTTGGGCCTTGGGCCTTGGGGTAGCCGGGCGGATGTTAGCAGCAGAGGCCGCCAGGAACCGATGATTACATGAGGAAACGGCGATCGGGAGAGCCGGCGCCGGGCCGCATCCCGGGCGGCGAACCGTGGGGTCCGCGAGCAGTGATACGGTAGGCCGCGCCATGCCCATCCGCACCAAGCGCTGGAACGATCCCATCGAAGAGGACGATGGTTTTCGCCTGCTCGTGTGCCGCTACCGGCCGCGCGGCGTGCGCAAGACGGACGAGACCTGGGACGCGTGGTGGAAGGACCTCGGTCCGAGCCGCGAGCTGCACGCGGCCCTCTACGGCAAGTCCGGCCCACCGCTCGGCTTTGCCGAGTTCCGGCCGCGCTACCTGGCGGAGATGAAGGCGCAGGGCGAGCGCATCGCCGAGCTGGCCCGGCGGGTGGCCGCGGGCGAGACCCTCACCCTGCTCTGCTCATCGCACTGCGTGGACCCGAAGCGCTGTCACCGCACGTTGCTCGCGGGCCTGATCGAGAAGGCGATGAAGGCCCGCTGAGGGGGCCATCAGATGTCAGACCGCGGGGGGCGGCAGCGCCGCGAGGCGCAGCTTGTCTGGGTTGAGGACCACATAGAAATTGTGGATGCGCGTCCCATCGCTCTCGCAGGACAGCACCATGAAGGGCCGTCCGCCCTGACGCACGATCAACGCGGGCCAGCCATTGACCTCGGCCATCGCATATTCGAGCGGCAGGCCCTGCGCCTTGCGCGACAGGCCCACGAACAGGCGCGCCACCGCGTCCGCGCCCCGTACGGGCTTGCGCGCCGCGTTCACCTTGCCGCCGCCATCGGACCACGCGGTCGCCTCAGTGGCGAGGAGCGTGCGCAGGCTGGCGAGATCTCCCTGCCCCATGGCCTGGAGAAAGGTCATGAGCAGCCGCTCGTGCTCCTCGCGGGAGGGCGCAAAGCGCGGCCGGCCCTTGGCCAGGTGCTGCTGGGCGCGGTGATAGAGCTGGCGGCAGGTCGCCTCCTCCTTGCCCAGGATCTCCCCGACCTCGGCGTGGCTGTAGTCGAACACCTCGTGGAGCAGGTAGGCGGCGCGCTCGAGGGGCGAGAGCCGTTCGAGGAGGACGAGGAAGGCCAGGGAGAGGGTCTGCCGCTCGCCGAGGGTCGCGCTCGAATCCGGGCTCGCCACCGGCGTGAGCGCGCTGAGATCGGTGAGCACGGGCTCGGGGAGCCAGGGGCCGACGTACTCTTCGCGCCGTGCCCGCGCCGACTTGAGCTGGTCCAGGCAGAGGTGGGTGACGACCGTGGCCAGGTAGGCGCGCGGCGTCGTGACCGTGGCCTGCGGCGCCGCGTGCCAGCGCAAAAACGCCTCCTGCACCACGTCCTCGGCCTCGGCGTGGCTGCCGAGCATGCGATACGCGAGACCGAGGAGGAGCGGGCGGTGGGCCGCGAAGGTGTCTGCCTCCATGACCTCCCTCATGCCGCGAGACGCGGCGGTTTGGCGGCTGCGAGTCGGACCTCAAACCCTCCACCGCTACCTTGGGAGACGGTTTGGGTTGCGGGGCTCCGGAGGGGCGAACAGCGGGCGCTGGAGTGAGAGGACGTCGACCTGGAAGCCGGGAACGTGACGGCCAAGGACGCGCCTATCGAGAGGTAGGGCCTCGGGCGAAGGTCGCTGCCCCCCTGATCGACGAGCGAAAGAGGACGTCTGTGGGGGCGCCTGCTCCTCCGTGGCCACCCCATGCATCGACGCATCGAAGAGGTCTGGCGACGATCCTGCGCAGAGGGGGTGCGGCCGAAGGGATATTCGATCCGGGGCCTCTCACCAAGGACGATTCTCACGATGCCAACTATGGAATATGACGAGATCATCCGTGGTTTGCTGGTTCTGTTTTCCAGGGTTGCCTAAACCGTCGCTGCAATGCCCTCTGACCCCCTTGCTGTGCTCTTCTTTTATGAATCTCGTCAAATACTCTTCTATCTCCTCGTTGGTCATACGTCTATCCATTGCTTGCGCTGTGTCGTTCGCGTAGCACCTGATGTTACGCCATGTTTTTAGCCAGGCCGGTATCTTTACCTGCTTGGGCTTGGTACTCTTCGGTTTCCTTGATTGTTGTACCGTGGTGAATTGATGTCCGGGCTTCACACCATGACTGCCGTTGCACGAGGGGCAGGAACAACAAACAGCGTTTTCCCCCTGCCACTCGAGATCTCCTCCCGCTCCAGGATCGCTCTGCCTGCAGTGAGAACGATTCATGGGGAGGTCGGCGTCCATGGGCTTGCGTTGCAGTGTCGCCGGATGCGACGGCAGCGCCCCCGGTCGCTCGCGCCGCTGTAGCGTCGCCGGATGCAGCGGCTTCACCGGCAGACTCGATCGCTGCGCGGCCTTCCTCTGCACTGTCGCCGGATGCGGCGGCGGCGCTCCCGATTGCTCGCGCCGCTGTAGTGTCGCCGGATGCGGCGGCCGTGCTCGCTCCACCGCGGGCTGCACGTTTCGAGCAGGGCCTACTTGCGCCGAATGCGGCGGACGCTTGGGATCGGACATGGCCGGCTTACCTCCTGTCACTCCTTCAACTATAGAGGAGGGGATAGGAAAAACCGGCGGCTTTTCGGCCTCCCTTCGTTCCCCTTCCATGTGCGGCCATGACATCGCTCGCGGAGGACACAGTGAAGGTGTCTGCCTCCATGGCCTCCATCATGCCGCGATACGCGGGGTCTTGGCGGCCTCGAGCGCGGGCCGCTCGGCCGCGCCCGCCGGCGCGCTGCGCCAGCGATAGCGCCACCAGTCATGGCGCTCGGCGCGAAGCATGGTCACGGTGAGACGGCAGATCCGTTCCTTGATCCACGCGCCGACGCGGCCGGTGAAGACGCGGTCCGTGGGGCGGCCGTCCTGGCGCATGACCTGGATGAGGGCGTCGCGCCGCCCGAGGCTCACGCACACGCCGGTGTCGCCAAAGCCAAAGCGCGCCTCGGGCTTGCCGAGCACGGCGCGGCTGACGTTGTCGGCCGCGTGCGCGCCGAGGGGCATGGCGGTCTTGCACGTCATGAGGATGGGGGCGCCCACCGACTCGGCCGGCGCCGCCGCGTCGCCCGCCACGTAGATGGCCGGCTGGGAGAGCGCGCGCAGCCAGGGATCCACGAGGATCTGGTTGCGCTCGTTGACCGCTAGCCCCGCCTCCCGGCCGAGCGGCAGCGCCACGAAGCCGCCCGCCCACACGCAGAGGTCGAAGGCGAGGGTCGTCTTGCCGCCGGGGCCGCTGTGAGCGACGCCCGGCTCGAGGGCCTGCACGACCATGTGCTCTTGAAGCGCCACACCTTTCTGGGTGAGCGCGCGGCGGATGTAGGACTGCCCCCGGCCGGAGAGCAGGGGCGCCAGCTCGCCCTGGCACAGGAGGGTCACGCGCAGCGTGGGGTAGGCTTCGGCGAGCTCGCTCGCGGCCTCGATGCCGGTCAGCCCGCCGCCCACCACGAGCAGGTGCCCGCCGCGGCCCGCCACGTCCGGCAGCGCCATGCTGAGCCGCCGGGCTGAGCCCGCATCCAGGGTGTAGGCGTGCTCGCGCACCCCGGGCACGCGGGCCACGTCCACCTGGCTGCCGAGCGCATAGATCAACCGGTCATAGCCGAGCCGCTCGCCGTCCATCAGCACTTCCCCGGCGGCTGGCCGCAGCTCGCGGACCAGGCCCTTGCGGAAGCGCACGTCCGTGCCGGCCAAGAGGGACTGGATCGGGCGGCGTTCGAGCCGCGCCCCCGCGGCGAGTTGATGGAGTCGGATCCGCTCACAGAACGTGTCATCCGCGCTCACCAGCATCACCTCGGCGCGTCCTCGCGTCTGCTTGGCCGTGCGCAAGGCCGCCAGGAGTCCCGCATAACCGGCACCAAGGACCAGGATTCTCTCTTTCATGAGGCCACCTCCACCCACGGGACGAGGCAGCTCGGCGAAACGTGACAGGGGGCGGGAAAAAAGTGGAAAGGGGTGGGATGAGCTGGGGAGGTCGGTCACAGGGCGGGGGAGGGCCCTCTTTCGCAGGGGGAGGACCTTCTTTCGCGCGGGGAGGACCCTCTCTCGCGCGGGGAGGACCCTCTTTCGCGCGGGGAGGACCCTCTTTCGCGCGGGGAGGACCTTCTCTCGCGCGGGGAGGACCCCCTTTCGCGCGGGGAGGACCCTCTTTCGCGCGGGGAGTTCCCCCTGTCGCAGGGGGAGTTCCCGTTTTCACAGGGGATTTCCCACCTTCGGCGGCAGCACCCATCGTTCCAGGGCGTTGCGCAACTCGTGGGAGGGGGAGATGGAAGTGAAGGATGGTACGGCCGGGGTGCTGATGTGCACTGAGCCCAGGCGGGGGATGCGGCTCAGGTCTGACCGGGACGCAGCCACTTCTCCACGCCGGGATGCACGTGGTTGTCGAGCTTCCCTAGCAGCGGCTCGATATTCTTGTCGGCATGCAGGAGCGCGCGATGCTCCTGCCGCAAGAAGCCGGCCGCGACCGCCTTGTCGAGCAGCTCCAGGAGGGGGTCGAAGAAGCCGTTGATGTTCAGGATGCCGCACGGTTTCTTGTGCAGCCCGAGCTGCCCCCAGGTCAGCACCTCGAACAGCTCCTCCAGGGTCCCGAGCCCACCCGGCAGCGAGATGAAGCCGTCCGCCAGCTCACTCATGCGGGCCTTGCGCTCGTGCATCGAGTCCACGAGCTCGAGGCTCGTCAGGCGCACGTGCTGGATCTCCTTGCGCTGGAGAAAGCGCGGCATCACCCCGATCACTTCGCCGCCTTCGGCGAGCGCAGCGTCGGCCATGGCGCCCATCAGGCCCACCCGCGCGCCGCCATAGACCACCGCGATGCCGCGGGTGGCCAGCGTACGGCCGAGCAAGCGGGCGGCCGCCAGATATTCCGGTTCTTCCCCGAGGGAGGAACCGCAGAAGACGCAGATGCGCTGCATGATTCCGATCTTACGCCGGCTCGCCGCCCAATGGCCAGCGTTGTGGGGGGCCCCGGGCCCGCTACCCGAAGATGCTCGGATCCCCCGCGCGGGTGGTCAGCCGGCCGTCCTTCATGAGGCCCATCTCCTCGAGCCAGGCCTCGAACTCCGGCGCTGGCCGCAGGCCGAGCAGCTGCCGGAGCGTCGCCCCGTCATGAAAACTCGACGACTGATAGTTGAGCATCACGTCGTCGCCCATCGGCAGCCCCATGAAGAAGTTGCAGCCAGCGGTGGCGAGGAGCACTTCCAGGTTCTCGAGATCGTTGTGATCGCAGTCGGCGTGGTTGGTGTAGCAGGCGTCGCACCCCATGGGCAGGCCGTGGAGCTTGCCCATGAAATGATCTTCCAGGCCGGCGCGCGTGATCTGGCGCGCGTCATAGAGGTACTCGGGCCCGATGAAGCCCACCACCGTGTTCACCAGGAACGGCTGAAAGTGGCGCGCCAGGCCGTAGTTCCGCGCCTCCAGGGTGAGCTGATCGCAGCCGTGGTGCGCGTCGGCCGAGAGCGCCGAGCCCTGGCCGGTCTCGAAGTACATGACGTTGGGCCCGGTCGCCTGCCCGAGCTTGCGGGTCATGTCCCAGGCCTCTTCGAGCATGGGGATGGTCACGCCAAAGGCCTTGAGCCCTTTTTCGCTGCCGCACAGGGACTGGAACATGAGCCCGAGGCGCGCGCCCTCGTTGAGGGCCTTCATCTGCGTGGTCACGTGGGCGAGGCAGCAGTTCTGGGTGGGGATCCGCCAGGCGTCGATGAAGTCCTGGGTGGCGTTGAGGATGTCCCGCGTCTGCGGCACGCCGTCGGTCACGGGGTTGATCCCGAGCACCGCGTCCCCCGAGCCGTAGGAGAGCCCTTCCTTGAGGGACGCCAGGATGCCGGTGATCGAATCCTGGGGGTGGTTGGGCTGCAGGCGCAGGGACAGGCGCCCGGCCAGCCCGAGCGTGTTGTGGGCGCGCACCACCACCCGGATCTTCTTGGCCGCGGTGATGAGGTCGAGGTTCGACATCAGCTTGGCGCACGCGGCGATCATCTCGCTCGTCAGGCCGCGCCCGAGGCGCAGGAGGTCGGGGCCCGTCACCGCCTCGTCCAGCACGTGCTCGCGCAGCTGGCCCACGGTCCAGGACTTTACCGATTGGTAGACGGGGCGGTTCACCTCGTCCTGGATGAGGCGGGTGACGGCGTCCGTCTCGGGCGGGATGAGGGGGGTCTCGTAGATCTCCTCGAGGCGCACCTCGGAGAGCACGAGCTTGGCCGCCACGCGCTCGACCGCGCTCGCCGCCGCGATGCCGGCCAGGCGGTCGCCCGACTTCTCTTCGTTGGCCTTGGCAAAGACCTCGCGTAAGTCGCGGAAGGGATAGGTGGTGCCGCGGATGGTCGCCGCCAGCTTCACGGCGCTGGAAAGTAGCGATCCCAGCCGTGGCCGGTCAAGCTAATCTCCTGGCCAGGCACAGGCATCGGCACGGGCACGGGGGGCCCTTCGCCGTCTCGCCATCGGAGCGGGCCACGGGAACCGCAGGAGAATTACCGTATACATGTCCAAGAAAGCGAGGAGTGTCCCGAGCGCGCCGGGCATGACGGATCCACCGGTTTCATCCCAATCTTCCGGTGTGAAGCAGGCGGCACAGCGCCAGAGCCTCCCCTCGCCTCCGCTGTCGGAGGCCGAGTTCGAGGCCCTCTACGAGGCCCAGTTCTCGTACGTCTGGCATGCGCTGCGCCGGCTCGGCGTGCCCGAACGCGATCGGGAAGACCTGTGCCACGACGTCTTCATGGTCCTGCACCGGACCTGGCCCGACTACGACACCGCGCGCCCCCTGCGCCCGTGGCTCTTCGGCATCGCCTTTCGCGTGGCGTCCGATTATCGGCGCCGCGCGCGGCACCGGTTCGAGGTGCCCGGCGAATGCGACATCGCCGCCACGGCGCCCACGGCCGATGAACAGGTCGCCACGGCGGAGCAGCGCCGCCTCATCCAGGAGGCGCTGGCCACGCTGGACCTCGACCGCCGCGCCGTGTTCGTCATGCACGACCTCGATGGGCACGCCATGCCGGAGATCGCCCTGGCGCTCGCCGTGCCCCTGAACACCTGCTATTCGCGCCTCCGCCTCGCGCGCCAGCAATTCGCCGCCGCCATTCGCCGTCGACGGCCCGGAGAGAGCACACCATGATCGACCATGACCTCAAGCCCCTGCCTCCCGATCTGGAGGTGCTGCTCGAGTGCGAGCGTCGTCCCCCCGAGCCCGCTCCCGAGGTGCGCTCCCGGGTCCGCGCCCGCTTGGCGATCACGCTGGGTGTCGCCGGCCTGGGAGGGAGCGCCGCCGCGGCGTCCGCACCGGCGTCCGCGCCTGCGGCCGCGGCGCCGACCACGGCGCCTTGGCTCGGCTCTCCGGCCCTCTTCAAGCTCGGCGCTGGCCTGGTCGGCGCGCTCGTGCTCGGCACCGGCACCTATCTGGCCCTGCGCCCCGGCCCTACCGCGGTGCCGCCGCCGCCCGTGGCCTCGTCGCCGGGCGTGCCCCTGGCCCAGCCGCTGCCGAAAGAGCCCGCACCGGTGGTGCCAGCGCCCACGCCTCTCGAGAACCACCCCACCGGCCAGATCGCCGCGGACGCACCCACGCTCTCGCCGGGGGTCTCGCCGCATCACCATCCTGCCACCCCGACGCCCGAAGCGCTCGCCGCCGAACGGGCCCTCCTGGATCGGGCTCGCACCGCCTTGATGCAAGGCGACATGGGCCAGACCCTGAAGCTCACGGCGCATCACGCTCACCTGTTCCCCCACGGACAGCTGGCCGAGGAGCGCGACAGCCTCGCGATCCGGGCGCTGGCCCAGAAGGGGGAGCTGGATACGGCCCGCGCCCGCGCCCTCCAGTTCCGCGCCCGCTATCCCCACAGCATCTTCCTCCCCGCGCTGGAAACGGCCCTGGATTCACCGCAGTAACATTCAGACATCTTCGTAAAGCGCCACGGAAACGGGGGACCGCCGCCTATTGCATTTCCCAGGGGCTGACGGTACCTAGGGGCCATGTCCTTCGTCCGAGAACTGTCATGGCGTGGATTGCTGCAGCAATCGACCGATCCGGCGCTCGAAGACATCCTGCAGGCGGGCCCGATGACGCTCTATGCGGGCTTCGATCCGACGGCCGACAGTCTCCACGTGGGCAGTCTGGTCCCGATCCTGACGTTGCGGCGCGCCCAGCTGGCCGGTCATCGACCCATCGCGCTCGTGGGCGGCGCGACCGGGATGATCGGCGATCCGAGCGGCAAGACCGAGGAGCGCAAGCTGCTCTCGATCGAGGAGCTGGAGCGGAACGTGGCCGGCATTCGCCGCCAGCTCGAGCGCTTCCTCGATTTCAAGGCCGGAGGCGCCGAGCTGGTCAACAATCACGACTGGTTCCGCGGCCTCGGATATCTCGAGTTTCTACGCGACGTGGGCAAGCACTTCAGCGTCAACATGATGCTGCAGAAGGATTCGGTGCGCGCCCGTTTGGAGACGCGGGAACATGGGATCTCTTACACCGAGTTCTCTTACATGCTGGTCCAGGCCTATGACTTCCTCTGGCTCCATGATCGGTACGGCTGCAAGTTGCAGGTCGGGGGCAGCGACCAGTGGGGGAACATCACGGCAGGGATCGATCTCATCCGGCGCCTGCGCCAGGGGACGGCCTACGGGATCACGCTGCCGCTCGTGACCACGGCGTCGGGGCAGAAGTTCGGCAAGACCGAGCGCGGGACGGTTTGGCTCGACGCCGAGCGCACGAGCCCCTACGAGCTCTATCAGTTCTTCATCCAGACCGATGACCGGGACGTGGGGCGGTTCCTCCGCTTCTACACGTTCCTCGACGAGCGGACCATCCTCGACCTGGAGGAGTCGGTCCGGTCCGCGCCGGAAAAGCGCGAGGGGCATCGGGTGCTGGCCCGCGAAGTGACGACCCTCGTGCACGGAGCTGAGGAGGCGCGCAAGGCGGAGGAGGCCACGCAGGCGCTGTTTGGGCGCCGTGGCGGGGAGGCGGGGATGAGCGTGCCGGCGTCGGCCCCGACCTCGACGGAGCCACAGAGTGTGTTCGCGGGTGAGGGGGTGCTGCTCGTGGACCTGCTGGTCAAGACCCAGCTGTGCCCGTCCAAGAGCGCGGCGCGGCGCGAGATCGCCGGCGGGGGCATCTACATCAATGAAGAACGGGTCGGGGATGGGGAGCGGCGGGTCGGGCTCGCGGACATCAAGGAGGGGAAGGTCCTCCTGCGCCGCGGGAAGAAGAACTATCACGCCATCCAGGTCACCGAGTGACGGAACCCTCCTCTCCGCGACCTAGCCGATGACCGCGGGGTCGTCCGAGATGAGCAGGCTGCCCGGTCCCTGGGCGCGTAGCACCAGGCGTTCGGCCATCGCGCGATAGCTGTGGGCGGCCTGTGGGTCGGTGTTCGGCTCCCAGCCGCCCACGCCCACCACGGACACCCGCTTGCCCGGCGCCAGGATGCGTTCGACGAAGTAGAGATCCTCGAGGTCGTACTGCAGCTCCACCTCGCGCATGCGGCCCTGCCGCTGGAGGAGGGCGATCAGCCTATCGGCGAGCGCCAGGCCGCTCACCGCGGCCTCGCCGTCTTCGGCCAGGACCAGCAGCGCCTGCTCCGCCTTGACGAGCGCGGTCCCGCCTTCAGGGTCCTCGACCAGGAAGTCCGTGCCCGCCACCTCGGCCACGATGCGCTGCCATGCATCTTCGCGCTCGCGCACCTCCACCTCGTAGCCGGCACAACGCCGGCCGGTCAGCGGCGCCACCAGGGGAGGCCCGGTGAGCCGCACCCGGCCGCTGATCTTGGCCGGCTGCCCGGCCACCACCTTGCGGATCGGGACGCGCGAGCCGTGGAGGAGCTCCTGGTAGTCGACCCCGCGACGTCGCGGCCGGCTCATCAGGCCGCCGGCCACGCCGGCTGCCGCGAGGAGGCTGGCGACCAGGAGGACGCTCATGGTGAGCTACATAGTGGCGCGGGAGGGGAGGAGCAAGCCAGAGGGAGATTCGGGCGGGTCAGAGCACCACGTTGAGGAGACGTCCGGGGACCACCACGATGCGGCGCGGGGTCTTGCCGCCCACGTGCGACTGCACGCCGGGGTGCGCGAGCGCGCGCGCCTTGAGGTCCTCCTCGGCGATGTCGGGCTCCACCTCCAGGTTCGCGCGCAGCTTGCCGTTGACCTGCACGGCGATCTGGATGCGCTCGCCCGCGAGGAGCGCGTCGTCATAGCCGGGCCAGGCGTGATCGAGCACGCGATCCGCGCCGGTGTGACCGAGCCGTTCCCACAGCTCCTCCGCCAGATGCGGCGTGAGCGGCCCGAGCAGGAGCACCAGCGTCTCGGCGGCCTCGCGCACGGCCGCGGCATCGAACTCCGCCGCCGCGCCCTGGGCCAGGTGCTCGGTGAGCTGGGTGGTGAGCTCCATGAGCCGCGCGATCGCCGTGTTCGGCTGCAGCCGGTTCTCGATGTCCTCGGTCACGGACTTGATGGTCCGGTGCGTGCGCACCCGCAGCTTGTGCGTGGCCGTGCCTGCCGCCGCCTGCCGGTTGCCGCCGCCCGCCGCGCCCTGCAGGCGCTCGGCCGCCCCGTCCACCGCGCGCCAGACCCGGCCGAGGAAGCGCCAGGCCGCCTCGAGCCCCTCGTCCTTCCAGTCGAACTGCGCCTGCGGCGGACCGAGGAACATCATGAACAGCCGCAGCGCGTCCGCCCCGTACTTCTTCACCATCTCCTCGGGGTCGATGGTGTTGCCGTGGCTCTTCGACATGGCGTGCGAGCGCTGGCACTTCTCGCAGTAGAGGCACACCATGCCCTGGTTGAGGAGGTGCGCGAACGGCTCGCGGCCGATGTCGCGTGGCAGGAGCTCCACGTCCTGCATCACCCGGTGGAAGAAACGCGCATAGATGAGGTGCAAGATGGCGTGCTCGATGCCGCCGATGTACTGGTCCACCGGCATCCAGCGCTGCGCCTCCTTCGCGCCCACCGGCGCCGTCTCGAGCCGCGGCGTGGCGAAGCGCAGGTAGTACCACGAGGAGTCCACGAAGGTGTCCATCGTGTCCGTGTCGCGCCGCGCTGGTCCGCCGCACGCCGGGCAGGTGGCCTTGGAGAAGGTCGGATGCCGCCCGAGCGGTGAGCCGCCCTCCCCGGTCAGCTCGACGTCCTCGGGCAGCACCACCGGCAGCCGATCCTCGCGCTCGGCCACCACGCCGCAGCGCTCGCAGTGCAGCATCGGGATGGGAGCGCCCCAGTAGCGCTGCCGCGAGATGAGCCAATCGCGCAGGCGGTAGCGCACCGTGCGCTTGCCGAGCCCCCGGCGCTCCACCTCCTCCGAGATCTTCGTGATGGCGTCGGTCGAGGCCAGGCCCTCGAAGCCGGGCGAGCCCACCAGCACCCCGGGCTCCACGTACGCCTCGGTCATCTCCTCGCCGCGCAGGGGCATGGCATCCCCCGGGGGCTGGATCACGACCTTCACGGCGATGCTCTTCTCCCCGTCGAGCGGCACGGTGCGCGCGAACTCGAAGTCGCGCTGATCGTGCGCCGGCACGCCCATCACCGCGCCGAAGCCGTACTCGGCCACGACGTAGTTGGCCGCCACGAGCGGCACGCGTTCGCCCGTGAACGGATGGCGGCAATAGGCGCCGAGGAACATGCCGAGCTTCTCCTCGTCACGATCCGCGTCGGTGCGCAGGCTCTCGGCCACCGAGCACTTCTCGATGAACGCCTCCAGCTCCTTGGCGCGGCCGTGGCGGGCGGCGAGCTTGCGCGCGATCTCGTGCGAGGGGTCCATGGCCAGGAAGGTGACCCCGAAGAGCGTGTCCGGCCGCGTGGTGTAGACCGAGACGCCGCGCGCCCCGGTCGCCGCCGCGTCCGCCTCCTCGAGCGGGAACTCGATCTCGGTGCCCTGCGAGCGGCCGATCCAGTTGCGCTGCATGGTCAGCACCATGTCCGGCCAGCGGCCCTCCAGCCCGTCGAGCGCCTTGAGGAGCTCCTCGGCGTAGTCCGTGATGCGGAGGAACCACTGCTCCATGTCGCGCTGCTCGACGCGCGAGCTGCAGCGCCAGCACTGCCCGCCCTCGACCTGCTCGTTGGCGAGCACGGTCTGACACGAGGGGCACCAGTTGACGCGCGCGCCCTTGCGATAGGCCAGCCCCTTGTTGAACAGGCGCACGAACATGAGCTGCTGCCAGCGGTAATAGCCGGGGTGGCAGGTGGCGATCTCGCGCGCCCAGTCGTAGCCGACCCCGATGCGGTGCAGCTGCTGGCGCATGAACGCGATGTTCGAATAAGTCCAGTCCGCGGGGTGGCGCTTGTTCTTGATGGCCGCGTTCTCGGCCGGCAGACCAAAGGCGTCCCAGCCGATCGGGTGCAGCACCGAGAAACCGCGCATGCGCCGCTGGCGCCCCACCACGTCGCCGAGCGTGTAGTTGCGCACGTGCCCCATGTGCAGCTTGCCCGAGGGATACGGGAACATCTCGAGCAGGTAGTACTTGGGTCGCGGATCGTCGTCCGGCACGCGGAAGGCCTGGGTCTCCTCCCAGTGCCGCTGCCACTTCGTCTCAATGTCCTCGGGCTGGTACTCCGTCGCCATGGTTCTCTCCCACAAAAGGAGCGAATGATAGCCGGGGCGGCGGGCGCGTCAAACGCGGCCCATGACCCCGGTGGCCCCGCGGTCCATGCCTTGCACGGCCCTCCGTCACGTCATCTAGAGGCCCCTCACGACGGAGGCATCGGCATGCGCGCCATCAGCTACCTCGGCCCCAAGCGACTGCGGATCATCGACAAACCGCGACCGCGCATCGAGCACCCCGGCGACGCCATCGTGCGCGTCACCCGCAGCGCCATCTGCGGCTCGGACCTGCACCTCTACCACGGCCTCGTGCCCGATACCCGCGTCGGCTGCACCTTCGGCCACGAGTTCACCGGCGTGATCGAGGAGGTCGGCTCGGCCGTGCGCTCGCTCGTGCCGGGGGACCGCGTGGTGGTCCCCTTCAACATCTCGTGCGGTACCTGCTTCTATTGTCTCCGCAGCCTGTACGCCAACTGCGAGAACTCGAACCCGGCGAGCGATCTGACGAGCGGCGTGTACGGCTACTCGCACACCACCGGCGGCTATGACGGCGGCCAGGCGCAGTACGTGCGCGTCCCCTTCGCCGACGTCGGGCCCATGAAGATCCCCGACGACATGGAGGACGAGCAGGTGCTCTTCCTGAGCGACATCCTGCCCACCGGCTACCAGGCGGCGGAGATGGGCGAGATCCAGCCGGGCGAGACCGTGGCCGTGTTCGGCTGCGGGCCGGTGGGCCTGTTCGCCATGAAGTCGGCCTGGCTGCTCGGCGCCGGCCGGGTCATCGCCATCGATCACGTCGACTACCGGCTCGAGATGGCCGAGCGCTACGCGCAGGCCGAGACCGTCGACTTCCGGCGCTGCGATCCAGTGCTGGAGCTCAAGCGCCTGACCGATGGCCGTGGCCCCGACGTGTGCATCGACGCCGTGGGGCTCGAGGCCAGCGGCTCGGCGCGCCACAGCCTCCTCGGCAACCTCTTCCTCCAGGGCGGACGCGCCACCGCGCTCGAGTGGGCCATCCACGCCGTGCGCCGCGTCGGCCGCATCTCGATCATCGGTGTCTACGGCCCGCCGTGGAACGTGATCCCCATCGGCGTGGCCATGAACAAGGGCCTCACGCTGCGCATGAACCAGTGCAACGTGCGGCGCTACATGCCGCGCCTGCTCGAGCACATCCGCGCCGGCCGCATCGAGCCGCGGGGGATCATCACCCATCGCCTGCCGCTCGACGAGGCGCCGCACGCCTACGAGCTGTTCGCGCGCAAGCTTGACGGGTGCGTGAAGTGCGTGCTCATCCCCGAGCAGGCCGCGGCCTGAGGGGCCAGACCTCGGGCAACGACAAAGACGAAGGGAGACGGACATGGATCAGGAACTGAGGACTGACACCCCGGCGAAGCCCCCCGCGGCCTCACGCGTCCCGGGCTGGGGCGCGGACGCGCGGCCCGAGCAGCGTCCGGGCGTGCCCATGGAGCGGCCGATCCCGCCCGCGCTCGGCGCGCGGCCCGAGCAGCAGGTGGCCGACGTGCCGATCGTGCACGTCACGACGCCGCCCGGCCCGACGCCGGTGTTCGGCACGACCGTGCCGCCGCACGGCTTGAGCGGCCGGGTGCGGCGGCTCGCCTACCGCATCCCCGGTCACAAGACGAGCCACTGGGCGCTGCTCCTCCTCGCCGATCGCATCGATGTGGTGGAGAGCGGCGCGGCGCGTCTGGTGCGGGAACGCCCCCTGCTCCTGGGGTTGGCGAGCTTCGGTCTCACCCTCGGCCTCGGCGGCCTCTTCCTGCGCCGTCGCTGGCGTTGAGCCCGGCGCGGGGGCGACGAGGCCGCGAGGTGGGCCCTGACGCCGCAAACTGATTGATGTTCTCAGCCCGTATGATAAGAGCCTGCCGATGTTCCGCGCGGGTCTCATAGCGATCGTCGGTCTCCCCAACGTCGGCAAATCGACGCTCATGAATCGCATCCTCGGGCAGAAGATCGCGATCGCGTCGCCGCGGCCGCAGACGACCCGCAACCGCATCCTCGGCATCCACAACACGCCCGAGGCCCAGCTCGTCCTCGTGGACACGCCCGGCCTGCCAGGGCTCGGCCGCGCGGCCACCGGGCGGCGCACCGAGCTCGGCCGCTACATGCGGGAGGAGTCCCTCGCCGCGCTCGCCTCGGTCGACGCGGTGCTGGTCATCATCGAGGCCCCGCAGCGCGAGCGGCTCGCCCGCACGGTGGAGAAGGGCTACCAGATCGGCGCGGAGTACCGCTTCCTCCTCGGCGCCCTCCAGGAGAACAAGAAACCGACGGTGCTGGCGCTCAACAAGGTCGACGCCGCGCGCGACAAGCGGGCGCTCCTGCCCGTGCTCGACGCCTGGCAGAAGACCCACCCCTTCCGCGCCCTGGTGCCGATCTCGGCCACCACCGGCGAAGGGGTCGATCGCCTCGAGAGCGAGCTCATCGCCGTCCTGCCTGAGGGCGAGCGGCTCTTCCCCGAGGACGTGGTGACCGACCGGGCCGAGCGCTGGCTGGCGGCCGAGATGGTGCGCGAGCAGGTGTTCCTGCTCACCCGGCAGGAGGTGCCGTACGCCGTGGCGGTCACCATCGACACCTTCGAGGAGCGGCCGGCGCACGACGATCACCCCGCCGACGTCTTCATCGAGGCCGCCATCCACGTGGAGAAGGAGGCCCAGAAGCGCATCCTCATCGGCGAGGGCGGGCGCATGGTGCGCGAGATCGGGTCGCGGGCGCGGGGCGAGATCTCGCAGCTCCTCGATTGCCCGGTGCACCTCAAGCTGTTCGTGCGCGTCGAGCCCGAGTGGACCACCGACCTGCGCGGCCTGCGCAAGATGGGCTACGAATGAGCACCCCCCCGGAGACACCCGCCACGCCGCCCCCCGAGCAGCCCCCGACGACCCCCCTCAAGCTCCCGGTGGTGGCCATCGTCGGCCGCCCCAACGTCGGCAAGTCCACGCTGTTCAACCGCATCGTCGGCGGCCACAACGCCATCGTCGAAGACCAGCCGGGCGTGACGCGCGACCGCCGCTACGGCGACGCCGACTGGGCGGGCAAGGCCTTCCGCGTGGTGGACACGGGCGGCATCGACATCGAGGCCGCCAAGGCGTCGAGCAACACCATCGCCCAGGCGATCGTGCGCCAGGCGATGCGCGCGGTCGAGGAGGCCGACGTGGTCCTGCTCGTGCTCGACGCCAAGGAGGGCATGACCCCGGCCGATCACCAGGCGGCCGAGGTGCTGCGGCGCTCGGGCAAGCCGGTCCTGTGGGTGGGCAACAAGGTGGACGGGGCGCGCCACGAGGCGGCGGCCGCGGCCGAGCTCTACGCGCTCGGCGCCGACGAGGTGCACTTCGTGTCGGCGACCCATGGGCGCGGCGTGGGCGACCTCCTCGACGCCACGCTGGTCCGCCTGACCCAGGCCGTGGACGAGGTCCCGGACCTCCCCGAGCCGGAGGCGGAGCGCCCCATCCGCATCGCGCTCGTGGGGCGGCCCAACGCCGGCAAGTCCTCGCTCATCAACCGCCTCGTGGGCGACGAGCGGGTGATCGTGGACCCGACCCCGGGCACGACCCGCGACCCGGTGGACACGCCCTTCACCTACGACGACGAGCGCTACGTCCTCATCGACACCGCGGGCATCCGCAAGCGGGCGCGCGTGGAGCTGGCGATGGAGAAGATCGCCGTGGCCATGGCCGAGAAGGCGATGGGCCGGGCCGACGTGGCCATCCTGGTGATCGACGCGGAGGCGGGCGTGAGCGAGCAGGAGGCCAAGATCGCCGGCCTCTGCGACGCGGCGGGCTGCGGCCTCGTGATCGCGTTCAACAAGCGCGACCTCGTGGACGCCGAGACCGAACGCAAGCTGCGGCGCGACCTCGATCGGCAGCTGCAGTTCGTGCCCTGGGCCAAGGTGGCCTACTGCTCGGCCAAGACGGGCAAAGGCGTGCGCGCGCTCCTCCAAACCGCGCGCGAGGTGTACGAGTCGGCCGGGCACCGGGTGACCACGGGCGCCCTCAACCGCTTCTTCGAGGGCCTGGTCGAGCGGCACCCGCCCTCGGTCTACCGCGGCCACCCCATCAAGCTCTACTACATCACCCAGACCGGCACGCACCCGCCGACCTTCGTGCTGTCGGTCAACTACCCCGAGGGCGTGCACTTCTCGTATCGGCGCTACCTCGCCAACCAGCTGCGCACCGAGTTCGGCTTCGAGGGCACGCCCGTCCGCATCATCTGCCGCCGTCGCGGCGGCAACAAATCATGATGTAGCCGCGCCTCAACGGGCGCTGACCTCGACCTAGCGCTCCTCTGCGCCGAGCCATTCCCGGGCGAGCGCGAGCGTGCGCGCGTGGGGTTTCACCTCTTCTAAAAAGGAGCGACGCCACGCGGCCTCGTGGATCATGTCGGCGCGCGTCCGGAGCCGCCGCCGCGCCGCGGCCAGCGCCGCCCGGGCCCCCGCCGCATCGCCCGTGGCCGCGAGCGCCTCCACATACACGAGGCGCACCTCGGCCTCCTTGCCCTCGGGGCACGTACCGAGCTCCTCGAGCAGCGCCATGGCCTCGCGCGCCCGGGCGAGCGCCTCCGCGGGCCGTCCGGTGCCGAGCAGCACCCGCGCCAGCATGCCGAGGCTCATGCAGCGCCAGGGGGAGGGCGCGACGCAATGGCCGACCGCCTCCCGGGCCGCGCGCTCGGCCTCCTCGTACCGCCCGAGCGCAAGGAAGATGCTGGCCTGGTACATCCTCCCGATCGCCAGGAAGCTCTGGTTCCCGAGCGCTTCGAGCCGCGCCTCCACCTGCGCGAATGGACCGAGCGCCTCGTCGAAGGCCCCGCGCAGCACCAGCGCCACCATCTGGTAGAACCTCACCCAGTACTGCAGGTTCGCGGAGTCGATGCGCACCGCCGTGGCGAGGCACGCGACGAGCTCCGTCTCGGCCAGTCCGTAGCCGCCGAGCCACAGCATCGCCAGCGCGGCCTCGATCCGCGCGTTCGTCGCCGCGAACGTCTCGCCCACGGTCTCGTACGCCACGGCGGCCCGGAGGAGCGCCGACCGCGCCCGGCTCGGCTCGCCTCGCGCCTGGAGATACAGCCCGAGCGCCTCATGGACCCGGCCCGCGAACTCGGGCTCGAGCTCGCGCTCGAGCAGCGCCGATTCGATCCGCGCGGCCAGCATCGCCGCCCGCTCCACCTGCCCCACCCGCACGAGCGCGGTGATCGCCGCCGCCAGCCCGCGCAGCTGCCAGCGCCGGGCCAGCTCGTCCGCGACCGGGGTCTGGACGAGCGGGTCCACGAGCCCGAGCAGCCGCTCGTGCGCGCCCGCCACGTAGGCCGTATCGAGCATGAGCGACATCGCATGGAACCAGGCCGGGCTGGCCGGCGTGAGCCGCTCGAGCGCCTCGCCCCCGGCGCGCAGGGCCGCATCGAAGTCCCCCCGCCAGAACCACACTCCGAGCTCGATGAGCCGAATCTCGCCGAGCAGCGCGCTCTCCGCTCCGCACGCCGCCGCCTCCTCGGCGAGCGCGAACGCCACGTCGCAATCGCCGAGCTTGAAGGCCTGCGCCGCCGCCTTCGCGTAGGCCGCCGCGGCGTGCTTCCGCTCGTGGCCGAGCTCGAGGTGCCGCGCGATCCGCGCCGCGTCCGGCTCCCCCACCGCCGCCAGCCACTCCGCCGCCAGCCGGTGGCCCCGCTCGCGGTCCTTGGGCGTCAGCATCGCGTAGGCCGCCTCGCGCACGAGCGCGTGCCGGAAGGCATACTCCGTCTGTCCCGGGAAACGACTCTCGCGCCGCCGCGTGATGAGCTCGTAGTCCATGAGCAGCTGCAGCCAACGCTCGGTCTCCCCCTGCGCGGCCTGCGGCGACCTCGCGGCGCCGCCGAGCAGCGCCGCGACGCCCTCGCCCCAGAACACCTCGCCAAAGACGCTCGCCGCGCGGATCGTGCGGCGCGCCTCGGTGTCGAGCCCGCCGAGCCGCACCGCGACCATGGCCAGCACCGTCTCCGGCAGGGCCCCGCCGCGGCCCTCGGCCGCCGCGCGCAGGCACTCCTCCAAAAAGAAGGCGTTGCCCTGCGACTGCTCCACCACGCGCTGGATCACGCCCGGGTCCACCGTCTCCCCGAGCACCTGCCGCGCCAGCCGCTCGCTCGCGCGCCGGGACAGCTCGCTCAGCCGCAGGTGGTGCAGGCGGCGCTCCATCCACAGGCGGGGATAGCGCTCCCCCACCTCCGGCCGCGCCAGCGCCAGGATGAGCAGCGGGCGATCCTTGGCGTCGCGCAACACCGCGTCGAGCGCCTGCACCGAGAGCGGATCCACCCACTGCAGATCATCGATCACGATCGCGAGCGGCCGCTGCGCCACCGCGGCGCCGAGCAGCTCGCTGAAGGCGCGCCGCACCTCCGTGCCCATCAGCGAGGGGTTGTGGCGCGCCACCCGCAGCTGCGGCGGCTCCTCGATCCCCGGCGGCCAGGCCACGCCCGCCAGCTCGCCGAGGAAGGCCGCGACCCGCTGCACCTCGCCGAGCCCGAGCGCCTGCACCGCGTCGAGCAGCCGGACGTGACGCTCGGCCGGCAACTCGCCCTCGCGGATCCCGGTCGCGTGGCGCACGAGCTGCCCGAGCAGGCCGAGCGGCATGTCGGCGCTCATGAAGTCGCCCTGCCCGAACCACAGCAAGACCTCCTCGGGGCGCTCCCACAGCTCGCGCACGAGCTCCCGCCCGAGCCGCGACTTGCCCACCCCCGGCGGCCCCGTCACCAGGATCGCCTGTGCCAGCCCCTCCTCCAGGCACTCCTGCCAGCAGCCCCCCACCGTGAGGAGCTCGCGCTCGCGCCCCACGCAGGGCGTCGGTTGACCGAGCAGCTGCCGCGTCGCCGTCCAGTCGCCGCGGACCTCCCCGAGCAGGAAGTAGCCGCCCGCCCGGTCCCGCGCCGGCGCCACCTCGAAGCGCGCGTCGAGCAGGTTGCGCGTCACCGCGTCGATGCGGATGCCCACCGGGCCACACGCCTCGTCCTCGTCCTCGTCGTCTCCCGGCCCCGGGCCCACGGCGAGCGCCATCACGCTCGACACCGCATCGCCGAGCGAGATCCGGCCCCCCATCTCGGTGTGCACCGTGGCCACCCCCAAAGAGGCGCTCGGCGCCGCGCGGCGCATGGCCAGCGCGCAGCGCGCCGCCCGGATCGCCAGGTCCGTGGCGCTCGAGCTGCCGAGGAGCGCCGCCACCACCGTGCCATCGGGCAGGCGCTCGAGCTGCGCGCCGAACGGGGCCACCGCGTCGCGGAGGCACTCGAGCAGCACCCGATTGCCGCCGCTGATGCGGGAGGAGGTGGGCAGGGGCAGCGGCCGGGGCAGGCTCGACAGCGCCGGCGGCCGGAGCACGATGAGGCCGAGGAGGCGCATCTCGTGGCTCGTGATCACCTCGGCGCCCGCGGCCAGGTGACCCGGAGGCGCCCCCGGGCCGGCTTGAGGTGGCGGCAGATCCGCCAGCGCGAGGGCGGCGAGCTCGTGCAGCACCTGGCTCGCGTCGCGCGGCCGGCCGGCCGGGTCCCGGGCCATCATCCGCGCCACCAGATCGTCGATCGCCGCCGGCACCTCGGGCCGGATCGCGCGCACCCGCGGCGTCTCGTCGAACAGGAGCTTGACCAGCACGCCCATGTCCGTGGTGGCGGCGAGGGCCGGCTGCCCCGTCAGACACTCGTGGAACACGCAGCCCAGCGAGAACACGTCGGCGCGGGCGTCGAGCTCGTGACCGCCCGCCGCCTGCTCGGGCGCCATGTACCCGAGCGTGCCGACGAGCGCCCCGGTCTGGGTCATGCGGCGGCTCGTGTAGCCCGGCCGCGCGATCCCGAAGTCGAGCACCCGCACCGCGCCGATCGCGCCGCCGAGGAGGAAGATGTTCGAGGGCTTGACGTCCCGGTGGACGATGCCGCTCGCGTGGGCCGCGCCGAGCGCCTCTCCCACCCCGCGCACCAGCTCCAGGCTCTCGTGCAGCGTCAGCCCGCGCTGCCGCAGCAGGCGCTCCGCCAGGGTCTCGCCCTCGAGCCATTCCATCACCACGAAGGGCTCGGCCTCCTCGGTCAGGCCGCGATCGAGGTACTGCACGATCGCCGGGTGGCGCAGGTGGGCCAGGAGCTCGGCCTCCCGCTGCATGCGCTGCTCGTCCGTCGCGGAGCCGCCGCGGAGCACCTTGATGGCGACCAGCCGGCCCGTGGTCTGCTCACGCGCGCGATAGACCGTCGCCATCCCACCGGCGGCGGCCACCTCTTCGATCTCGAAGCGCCCGGCCCCCCCCGATAGGACCTTTCCTCTATTCATGACAGCGCGTTCGCTCCTTGCAGCCGCATCGGCCGTGGGCGGCACGATAGCTCATAATATACGGCCAGCCAGGCATTCAGTGGGACGGCGAGAGAGGCCCCGAAGCGCCGATGCGATGCGAGCGTCAGCGTAGGCACGGCCCTGTTCGGAATCGCACGCCCCGGCGAGTCCGTGGCGAGACTCTAGTCCACGAGCCACTCGCGCGCGAGCGCGAGCGTGCGCACGTGGGCCCTCACGTCCTCCAGGAACGCCCGCCGCCACGCGTCCTCCTCGATCGTCTCGGCGCGCGCGTGGAGCCGCGCCCGCGCCGCCCCGATCGCCGCCCGCGCCCCCGCCATGTCCCCCGTGGCCGCGAGCGCCTCGGCGTGCACGAGCCGCAGCTCGGCCTCGATGCCCTTGGTGCAGCCCCCGTGCAGCTCGATGAACGCCATGGCCTCGCGCGCCCACGCGAGCGCCTCGGCGGCCTGGCCGCGCTCGACCAGCACCTGCGCGAGCGCGGTCAGACACACGCAGCGCCAGGGCGACGGTTCCCCGCACAGCTCGAGCGCCGCCCGCGCCTCCTGCTCCGCCGCCTCGGCCTGCCCGGACAAGAGCAGGCTCCGCGACAGGGACACCTTGGCCTGCGCCAGGAACTGCGGGTTGCCGAACGTCTGCACGGGGGACATGAACACCTCCCACCGCTCGCGGATCTCCTCGTACGCCCCCCGCCGCCCGAGCGCCTCCAACAAATAGGACTGCGCCCAGCCCTGCAGGAGCAGGAGACCGAGCCGCTCCGCCGCCTCCATGCAGGCGCTGATCTCCGCCTCGGCGTCCGCCTGGCCCCCCATCCACAGGAGCACGGTCGCGCTGAGCAGACGCGCCGCCAGCGCCGCCCGCTCGTCCCCCACGGCCTGATAGGCCGCGCTCGCCCGCTCGAACGCCGCCCGCGCCCGGCTCGGCTCACCGAGCCCGTCGAGGTACCGCCCGAGCGCCTCGTGCACCCGCCCCGCCGTCCCCGCGGGCATGCCCGCCCGCTCGGCGAGGAGCCCCTCCAGCTCCCTCGCCAGCGGCGCCGCCGCCGTCACCTGCCCGGCCCGCACGAGCGCGACCACCGCCGTCGCCTGTCCGTGCAGCTGCCAGTGCCACGCCAGCTCGTCCTCGGCCGAGGCCCCACCGAACTCCGCCACCAGCCCCGGGAGCCGCGACACGTCCCCGCTCATGTAGGCCGCCTCGAGCGCGAGCGCCATGGCCCGGAACCAGTCCGGGCTGCCCCGCGGGAGCCACCCGAGCGCCTCGGCCCCCTCGCGCAGCGAGGCCGCGAAGTCGGCCCGCCAGAAGTACGCCTCCTGCAGCGTGAGCCGCACCTCGCCGAGCAGCCGGCCCTCCACCCCGCAGACCACCGCCTGCTCCCCGAGCGCGAGCGCGGCCTCGCAGTCGCCGAGCTTGAGCGCCTGCGCCGCCGCCCGCCCATAGGCCCCGGCCGCCCGCCCCCGCTCGCCGCCCCACTCGTAATGCCTGGCGATCACCGCCGCGTCCGGCTCCCCCGCCGCCTCCAGCCACTCCGCCGCCAGCCGATGCCCGAGCCCCCGGTCCGCCGGCGTCAGCATCGCGTAGGCGGCCTCGCGCACGAGGTTGTGCCGGAAGGCATACTCCACCTCGGCGCCGAGACGGCTCTCCTTGCGCCGCACCACCAGCTCTCGATCCACGAGGTGCAGGAGCCAGCGCTCCACGTCCCCCTGCGCCAGCTGCCCCCGCGTGCTGTCCGACCGCCCCGTGTCCTCGCGTGTCTCCGTCCGCTCCGTGTCGCCCCGCGCCGCCTCCCCGTGCGCCGTCCCCCCACGCGCCGCCCCACCGAGCAGGGCCTCGAGCCCCCGCTTCCAGAACACCTCGCCGAACACGCTCGCCGCCCGGATCGTGCGCCGCGCCCCCGCGGCGAGCTCGCCAAGCCGCACCGCCAGCATCGCCAGCACCGTCTCGGGCAGCCGCCCCCCGCGCCCCTCGGCCGCGGCCCGGATGCTCTCCTCGAGGAAGAAGGCGTTACCCTGCCCCTGCTCCACCACCCGCCGGATCACCTCCGCCCCCACGTCCGGACCGAGCACCTCCCGCACCAGCCGCTCGCTCGCCCGCCGCGGCAGCTCCCCGAGCCGCAGGTGATGCAGCCGGCGCTCCGTGAACAGCCGCGGGTGGCGCTCGCTCACCTCCGGCCGCGCCAGCGCCAGGACGAAGAGCGGCTTCTCCTTGAGATCCCGCAGCGCCGCGTCGAGCTCCTGTACCGAGGGCCCGTCCGCCCACTGCAGATCATCGATCAAGATCACCGTGGGCCCGCGCTCGCACGTCGCGGCCAGGAACTCGGCGAACGCCCGCCGCACGTGCTCGCCCATGAGCGCCGCGTGGTGCCGCGCCGCCTGCAGCTGCGGCGAGCCGCTCGCCCCGGCCGACGCCGGCACCCCGGCCAGCTCCCCGAGGAACGCCGTCGTCAGCTCCGCCTCCTCCACCCCGAGCCCCTGCACCGCCTCGCGCAGCTTGCCCTGCCGCACCGCCGCCGGCTCGCCCTCGCGCAGCCGCGCCGCGTGCCGCACCAGCTGCCCGAGGAGACCGAGCGGCGTGCCCGAGCTCATCGCGTCGCCCTGCCCGAGCCACAGCGTCGCCTCGTCCCCCTGGCTCCAGAGCGTGCGCACGATCTCCCGCCCGAGCCGCGACTTGCCCATCCCCGGCGGCCCCGTCACCAGGATCACCTGCGCCTGCTCCTCCTCGACGCACTTCTGCCAGCACCCCGTCACCGTCATCAACTCCCGGTCCCGCCCCACGCAGGGCGTGGGCCGACCGAGGAGCTGCCGCGGCGTCTCCCAGTCCCCACGCACCTCGCCGAGGAGCAGCCCGCCGCCGCCCATCCGCTCCAGCACCGCGAAGCGCGCATCGAGGAGCCCGCGGGTCACGGGGTCGATATCGATGGCGTGGCGCCCCTCCCCCCGCTCCGCCTCCGCCCCGTCGCCCGCTTGCGGCGCGAGCAGCGCCATCGCCTGCGCCACCGCCTCGCCGAGCGAGACCCGGCCCCCCACCTCGGCCTGCACCGTGGCCAGGCCCATCCGCGCAGCGGGCAGCAGGCGGTGCATCGCGAGCGCGCAGCGCGCAGCCCGCGCCGCGAGATCCCTGGCGCTCCCGCTGCCAAGGAGCGCCGTCACCAGCGTCCCGTCGGGCTGGCGCTCGAGCCGCGTGCCCCAGGGCGTGACCACCTCGCCGAGCCGGTCGCGCGGCACCTCCTCCCCCGCCGGCGGTCGGATCGCGATCAGGCACACGAGGCGCATCTCGCTCGTCGTGATCACCGCCCCCGATCCGAGCGGCGCCGCCGGCCCCGTGGCCGTCACCAGCGCCACCTGCGCGAGTTCGTGCAGCACCTCGGCGGCGTCGCGCGGCCGCCCCGCCGGATCCCGCGCCACCATCCGCGCCACCAGATCATCCACCGCCGCCGGGATGTCGGGCACGAGCGCGCGCACCCGCGCCACGTCCTCGAACAGGATCTGGGCCAGCACCCCGGGGACCGAGTCATCGGCGAAGGCCGGCTGCCCGGTCAGGCACTCGTAGAACACGCAGCCCAGCGAGAACACGTCGGCGCGGGCATCGAGCTCGCCACCGCCCGACGCCTGCTCGGGCGCCATGTACCCGAGCGTGCCGACGATCGCCCCGGTCTGGGTCATGCGGTCGCTCGCGTGGCCCGGGCGCGCCAGGCCGAAGTCGAGCACCCGCACCAGCGCGCCGACCGACGCGTCCGCGACGAGGAAGATGTTCGAGGGCTTGATGTCGCGGTGGACGATGCCCGAGCCGTGCGCCGCGCCGAGCGCCTCGGCCACGCCGCGCACGAGCTCGAGGCACTGCGGCAGCGTCAGCCGCCCCTCCCGGAGGAGGTGCTCCGCCAGCGTCTCGCCCTCGAGCCACTCCATGACCACGAACGGCTCGCCCCGCTCGGTGTGCCCGTGCTCGAGGTACTGCACGATGGCCGGGTGCCGCAGCTGGGCCAGCACCTCGGCCTCGCGCCGCAGGCGGTGCTCGTCGAGCGCCGTGGCGTTGCGCAGCACCTTGATGGCCACGGTCCGTCCCGTGGCCCGCTCGCGCGCGCGATAGACCGTCGCCATCCCCCCCGCGCCCGCCTTGGCCTCGATCTCGAAGCGTCCGGCGAGGATCTCCCCCTGGTTCATGGCTCGTTCACCGCGGCTCGAGCGTTCCGGCCCCGCGGGTCACGCTCACCCGCGGCGCGTCAGGCTGCTCAACCAGCCCGCCACCCCGCTCTTCGGGACGTTCTCCTCGACCGGCTCGGGGTCCGGCCCCTCGAGCTCGTCGGCGAGCCCGCCCATCAGGCCCTCGTCCCCGAAGTCGGCCGAGAGCGCGTCGTCGCTCCCGGACTCGCCCGCCTGCGCCTCCTCCGCCGTCTCGGGCAGCGACTTGAATTCGAGGAGCATCATGTCGATGAGGTCCGAGATCCGCTCCGAGGCGTCGACCGGCTGCCGCGGCGCGCGGGGCGCCGACCCGATCACCGAGCGCACCAGATCCGCCACGTCGAACTCGCTCACCGGGCTGCCGTGGAGATAGAGGAAGCGGGTGAGGTCGCGGCCGAAGTCCCGCGCGGTCTGGTAGCGCTCCGCGGGGTCGCGGGCGAGCCCGGCCCGCACCACCGCCTCGAGGTCCGGCGGCACCGCGGGGTTGATGCTGGAGAGCGGCGGGATCTGGGCCGCCGACACCTGCATCACCGTGTCGTAGTCCGTCTCGCCGAGGAACAGACGCCGCCCGGCCAGCATCTCCCAGAGGATGATGCCCACGGAGAAGACGTCGACGCGGTGGTCCACCGGCTGCCCCTGCACGGTCTCGGGCGCGAGGTAGCCGAACTTGCCCTTGATGACCCCGGCGTCGCTGTCGGCGAGCTGGCTCGACGCCTTGGCGAGGCCGAAGTCCACGATCTTCACCTCGCCGTGGCGGGTGATGAGGATGTTGGCCGGGGTGATGTCGCGATGGACGATGTTGAGCGGCCGGCCGTCGGGGGCGGCGAGCTCGTGGGCGTAGGACAGCCCCTGACAGATCTTGGTGGCGATGAAGGCCGCGACCTCGACCGGCACATGGACGCCGACCTCGCGCTGGTGCTCGAGCACCTGCTTCAAGTCCGCGCCGTCGACGTACTCCATGACGATGAAGTAGGTGCTGTCGCCGACGCCGATGTCGAAGACCGACACCACGTTCGAGTGCGACAGCTGGGCCGACAGGCGGGCCTCGTCGAGGAACATGGCGATGAACTGCTCTTTTTTGGAGAGCGAGGGGAGGACGCGCTTGATCGCGACCTGTTTCTTGAAGCCTTCGATGCCCGCGCTCTCGGCGACGAACACCTCGGCCATGCCCCCCTGTGCGAGGCGCTTCAAGACTCGATATCGCTGTTGCTCGGCCATGCGTTGTCTCCCCCCAAGTTTAGGGGAGGATCGCGTTGAGGGAAAGACAGCGGTAGGGCGGATGGGGTACGAGCTCATGGTCGGGCCATGCCGTGACAAGGCTCCAGCGCCCCCGGACGGGGCCCGCTGCGGCCGCTGCGGGGCTGCACCTGGGGCGAGCGAGGTGGCACCTGGGGCGGGAGAGGCGGCACCGGAGGCATGCGAGGCGGCCCCCTGAGCGTGCGAGGTGATGCCCTGAGCGTGCGAGGCGGCCCCCTGAGCGTGCGAGGTAATGCCCTGAGCGTGCGAGGTGGCGCCCTGAGCGTGCGAGGTGATGCCCTGAGCGTGCGAGGTGGCCCTCTGAGCGTGCGAGGTGGTGCCCTGAGCGTGCGAGGTGGCGTCCTGAGCGTGCGAGGTGGCGTCCGGAATATGGCCTTATGCCTTATCAGCTCTCCCGCTTCTCACTTTCACCTTTCATGCCTAGGGGCCCAAGGGCCATCGTATTGCGCAACGCGTGGGATTGTGTAGGGAGGTCCCGCCCTGCACGGGGGGGCGATCATCCCTCCCAGCGCATCCATAGACAGTCGATGGCGTCGAGGGCCATGTGGAGGACCAGGCCGAGCCCCCACCAGCGCGTGGGCCGGAGCAGCGTGAGGCCGACGTAGGCGACGATGGCCGGCGGCCGGTGGAGCGGGTGGAAGCCGATGCTGCAGCGGCCGGGGACGAAGACGGGCCGGGCGAGGAGGTGGTCGAGGTCGACGATGAGGCCGAGGAGGAGGAGGAGGAACACGCGGCCCCGGCGACGCCAGCCCGGCCCCGCGGTGAGCGCCACGAGCGCCGGCACGAGGACGTGGAGGGCGAGGTGGATGAGGGTTCGCGGCGGCAGGTGCACGGGGCTCGACCGGGATCATACCTCCGTGGCAGGTTCAGGGCGGAACTGGGTCACGGCTGCTCGCGGTGGGTACAATCGATGGATGCGAATTGCACGCGCCCTTACCCTGATGGGCCTCGTGCTGGTGGTGACACCGCCCGCCTTTGCAGAGGCTCACGACAGCCATGTGAAACGCCGGCGGGAGGGGCTGCCGATTCCCGTGCCACGACAGGACTGCCGCGAACACCTCAAGCGATGCCTCGATACGCCGCTCGGGCGGGCGCGTTCCGGAGGGGCGGGGAAGAGCATCTGTATCGTCTGCCACGATAGATGCAGGAATCCGGAATGGTGGCCGGATGAGGCAGGGGGGTTTGATTGCCGGTGGTGGCAGGATGAGTGACGAGGCGCCGTTCGATGCCGAGGAAGAGGCGATCCTGGAGCGCTTCTGCGAGGAGGTGGACCGGCTCTACTGCCACCTGGGGGAGTGGAGCCATGAGCGCTTCGTGGCCGCCATCGATGACATGTCCCGCAGATACCAGGAGCAGCTCTCGGGCCATGTGAAGGCCTTGCTCGTGATCGAGCGCCGCGTGGCCGAGGGACGCCACCTGGCGGCGGCTGAGGCCTCCCGCCCGTGGAGAGAATGCCTGGCGTTCCTGTCCGAGATCGACGCGCTGGGCTGGGACTCGTTGACCACGCAGGTGTCCCACCTCGGGATCTTCGTCAAGCGTTGCCTGGCGCAACGCGACAGCGACGGGGCGGTGGAGAAGGGGCGGGAGCTGGTGGAGGGGCTCCTGGCCTCTTTGCCGGAGACCGCGAGGCCCGATGACGTGAGTTTCCTCGAGCGGTTGCGCGAGCAGCTGGAGGCCGCGTTGTCTACAGGTGGCGGCGGGGGGAGCGGCCGGTGAGGGCGGTGTAGACGTGATAGCCGAGCCAGCGCAGGGGCTCGGGGGGGATGCGATGCAGGCGCTGCTGGTAGAACGGGAGTCCGCGCCAGGGGGTGTCGTCGCCGCTGTAGAGGTCGCAGAGGACGCGGCCGGCCAGGTTGGCGAGGGTGATGCCGTGGCCGCTGTAGCCGAGGGCGTAATAGATGTTCCGGTGCTGGCCGCGCACGCCCATCGTGCACATGCGCGTGAGGGTGAGGGCCACGGGGCCGCTCCAGCGGTGCGCGAGCGGGAGGTCGCGGGTGTCCGGGAAGTAGGTGGTGAGGCGGCGCTGGATGGCGCGCACGGCGCGTTCGCTCGGGGCGCCGTGGGTGCGTCCGCCCAGGCGGTAGCTGTAGGCGGCGTTGCTGCCGCCGCCAAAGACGAGCTGGCCGCGGGTGGTGAGGCAGCCGTAGGCGAGGCGGTCGAGGTCGTCGCTGAAGCCGGAGAGGCCGGGGCCGATGCCGAGTTCGGCCCAGCGCTCGGCCGGGAGCGGCGCGGTGGCGACGACGTGGGAGAGGAGCGGGAACAGGCTCTCTTTGAAGTAGCCGAGCCGCGGGGTGTAGGCGTTGGTGGCGAGGACGACGGCGCGCGCGCGCACGTCGCCGCCGGGAGTGCCGAGGCGCACGGTCTCGCCCTCGGCGATGCCGCGCACGGGGGTGCCTTCGTAGAGGCTGACGCCGAGTGAGAGGAGGACCGGGCGCAGGCCGCGCAGGAAGTCGATGCCGTCGAGGTGGCCGGCGCCGGGGTCGAGGACGGCGCCGCTCGCGCCGCGCAGGCGCAGGCGCTCGTCGAGCGCGGGGCCGGCGAGGAACTGGAGCGGGATGCCGGCGGTGTGGAGGCGCTCGACTTCGGCCTGGGCGGCGTCGGCGCGCCGCGGGTCGGTGAGGACCTCGAGGCAGCCGCCGCGGCGGTGGCCGACGTCGAGCCGGTGCTCGCGGATGAGGGACACGATGCGATCGATGCCGGCCTGGGTGGTGTCGTAGATGCGGCGGGCGAGCTCGAGGTCCTGGCTCTCGACGCCGTGGAGCCAGTTGAGCATGAGGCCGCCGTTGCGCCCGCTCGCGCCGTGGCCGAGCTGGTGTGCTTCGAGGAGGACGATGCGCCGCTCGGGGTAGCGGCGGGCGAGCTCGAGCGCGGTGGAGACGCCGGTGAAGCCGCCGCCGATGATGGCCACGTCGGCGCTGGTGGGGCCGGTGAGGGGGGGCAGCGGCTGATAGGGCGGTTTGTCCGCGCACCAGACGGAGAGGTTGTCGTCCGGATGGGGGAGCGGGCCGGGGTCGGAAGGGGTGGTGGGGCGCATCAGTTCCCGAGCGGGGCCAGGGGGGCCTCGGGCACAAAGCAGCGGCAGTCGCCGGCCGGCAGGGTCACGCACAGCGCCTCGCCGCCGCAGGGGCGATCGGGCGCGCAGGCGCGGGTGAAGTGTCCCGGCGAGAGGCCGCCGTAGGTGCACCAGCGCGGCTGCCCGGGCCAGCCGAAGCAGGCGGTGTGCTCGGGGCAATCCGCGTCGCTCCGGCAGGCGCGGGCCGTGATGCCCTGCGCCGGATTGAAGGGGCGCCGGCCGCGTCGGGCCCGCTGGGCGCGTTCGCTCTGCCCACCACGTCCGCGACCTTCCATCGAAGGGGCCCCGAGGCCGAGCAGTGGGCGCAGGAAGGAGGCGTGTCGGTCGAGGCGGAGCGCCACGCCGAAGCGCTTGCAGGCGGGATCGCCCCAGGTGGTGATGCCGATCAGGGCCCCGGTCTCTCCGGCGGGACCCACGGCATATACCGGTCCGCCCGAGTCGCCGCGGCAGCTCATGGCGCTGCCGGGCCCGTAGCGGAGCTCGTGTTTGTCGATGGTCAGGACCGGCGCTCGCACCGCGCGCCGGCTGCCGACGTCGCCGCTCTGCGCGCTCGGCGCCCCGTAGCCGACCCAGCGGATGTCTCCGGGGCTGGATCCGGGGCCAGTCTCGCCGGCCGGTATGTCCACGGGGCGGCGGGGATGCAGGCCGGGAGGCAGCGGCGCCGGGGCGAAACCGGGCGGCGCCGGCGCTTCGAGGACGAGGAGGGCGAGGTCGTACTCGTGCATGTCGGCAGCATAGTCGGGATGGATCCGGCCGGTGGCCACGGGCACGAGCGGGCCGGAGAGATCCGGGCCGAAGACCGCGGCCAGCGAGGAGGGCGGCTGCCGCCGCAGGCAGTGCGCGGCGGTGAGCACGAGCCGGGGGGCGACGAGGACCCCCGAGCACACGAACGGCCGTGCGGTGGCGCCGCACTCCAGGGTGCGGACGACGAGCGCCACCGCGCTGTCGTCGTGAGTACGTTCCCCCTCCGGGGATCGCGCCTCGTGCCCGGGCGGCGCGGCGAACGAGGATGAAAGGGTTCCCCCCCCGAGGAACGCCAGGAAAAGGAGCCCGCTGGCGGCGGAGCGGCGCGCGAAGGGGCGGCGCCGCTGCACGCACGGCCTCAGCAGGCTTGGCGTTTTAGTAGCTGCAGTTGCCGGCGAACAGGAAGTCGTCCTGCGCGGACGAGGCCTCGTCGCCGCAGTCGCCGCAGTAGAAGCACTCTCCGTTGTAGTGGGACTCGAGGCAGTGATCATGCTCGCCGCAGTCGATGGTCCAGGCGCTCGTGCCGATGTAGGCGTCGCAGCCGCTGCCGCAGCGGCCACGGCAGCGGTAGGCGCTCGGACCGACCGCCACGGTGTAGCAAAGCAGGGAATGGGACGCGGCATCATGGCACAGGCTCGCCGAGGTCCGGTTGCAGATGGTGGTCCAGCTGCGGTCCACGCCCGGGGTGATGACCTGGCCGCGGAAGAAGGCGTGCGCCGAGCCCACGGGCACGAGCTCGCCGAACAGGTTGACCGTGCGCAGGAGGAGGTCGGCCTGGCGGCTCTGGGCCGGGCCCTGTTTCTTGAGGAGCACGGCGAGCGCGCGGAGGGTGAACTTGTCCGCGGGGGTGAGCTCGGTGGCGTCGGTATAGAGCGGCACGGCGGTCTGCTCGGCCTCGTCGATGAGCATGCCGACCACGTCGTGGCCGAGGTCGAACTCGACGCGCACCTTGCCGTCCGCTTCGACGATGCTGGAGAAGCCGAGGTCGGCGAGCGCGGTCTTGAGGCGGCCGACGACGCGGCCCCCCTGCGGCGCGTCGAACAGCAGCCCGACCTGGGAGACGTCACCGAGGTCGCGTACGGCGAAGGCCTCGCCGAACGAGCGCGGGCTCGAGATCCTCATGTCGCGCAGATCCTCGGCCGTGAGCGCCTGCCGGGCCTCGCCCCGCTCGACCGCGCCGAGGGCGCGGGGCGCCACGTGGAGCGCGAAGTGGCCCCGGCCGCGCAGGGTCTCCGGCTCGATCGCGCGGCCCTCGCTGCTGACGGTGCTCGCGGGGGCGTCGCTCGCGGCGGGCGCGGCGCCCGCCAGCGGCGCCGTGCCCAGGGCCACCAGGCCCAGCGCAACCTGGAAGAATCTCGGGTTTTTCCTCATGTCTCTGCCTCACTCTGTTGCGTTCGCCTGCAGGGGGGGCCGCAGATCGTCTGCGGGCCGCCTTCAGGTAGATCGATGGAGCGGACGGCTCACCTCCGCCCGGAGCCCGAGCGCCGTGCGGCAGCGCGACAGCAATGAATCGACAAGGCAGACACGAAACCTGCCGAGGGCCACATTCGACGTGCTCCCATCGGAGCCTGAGGGCGGGGAAGGGCCCGCACCCGAACACCTCACCCCGAGTAGAACCCGGGAGCACGGGACGACTCATCACTGGAACTGCTGACCGCACGGCGCCGACGTAAACCGGAGAGGTACGGAGCCGGCACTCTTGATCTAGGTACGCCGACCGCACACACGGGGTTTCGCCGCTCCCTCCGTCTTTCTTTCTGCACGTACGATCCGGGGGCGTGAGGTCGGCGGGCGGTCGGGGGACGCGTAGACCCGCGTGTCCCCGATTGACGCGATGCGCCGACACGTTATGCTGCGCCCCATGTCCAAGCCCGCCTTCCTCGTCGACCTCAAGCGCACTCATTCTTGCAACGCTCTCCGTCCATCGGATATCGGCGCCCAGGTGGTGCTGATGGGCTGGGTGGCGAAGCGCCGCGACCACGGTGGCCGCGTGTTCATCGACCTGCGGGACCGCGAGGGCATCACGCAGGTGGTGTTCGGCCCGGAGATCGACGCCGAGGCGCACAGCCTGGCCGGCGATCTGCGCTCGGAGTTCTGTATCGGCATCCAGGGCACGGTGGTGTCGCGCGTCTCTTCGGGCGGTCAGCCGAACCCCAAGCTCGCGTCGGGCGAGATCGAGGTGAACGCCACGCGGCTGCACATCTTCTCGCGCTCCGAGACGCCGCCCTTCGCGATCGAGGACGAGATCGACACGCGCGAGGAGGTGCGCCTGAAGTACCGCTACCTCGACCTGCGGCGGCCGGCGCTGCAGCGCAACTTCCAGGTGCGCTCGAAGCTCTACCGCGCGACGCGCGAGTACTTCTACTCCCAGGGGTTCACCGAGCTCGAGACCCCGTTCATGGTGAAGTACACGCCGGGCGGGGCGCGCAACTTCCTCGTGCCCTCGCGGCTCAACCCGGGCTGCTTCTACGCGCTCGCCGAGTCGCCGCAGATCTTCAAGCAGCTGTTCATGGTGGCGGGCATCGAGCGCTACTTCCAGATCGTGCGCTGCTTCCGCGACGAGGACCTGCGCCTCGACCGCCAGCCCGAGTTCACCCAGATCGACGTGGAGATGTCCTTCGTCACCGAGGAGGACGTGCTGTCCACGATGGAAGGGCTCGTGTGCCGCATCTGGAAGGAGGTGCTGGGGGTCGAGATCCAGCGGCCCTTCCTGCGCATGCGCTACGACGAGGCGATGCTGCGCTACGGGGTGGACAAGCCGGACATGCGCTTTGGCCTCGAGCTCGCCGACCTCACGGAGACGCTCCGGCCGCTCGAGGGCGGCGGGGTGCCGCTCTTCAAGTCGGCGCTCGAGCAGAAGGGCGGCATCATCAAGGCGCTGCGCATCCCGGCCGAGGTGGCCTCGCAGCTCAGCCGCACCGAGGCCGACAAGCTCGAGGAGTTCGTGAAGGGGTTCGGGGCGCGGGGGCTGGCGCGCGCCCGCGTGGGCGAGGGCGGGGAGTGGACGCAGTCGCCGCTCGCGAAGACCGTCACCCCGGCGGCGCGGGAGGCGATCCACCAGGCGCTCGGCGCCGGGCCCGGCGACCTCCTCTTCTTCCAGTTCGGCTCGTTCAAGCTGGTGAACGCGGTGCTGGGCGGGCTGCGCCTGCACCTCGGCCAGCGCTTCGGCCTCATCCCGCAGGGCGGGACGGGTTCCGATCCGTGGAAGTTCCTGTGGGTGACCGACTTCCCCATGTTCGAACAGAACGAGAGCGGGCAGTGGCTGGCGGCGCACCACCCCTTCACCTCGCCCAAGCCCGAGGACGTGCAGCACCTCGGCACGGACAACGGCCGGGTGCGAGCGCGCGCGTATGACCTCGTGCTCAACGGCAACGAGATCGCGGGCGGCTCGATCCGGATCCACCAGCGCGAGGTGCAGGCCCAGGTGTTCGCCGCGCTCGGCCTGTCCGAGGCCGACTTCCGGCAGAAGTTCGGGTTCCTGCTGGACGCCTTCAAGTACGGCCCGCCGCCCCACGGCGGCATCGCCTTCGGCGTGGACCGCCTGTCCATGCTCCTGTGCGGCGCGGACAGCCTGCGCGACGTCATCGCCTTCCCGAAGACGCAGAAGGGCACCGACCTCATGACCGACGCGCCGACCGAGGTCTCCGATGAGCAGCTCGGGGAGCTCGGCGTCCGGGTGAAGAAGTAGTGTCGCGCGGCGCCGGGCAGACGGCTCTCATGGCCTTCACCTTGAAAGATCCGCAGCGGCGGCGCGAGGCGGCCTGGGCCACGCTCGGCAGCCGCACGTTCGATCTCCTGGTCATCGGCGGCGGGGTGACGGGCTGCGGCATCGCCCGCGACGCGGCGCTGCGCGGCTTCTCGGTGGTGCTCGTGGAGAAGAACGACTTCGCCTCGGGCACCTCGTCGAAGTCGTCCAAGCTCATCCACGGCGGGCTGCGCTACCTCGAGCACGCGCAGTTCAAGCTGGTGTTCGAGGGGACGAACGAGCGGGCGCTGCTCCTCCGGCGCGCCCCGCACCTGGTCAAGCCGCTCGCCTTCCTCGTGCCGGCCTACAAGCTCCACGGCCGCGGGCTCCTGCAGCTCGACGTGGGGCTGTGGATCTACGACGCGCTGTCCAAGTTCAGCTCGCCCAAGCTGCACAAGACCTACCGGGCGCAGCGCATCCTCGAGCTCGAGCCGGCGCTGCGCCAGGAGGCGCTCAAGGGCGGCATCGTCTATTACGACGCGCTCAGCGACGACGCCCGCATCACGCTCGAGAACGCGCTCGACGCCGAGGCGCAGGGGGCGGTGGTCCTCAACCACGCGCGCGTGGTGCGCCTCGTGCGGACCGAGGACGGCCGGGTGGTGGGCGCGGAGATGATGAGCTGCGAGCCGAGCGAGGCGGCGACCTCGTCGCCGGTCACGG
>DATAGU010000345.1:0-49340 GCA_036263495.1 Polyangia bacterium | reverse complement strand
CTAACAAGCGTGCTCAGGGCATGGGCCCTGGCGACAGTAAGGGGTGCTCGTGAAGCTCCGGGTCCAACTGAGCCACGGGCTCTGCGCACCACAGAAACACCGACCTCGATGCCAGCCACCGCATCCAGTCTAAATCATCGTTTCATACGATGGGGGTCGGGCCAACGGCCCGGTGAGTAACTGAGCCGAAACACCACAATTGTCCGCCTACTGCGGCGCAGTCAGCGACGGCGGTCAACTGTGGTGTTCCGGCCGAGCAGGCATCCACTCCGGCCCTCCTCGGATTCAGCCCCCCCCTCGAATCGCGTGAAGAACGCGCGATGGGGGCGTGTTTTCTCAGCGCACTTCTAATGAAGTAGAGGGGGAGGGAAGGGGATGAGGGCGGCAGGAACGCGGCCTGCCGGAAGCCGCCCCGGTTCAGGTCCGGTGCGACTCCCGGCAGCCGGAGAGACGATCAGCCCTGAAGATGGAACGCCGCGCCGAGGCCGGCGCCGAGCTCCTCGGGCGAGAGGCGGCCGTCACCGTTGACGTCGAGCGCATCGAATACGGCCGCCGAGCCGGCCCACTCTTCGCGAGTGATGATGCCGTCGCCGTCTAGGTCGAAGATGCGAAAATAGTCGCGGGCCGCCTGGCCCGCCTTGGCTTGACCGCGCAGCGCCTTGAGCCGCTCGGCGAGGAGCTTCTCGAGCGCCTCGATGGCCTTCGCAAAGCCCTTGATACCCTCGTCGAGCTTCTCCTTGGCCATGCGGTCCTCCGCGTGCATCTTGCGGAAGGTCGCCTCGTCCATGTGGATCTTCTCGAGGCTCATGGACTTGGCTTTCTCCGGATCGAGCTTGCGCACCAGCGTCCCGGTCGAGCTCTGCAGCTGCGAGAGCAGGTTCGGGGCGATGGTGAGGAGGTCCGAGCCGGCCAGCTCGATGATCTCGCCCACGTTGCGGAAGCTCGCGCCCATGACCTCGGTCTTGTGGCCGAACTTCTTGTAGTAGTTGTAGATCTTGGTGACCGACACGACGCCCGGATCCTCGTGCTGGGCGTAGTCCTTGCCGGTGTCCTTCTTGTACCAGTCGAGGATGCGACCGACGAAGGGTGAGATGAGCCGCACGCCCGCCTCGGCGCAAGCCACCGCCTGGTGCATGCCGAAGAGCAGCGTCAGGTTGCAGCGGATCCCTTCCTTCTCGAGGATCTCGGCGGCGCGGATGCCCTCCCAGGTGGAGGCGATCTTGATGAGCACGCGCTCGCGGGAGAAGCCGGCGGCCTCATACTGCTGGATGAGGTAGCGGCCCTTGTCCACCGTGCCCTGGACGTCGTAGGACAGGCGCGCGTCGACCTCGGTCGAAACGCGGCCGGGCACGATCTTGAGGATGCGGATGCCGAACTCGACCGCCAGACGATCGAGCGCGAACTTGAGGATCGCATCATCACCCTTGCCAGCGCCCTGCTGCTCGGCCCAGCGGAGCGCGCCGTCGACCACGTCGCGATACTCGGGCATCTGCGCCGCGGCCGTGATCAAGGACGGGTTGGTCGTCGCGTCGCGTGGCTTGAACTTCTCGATCGACTGAATGTCGCCCGTGTCCGCCACATACACCGTCATCGTACCAAGCTGTTCCAGTAGTGTCTTCGTCGTCATGTCCGTCTCTCCCCTTTGGGGTCAAAACACCAGGGTCCGGACCATAGCAGATTTCATGGGCCCGCAGACCAACTACCGCGCCCCGAGGAAGCGTTTCTTTGACTCCGGCGCCCCGGTTCGGGGACGAGCAAGCTGTTTTCTGCAGAGTCCTGGATGGGCCGGCCGACCGCCCCGCTGGTCCCCCGCCATTCCTTGTATGAAAGATAGAATCCTCCCGCTCATTCTCGTTTCTTTCCCGACAACCTCCCACTGAATCCCACTGAATCGATAGCCCCTTGCCGTTCGACCGGGCGTAGCCCGCCCCCCATGCGCTCGTCGTGATAGAGTGCGCCGCGCCGCCCAGCTCCCTCCGGACGCATGCGTCCATGCGCACACGAGCGGACCATCCAGGTCACAGGTACCCAGAGCAAGGAGCATTGAAATGAAGAAAATTTCAATCACATCAATCGGGCTCTTCATTGCCGCATTGCATCTCCTCCCGTCCCTTTGGCCCGGGCCGCTCGGAGGGCAGGCCCACGCGCAAGTGCGCATCCTCATGGGCACCTGGGATCTCAACGGCCAGGGCCTGCCGCAGGCCGTGTACAACCTCGGCTACGCCATCGAAGTCCAGCAGCCGGGCGGCACCTACCGGCGCTACAGCATCTCCGCCAGCAGCTGGGCCCTCATGACCGCCACCGACATCGACGGCTACCCCGGCGCCGAGCTCGTCATCAACCAGGGCAGCACCATCCGCGTCATCCGCGACCGCAATGCCACCGTGCGCGACTACAGCACCAGCGCCGGCAGCTGGGCCGCCATGGGCTACGTCGACACCGACGCGACTGTAGGCAACGAGATCATCCTCAACCTCGGCACCACCATCCGCATCATCCATGACCGCACCGGCCTCGTGCGGGACTACGGCATGCCGGCCGGCAGCTGGGCCCTCATGGGCTTCGCCGACCTCGACGGCGACGGCTCCCAGGATCTGGCCCTCAACATCGTCACCCAGGTCCGCGTCCTCTCGGACAAGACCGGCGTCATCCGCGACTACTACGTCTCGAGCGGCAGCTGGGCCCTCATGGGCATGGAGGATCTCAACGGCGACAACATCAAGGACCTGGCCATCAACATCGGCGGGTACATCCGCGTCATCCACCACGTGAACGGCATCGTCCGGGACTACGCCACCTCCACCGGCAGCTGGGCCCTCATGGGCTTCCAGGACACCGACGCCACCGCCGGCCTGGAGATGGTCATCAATCTCGGCTCGCGCATCCGCATCATCCGCGACCGCAATGCCACCACCCGGGACTTCACCACCAGCACCGGCTCCTGGGCCCTCCTGGGCTTCTCGGACACCGACGGCCACCCGGGCATCGAGCTCGTCGTCAACCTCGGCTCGACCGTGCGCATCATGAGCGACTACTATGGCACCACGCACGACTACTACATCACCTCGGGCTCGTGGGCCCTGGTCGGCATCTATGACGCCGACGGCAAGGCCGGCGACGAGGTGGTGATCAACACCCTCAGCGGCACCCGGACCATCTACGACGCCACCGGCACCATCCGGTAACCTCGCCTCCAGCTCGGCAGAAGCCCTCCACCGCCTCTCCCTTGCGGAGCGTCGAAGCAGAACCGTAACATGGGCCCAGGACTCCACCGGTCGGTGAGAGGTGGCCCATGCCCACACTCGGCAAACGCTTCCCCGCTCGTACAGCCGAAACATATCAGTTGTCTGCTTGCTGCGGTGCAGCCAGCGACGGCGATGCGGCGTCAGTCAGTCGGTCGCGTACCTCCAGTACGCTCCCTCCTTCCTTTCTTGCCTCGCCGCCGCTGGCTGCACCTCGCGACGGCATCCAACTGATATGTTCCGGCTTAGCGCTCCTCGGCTGCCTGGCCGCCTGCGCGCCCGATCTCGACACCACGCGCCAGGTCGCCCCCCGCGGCGACACCCTCGGCGCCGTCATCTACCAGGAAGCCTGCCAGCGGGTCGCCTACGTAGCCGAGGTCGAGGAAGGCCGCCCCCAGGTCGACGTGAGCGGACAGAAGTACCACGCCACCTGCGTCATGAACGCGCCGGCGCCCCCCGATGCGCCGGCCAAACTGCTCGCCCTCCAGGGACAACGCCCCGTCCTCATCCCGGCCCTGGATCACCTCTTCCCCGAAGATCTCCAATCCCCCACGCGCCGCTTCCTCACCTCGCTCACCCCCGCCTACGACGACGGCACCATGGAGGACGTGATCGGCCGCCTGGCGGACGTGCTCGGACGCGCCCAGGCCGATCCCGAGCTCGCGCCCGCCCTGGTGCGGCTCCAGCCGCGCTCCGGGTATCGGCCGCTCCCGGCCGCCGGGGGCCTCCTCCCCGCCCTCGTCTCCTATCCCCGGCTCGGTGAGACCCTCGACCGGACCCTCGATCTCATCGGCGAGAACGGACCTGCGTCGGCCGAGCGGCGCGCGCTCCTCGACGCCCTCGCCTACGAGGCCCGCTCCATCGAGCGGCCGGCCCGGCCCGAGGACCCGGAACGCTCGCTGCGCCTCATCCGCGACCTCCTCTTCACGCCCACGGCCGACAACGGCGATGGCCGACCGCGCCTCGTCGTGCAGCGCGATTACCGCGGCCTCGCCACCTTCCGCGCCGGCATCCCCACCCCACTCGTGGACCAGGACACCGACGGCCTGGCCGACCTCGACACCGCCGGACGGTTCGTCGACGCCACCGGCGTCCCCGTCCAGTTCGGCACGCCGTTCCCCGCGCCCGGGGCCGCAGGGGCCAACGATACCCACCCCCGCGACGCCCAGGGCCGCCTCCTCGGCCCCGATGGACAACCGCTCTACGCCGACGTGGATCTCGATCCCTCGCTCCTCGGCGCGCTCGTGCGCGAGCTGCCCGCGCTCACCACCCCCCAGGACGACACCCTCTTCGGCCTGCTCTACGGCGCCGGCGCCCTGCTCGGGCCCCGGACCCCCCAGACCCGCTCCTACACCGACGAGACCGGCCAGACCCAACGCCTCACCTACCAGGGCTTCGACACCAGCAACGCCGCGCTCCTCGACCTCAGTCACGCCCTCTTCCAGCTCCTCGGCGCCCCGCGCGTCGACGAGCTCCTCCGCACCACCAAGACCCTGCTCGGCCCGCAGGAAGACGCGACCGCCCGGGTGTTCGCCGCGCTCCTCGACGTGAGCGAGCGCGGCCGCGGCCACCCCGAGGCCACCATCCCCCCGAACTCCAACCTCTACGACGATCTCATCCCCATCATCGTGCGTGTCCTGCGCGTGCCCGGCCTCGTCGACGACCTCCTCGTGGCCCTGCAGGACCCGCACGTCCGGGGCCTCGGCGCCATGCTGTCCTACCAGATGCGCTACCGCGACCGCTTCGTGCTCGACCAGAACACCCGCGGCGTGACCGGCGCCTGGCAGACCCAGGTCGACCGCACCCAGCCCGACAGCGACTTCAACCGCTCCGTGCTCCAGCGCATGGCCCACCTCATCCACGACGCCAACGGCGTGCAGTTCTGCAACCGCGACGGCGCGCGCCTCGCCATCGGCCCCATCCCCATCACCACATACCGCCAGTGCGAGATGTTCCGGATCGACGACCTCGGCCTCTTCTACGTGCTGGCCATGGCCGACCACGCCGTCACCTCCTCGAGCACCGCGCGCACCACCCGCTACCAGACCACCTACTCCAAGGCCTCCTTCCGCGAGGCGATCCAGAACGCCACCCTGCGCACCTTCCTGCCCGACTCGACCACCAGCGACACCCTCCTCGAGTCGAGCCTGCTCATCGGCATCACTGGCTTCACCCGCTTCCCCACGCCCGAGGCCCTGAACCGCTCGCTCTTCCTCGACGCGGCCCACCAGACGAGCTTCGTCAACAACAGCATCGACCCCGTGCGCTGCCGCGACGGCGATCGCTTCATCGACGTGCACAACGACTCGATCTTCGCCTGGGAGCGGCCCATCCCGCAGAACCCCTCGGGCTTCGCCACCGACAACTTCTATCAGGCCGTCAGCCCGATCATCACCGCCTTCGCCCGCCACGACGAGTGCCTGGCACGCGACGGGCAAGGCAACTGCACCGAGGCCCAGAACGCCGCCAAGATCTTCCTCGACCTCGTCTCCGTCCTGCACGAGTACTGGGCCACCCCCGACTCGCGCTACTCGACCTACGCCTACCAGAAGCAGAACCCCAACGCCCCGCGCTACGCCACCGGCGACGGCGTGGTGCGCTACGAGCCGCTCGTGGCCGAGGTCCTCGGGCAGAGCGACCTCGTGCCGGCGCTCATCCAGCTCTCCGGCGTCCTCCCCTCCCTCACCGTGGACGGCACGCCCATCGGCACATCGCCGCGGGCGCTGCCCGTGCTCCTCGGCGCCGCCTCCTACGCCTTCGACCCGGCGCAGGCGCCGGCCGGCCTCGACTACCGCGACGGCCGCACCACCGCGTTCAAGTCCGACGGCGTGAGCTCGGCCGGCCGGGTCACGCCGTACTACCTCATGGCCGACGCCTACGCCCACCGCCGCGCCGCGCTCGCCGCCGCGCCGCCGGATCAAGCAGGCGCCTGGCGCAGCGCCACCAGCCACCTCGTGGACGAGCTCCTCACCGTGGAGACCGCGAGCGGAAAGCGCCGCCTCAAGAACCGCCGGCTGCGCGGCGTCACCCTGGCCCTCATCGACTTCCTCGGCGCCCGGATCCAGGCGCACCGCACCGCCGGCGACCTCACCCCCTGGATCCAGCAGCGGCTCATCGCCGATCTCGACGGCACCCTGCAGGGCCCCGCGCCCGCGGCCCTCGTGGACCTCACCACACGCCTCGAGCAGGATCCGCTCGCGCGCGACGCGCTCTATGGCCTCCTCGGCCACCTCGCGGGCGCCGGCGACGACGCGCGCTTCACCGCCGTCCTCACCGCGCTCGGCGACGCCGTCCAGGTCCTGCTCGACGATCGCAACCTCGTGCCCGTGCTGCGCTTCGCCGGCAACGCCCTAGCCGCAGACCGCGGCGCCGTGGACGCCCAGCTGCGGCTCGCCGACCGGGCGCGCCGGCTCGACCCGGGCTGCCCGGCACAGGGCGGGTCCGAGTGCGTGCTCGTGGCCCTCCTGCGTAACCTCTTCACCCCTCCATTCCCCGAGCCCCTCTCGCCCCCGGTGAGCAACAGCGGCGTGACCCCGGCCTCGGATCTGGCCGACGGCATCGGCGAAGTGCACCGCGCGCGCCCCGGCGCAGGCGGTGACTTCGACGCCGCCGACTACCGCTCGGTGCTCGAGCAGCTGCGCATCTTCTTCAGTGACGAGCGCCGCGGCTTCCCGCGCTTCGTGGACATCGTCAAGGGGCGGCGCGGTTGAGTCCTCCTCTCAAGATCCCCGAGCCCCCGCGATCCCAGCATCAGGCAACCCTCCGCCTCGCGAGCCTCGGTCTCGCCGCCTGGCTCCTGTTCGGGGCAGCCCCGGCGCAGGCCGGCGGCATGTTCTTCAGCGCGCGCGGCGCACGGCCGCTCGGACGCGCCGGCGCCTTCGTGGCGGGCGCCGACGACCTCGAGTCCATCTACTACAACCCCGCCGGCCTCGCCGAGGTCGGCGGCATCTCGATGCTTGGCGAGCTCGGCTTCTTCTTCGAGCGGGTGCGCTACCAGCGGGCGGACTCGGGCGGCAACCTCCTGCCGGCCGTGCGGAGCGACAACCAGATCCTGCCTCTCCCCTTCATCGGCGTCTCCTGGCGACCCAAGCGCCTCCTCCATGAGCGCGTCACCTTCGCCCTCGCCGCCTTCACCCCCTACACCGCCATCTCGCGCTACACCCTCGACGGCCCGCAGCGCTACTCGCTCGTCTCGCTCGCCGGCACCGCCGTCCTCACCGGCGAGCTGGCCGTGGCCGTGCGCGTCACCCCCTTCCTCTACCTCGGTGCCGGCTTCCAGAACCTCTTCGCCAACGTGAGCAACACCATCGTCCTCTCGGGCTGCACCTCCCTCAACTGCGCCCCCGAGGACCCGAACTTCGACAGCCCCACCCAGGTCCGCGCCACCTCCGCCTTCACCCCCTCGGGCAACCTCGGCGCCCAGTTCGTGACGAAGCGGGTGCGCGTGGGCGTGTCCTTCCAGCTGCCGCAGTTCCTGCGCGCCCGCGGCACCCTGCGCACGCGGCTCCCCTCCGATCCCCAGTTCGACGGCGCCGTCGTGGTCGGCGACCGCGTCGACGTGGCCTTCGATCTCCCGTGGGTGCTGCGCGGCGGCGTCGAGCTCAGGCCGCGTCCCTGGGTGCGCATCGAAGCCGGCGCCGATTACGAAGCGTGGCAGATCCAGGACAAGTTCCGCTTCACCCCGCGCGGCGTCTACATCGACAACATCGTCGGCGTCGGCCGCTACGACCTCGGCCCCCTCGAGCTCAACCGCTCGCTGCGCGGCACCGTCGGCGCGAACATCGGCGGCGAAGTCGAGCTCTTCGGCCGGCGCCTCACCCTGCGCGCCGGCTATCGCTTCGAGTCGGGCGCCGTCCCCGATCGCACCCTGACCGTGCTCACGCCCGATGGCGACAAGCACATCGTGACTGCCGGCGCCTCGATCCGCATCTGGCGCCTGCGCCTCGACGCCGGCTACGGCCACGTGTTCCAGGCCGACCGCACCGTGACCCAGAGCGAGTCCTACCAGCTGCAGCCGATCCGCCCACCGCAACCCATCCCCGTAGGCAACGGCACCTATCACGTCGTACGCGACGTCCTCTCGGTCGCCGCCGAGGTCCGCTTCTAGCCTAGAGATTCCGGCGACCTGTGGTGACCGGGAGGTGGCACACCTTGATGAACATGACCCGATTGCCCTCCTCTCAGGTGGCCGAGGCGGTCCGGCGGGTCGCCCGCGAGGGGAGCGTGTGCTGATCGAGCAGGCAGGACGCCCGATCGCCGCCATCATGTCCGTGGAAGATCTGGCGCTCCTCGAACGTCTCGAAGACGCGGCCGATATCGAAGCAGCGCGGGAAGCCCTGGTCGAGCCCGGGGACAACATCCCTTACGATCAAGTTCGTCGTGAGCTGGGGCTGACGGACTAGACGCCTCTCGCCCCCCGTTTGCCCACCTACCTTCCCCGCGCAAGTAAGGCCAGCATCCTCGTCGTGACAGGGCGCTAGCTCACGAGGCCTGCGCGCTTGAACAGGTGGACGCATGGCACGGACGCGTAGACACATGGCACGGACGCGTGGATACCCTGCATCGATGCGAGGCCTCCCTCGTTTGATGCGAGGCCCACCCTCGTTTGTTACGAGGCCCACCCCCTTTTGATACGAGGCCCACCCCCTTTTGATACGAGACCCACCCCTTTTTGATACGAGACCCACCCCTTTTTGCTGCGACGCCCCCCTCGTTTGATGCGAGGCCCCCTCGTTTGTTACGAGGCCCACCCCCTTTTGTTGCGAGGCCCCCCCCTTTTGCTGCGACGCCCCCTGGAACCTCCCCGGGCGCTCGTTGTCCAACCTGGAGACATTCGACGAGGAGTCTGACATGTATGAGTTCGTGCGCGAAGCGGGTTGGCCCATCTATCCCATCATGGCCTTTGGCATCTCCGCACTCATCCTCAGCCTGCGACACGCCCGGGCCCCAGAGCGTCGGCTGATGCCGCTCATCACCGGCCTGTGCGTGGCCACGATCATCATGGGCGTCCTTGGCACGGTCCTCGGCGTGCAGCACTGCATCCGCGGCGTCGCCAGCGGCGTGCCCGAGGAGCGCTGGATCGTCTTCGCGCTCCTCGGCCTGCGCGAGGCGCTCAATTGCTTCGTCGGCGCCATGATGCTCGTGCTCCCCACGACGCTGGCCGCCATGCTCGGCGCCTACCGCCTGCACCAGCGCGACGACCTGCCCCCCGCATCCCCCCTGGTGTGAACCGCCCCGGGGCTAACCCCCGCCCCGCCTGCTAGCCCCGCGTACCGAGGGGCATGCAGTCGGCGCAAGCCTGCCCCTGCATGTCATAGCCCCCCGACTCGATCTGGATGGTCGAGTGCGTGATGCGGAACTCGCGCGCGAGCAACGCCTTCACGTCGCCGAGCACCCGGTCCGCCGCGGGCAGGCTCGCCGTGTCGACCACCAGGTGCGCCGACAGCGCGCGCATGCCTGACGTGATCGTCCACACGTGCAGGTCGTGGACCTCGCGCACCCCTTGGACGCGCCCGAGCGCCGAGTTGACCCCATAGAGGTCCACGTCGAGCGGCACCGCCTCGAGGAGCACGTCGACCGCGTCGCGCACCAGGCGGAAGGCGCTGTAGGTGATGAACAGGCCGATGCCCATCGACAGGAGCGGGTCGATGGCCGACCAGCGCCTGCCGCCGAGGTACATCACCAGGCCGCCCAGCATCACCACCACCGAGGACAGCGTATCGCTCAAGAGGTGCAGGTAGGCCCCACGGACATTCAGGCTCTGCGCCGAGTGCAGGAGATAGGCGCCGAGCAGGTTCGCCGCGAGGCCGATCCCGGCGATGCCGGTCATCACCGGCAGATCGATGGGCGGCCCCCCGGACCGCAGGCGGTGATAGCCCGACCAGAAGATCCACACCGCCAGCCCGATCAGGGCGACCCCGTTGGCGAGCGCGGCCAGGATCTCGATGCGGTAATAGCCATACGTACGCCGCGCGTCCGCCGGACGGGTGGCGATGGCCAGCGCGACGAGCGACAGCGCCTGCGCCGCGAGGTCCGACAGCATGTGCCCGGCGTCCGACAAGAGCGCCAGGGAGTGCGACCACAGCCCCCCGAGCACCTCGGCCACCAGGATGACGGCGGTGAGAAGCAGCGTCAGGACGAGACGGTGACGGTCGTGAGCGCGATCATGCTCGTGCCCATGTCCGTGATCTCCCCCATGGGCGTGCCCCGCGCCCATCAGCGAGACCGCCTCTCGCCGTACATCATGTCCACCATGCTACGTCACAGGGCCCGACAGTCAATCAGCCCCTGTCGTCACCGCCCCTGCGCCCGGCCGGTCGACGGATGAGCACGACCGCCGCGACGCCTCACTGGCGCGAGGCCGCGTCGTCCTGTGGGTCTTTGAGATACGCGATGGTGCGAACGAGCGCGATCATGCGCTCGCGCATGGCCTGGTCGAGGTTGATGAACTGGATCCCCATGCCCGGGTTGCGCCCCTCCTGGGCCCCAGGCACCGCGGGGTTGATCCAGACCACCTCCCCTTCCAGCTCGAAGCGTTCGTTGCCGGGCGGCGTGAAGTGCAGGGTGAGCCGGGTCCCGGGCGTCTCCGGGTTGCTCGTGCGGATGAAGATCCCCATCGCGCTAATGTCGGTGATGTAGGCGAAGAGGAAGGTCTCGGCCGCGCGGTAGTTGACCTCCAGCTCGACCGGGATGCGCGGGTAGCTGCGGCGCTCGATGCCCGAGGGAGGCCCCGGTGCAGCCGGTTTCGAGCCCTCGTCGTCAGTCCGCTTCGGCGTCGCCAAAGGCACGCTCCCTTCTCCCTCCTGCCACATAACAAGCAGGGGAAACACCTACAAGCAAAAAAGGAGAACCGGCTCGCTCCGAGCACGCCGTACAAGCCCGCACGGCCGGGCGGCGAGCATCTAACCGCCGATGGCGACCATGTGTTTCTTGGGCCCGCCGCAGCCCTCGGTCGTGAAGCTGTGACCGCGCACCTTGATGGCCACGCCGGCGCGCACCCGCTCGAGCAGCTCCTCGTCGCCCAGACCGGCGCGCAAGGGGGTCCGCAGGTCGAGCGCCTGGTCGCTCGCCAGACAAGCATGGAGCTGGCCCGTGGCCGAGAGACGCACGCGGTTGCAGGTGTCACAGAACTGTTCGGTGACCGCGCTGATGATCCCCACGCGATGGCCGGTCCCCTCCACGCGCTGGTACCGCGCCGGACCCACGCCCGGAAGGTCCCGCGCCTCGTCGCTCACCAGGCGTCCGAACGCGCCCTCGAGGCGCTCGCGGATCGCCGCCGCCGGAAAGAAGCCGCCCGGCGCGAACAGCGCCCCGTCGGACATCGGCATCCACTCGATGAAGCGCGGCACGAGGTCCCGCTCCCAGGCCCAGGCGGCGAGCGTGGGGATCTCGTGATCATTGAAGCCGGCCACCGCCACGCTGTTGAGCTTGGTGCCCGTGAAGCCGACCGCGCGCGCCGCCTCGATGCCGGCGATGACGCGGCCAAGGTCGCCGCGGCGGGTGATGTGGCGGAACTTGTGAGGATCCAGCGTGTCGACGGAGATGTTGAGGCGCTGGAGCCCCGCCGCCCGGAGCGGTACCGCGAGCTCGACGAGATAATGTCCGTTCGTGCTGAGGGCGAGATCCTCGAGGCCGATCTGACTGAGCTCGGCCACGAGTTCGGTCAGCCCGCGCCGCACCGTCGGCTCCCCTCCCGTGAGCCGCACCCGCCGCACGCCCACGCGCGCGAGGAGCCGCACGAGGCGCGCCACCTCTTCGAGCGAGAGCACCTCGCTCTTCGGCACGAGGTCCACCCCTTCCTCGGGCATGCAGTAGGTGCAGCGATAGTTGCAGCGGTCGGTGAGCGACACTCGCACGTAGGAGATCTGGCGCGCGAACCCATCCGCGAGCGGCGTCAGCACCGGCAGATGCACAGGCGGAGCCCCAACCGAGAGCCTGCTCATGACGACGCTCAGCGCTCCTTCTCGAAGACCAGGTGACCGAGCTCGGGCAGGATGAGCTTCTCGAGCGCCAGCCGGACGGCCTTGCTCGACCCCGGCAACGCGAACACCACCACCCCGCGATGGAGCCCTCCCACGGCTCGCGACATCATCGCCGCCGAACCGATGTCCTGATAGGACAACAGGCGGAACAGCTCGCCAAACCCGTCGAGGCGCTTTTCGAGCAGCCCCGCCACCGCCTCGTAGGTCGTGTCGCGACGCGAGATGCCCGTGCCCCCCGAGGTGATGATCACGTCGGCCAGGCGCTGCTCGGCGATCTCGCGGATCAACGCGGCCACCTGCGCGGGTTCGTCGCGCAGGATCCGATAGCCCGCCACCTCGTGACGGGCCGCCGCGAGCAACTCCTGGCACAGCGCGCCCGACGTATCGTTGTCGACGGTGCGCGTGTCCGACACCGTGACCACGTACACCCGCACGCTCCGCGGCGCGTGTTGCTTATGCGACTCCGCACTCATCGAGGCTGGTTGTAACACCCTGCCCCGGCCACAACAAGCATCCGCCCAGCGCCCGCCCGCCCGCTTCCGGGTCCTGTTGACAGTGCGAGCTGACGGTGACATGACTCGCTCGATCCCGAGGAGGAGAGCGATGTGGGACTGGCACCGCCTGCGTAACAGCGCCTTCAGCCAGGGGCTGAAGCTCATGAGCGACCCGCGCGTCGCCAAGCTGCTGAGCAACCCGACCGTGATGAAACTGGTGATGCAGGCGCTCCAGCTGCGTAGCACCGTTCAGGGCACCGTCGACGAACAGGGGCGGGCGCTGGCCCGCCGCCTCCAGCTGGTCACCCGCGAGGACGTGTCCCATCTCATCGCCCGACTGCGGGAGCTCGAGGACACGCTGCAGTCGGTGCTCGATAAAGACTCGCCGGCCGCTGGCCATCCCATGGCCACCCCGGACAGCGACACGAACGAATAGCGTTCTCCCGCAGCAGCCAGCGCTAAGCCGGGTTCTGTTCCGCTTGCGCGGTGGTGATCATTCATCTAGGCCACACGTTGCCGTGTGGCTCGAGCGACCATACCCGGAGATGCGGAGCGGGCCACCCCGGTGCCGTCCCCTTGGAGGGGGACAGCAAGCCTCCTGCTCGGTCTTGCTCCAGGTGGGGTTTGCCATGCGATCCCTGTTACCAGAGACCCGGTGCGCTCTTACCGCACCTTTTCACCCTTACCGTTGCGCTCCTCTGCAACGGCGGTTTTTTTTCTGTGGCACTGTCCTTCGGGTCACCCCGACCGGCCGTTAGCCGGCACCCTGCCCTGTGGAGCCCGGACTTTCCTCTCGTATGCTGCAAATGACGCAGCATACCAGCGATCACCTCGCCGGCTGCCCCGGGAGAACTACCCCAAGATATCTTCTAGATCCGGATCGGGCAAGATCCGCAGCAGAAATGATACCTTCAAGGAGAGCGAGACGAAGGACGGGGGCGCTCAGGCGTGTCGGTTCTCTTCCGAGGCGCGCTCCGCCGGCTCCTCCATGAGCTTGTCCCAGTAGATGATGCGGTGACAGCTCGGGCACAGCTCGAGGGAGGTCCCCCGCTGGAGGGTATTGAACAGCTGCGGCGGGATGTTCATGTGGCAGCCTGTGCAGGTCCCGCTCTTGACGGCTACCACGGCCAGCCCGCGCCGCATCCGGATGGCGCCATACTTCTTCAGCACATCCGGCCGCACCGCCTTGGCGGCCTCGTCGCGGCGGGTCCGAGTCACGGCCAGCTCGCCGTCGAGCGTGGCCAGCTTCTCCTGCGCCGCTGCCTCCTCCTGCGCCACCATCTCGCGCAGCCGCGCCACCTCCTGCTCATGCTTGGCGATGCGGGCGCGTGCCGTCTCGGCCGCGTCCAGCACCCGCAAGAGCTTCTCCTCCGTCTCCGCGGTCAGGCGACGATTCGTCTCCACTTCACGCTGGGTCGCCATGTACTCTTTGGAGTTCTTGACCTGACCCAGCTTCGACTTGGCCTTGCTGAGCTGCTGCTCCTCGGCCTTCATGTCGGTTTCCTGCTCACGGCGCCAGCGCTCGGTCTCCTCAAGCTCGGCGCGTTCTCGTGCTACTAGCTCCTCCACCTGCGAGAGATCGTTGCGCATGCTCTCGAGCCGGGCGGGGATCGCACGTCGTGCCCCCTCCAGCTCTTGAATCTTCGCATCTTCCCGTTGCAGGGCCTCGAGGAGCTTCAGTTGTTCTCGCAAGGCCTCTTCCTCCAGCTACTTTTTTGTGTGGGCCCACCTGGACTCGAACCAGGGACCAGCCGGTTATGAGCCGGCAGCTCTAACCTGCTGAGCTATGGGCCCTGAACGACACTTATCACATCGACCATCGCAACCCCGCTGAGGTCTTGACGGCCATGTGACGACGCAGGACCTTAGCTCAGCTGCCCCCCGATTTCAAGGCACGCCATAGGTGGCGGTGAGTATCATCGCGCGGCCGCAGCAGCGACGGGAAGTACCCGCTGCCCGCTCTGCCATGAGGAGCCCCGCCTGGGGGACGGACTAGGGCCTGCAGGCGATCCGGTTGCCGGTGGGCATGAAGCGCCCTAAGATGGCGCAAGTGGAGATCTCGTGGAACGACTCACGGTGGGAACTCGATCGGTTGGCGCGAGAGCTGTCGCGCTCCGACTTCGTTAAGCGTTTCCCCCACCCCTTCCTCCTCGTAGGAGATTTCCGCAACGGCTCGCAGTGGAGCTTCGAGACGCGGCTCATCGAAGCCAGCTCCCGGCTGCGACACCCCGACACGTTGCGCGCCGGCACCAAGGAGACGCAGGCCCTGGTGGCTGCTGCCTTACGTGATGCCAGCGGCGCCTTTCCGGTGGCCAAATCGCCGCGCAACCCCCTGCGCAAGTACATCTCCGTGGGCCGGACGCGCAACAACGACATCGTCTTCCCGACCCGCTTCGTCTCCAAGGTACACGCCTTCTTTGCGCGGACGCTCGACGGCGACTGGGAGCTCTGCGATCGCGGCTCGACCAACGGCACCTTCATCAACGGCGTGCAGCTGCGCACCGGCGACTGGGAGCGCGTGCGCTTCGACGACATGATCCGGTTCGGCTACATCGAGGGGTACTTCGTCGGTCCGGAACGCGCCTACGCTGTGCTTCGCGGCGAGTAGCCCCCCACCCAAGGCATCACGCCTCCCCCGAAATAGCTCACCGCTTCGGTCGTTGAATTCGTAGCGCTACGACGGTTTGAAGGATCAAGCGCTCTGGAGGGGCTGACCCGGACGCAGCAGTGGATGGTGCTGCGTCCGGACCGGTGGGAGCGCGGCGGGGATCAGTTCTCGACGAAGCTCTTGAGCCGCTTGGAACGGCTCGGATGGCGCAGCTTACGCAGCGCCTTGGCCTCGATCTGCCGGATGCGCTCGCGGGTGACCTCGAAATCCTGCCCCACCTCCTCGAGCGTGTGGTCGGACTTCTCGCCGATGCCGAACCGCATGCGCAGCACCTTCTCCTCCCGCGGCGTGAGCGTCGCCAACACCTTGCGCGTCTGCTCCGCGAGGTTCATCGAGATCACCGCATCGGAGGGCGAGATCACGCCCTTGTCCTCGATGAAATCGCCGAGGTGGCTGTCCTCTTCCTCACCGATGGGCGTCTCGAGTGAGATGGGCTCCTTGGCGATCTTGAGGACCTTGCGCACCTTGTCGAGGGGCAGCTCCATCTTCTCCGCGATCTCCTCCGGGGTGGGCTCACGGCCAAGCTCCTGCACGAGGTATCGGCTCGTACGGATGAGCTTATTGATGGTCTCGATCATGTGGACCGGGATGCGGATGGTGCGCGCCTGGTCGGCGATGGCGCGTGTGATGGCCTGCCGGATCCACCAGGTGGCGTAGGTCGAGAACTTGTAACCCCGCTTGTACTCGAACTTGTCGACCGCCTTCATGAGGCCGATGTTGCCCTCCTGGATGAGGTCGAGGAACTGCAGGCCTCGGTTGGTGTACTTCTTGGCGATCGAGACGACGAGCCGGAGGTTGGCCTCGACCAGCTCGGACTTGGCCTTCTCGGCCATCCGCTCGCCCTCGTGGATCTCTTTGTAGGTGCTGCGCAGGTCATCGACCGACAGCTTCGCCTCCTCCTCGACCCGCTTGATCTTCTTCTGCGCCAGCGTGATCTCGTGGTTGGCGTTCTCCAGCTCCTCGGGCGTGACGCCGAGCTTCTTGATGATGTTGCGCGCCTTCTGCGGCGAGGTCTTGAGCTCGCGCAGGGTCTTGCGCAGGTCCTTCGTGGACAGGCCGATCTTCCTCTCCCACTCGGCGATCTCGGCCTCGCCCTTCTCGATGCGCACCACGAGCGCCTTGAGCTTCTGGACGATCTTCTCGATCTGCTTCTTGTTGATGCGCAGCTCGGAGAGGAGATTGAACATCTCCGCCTTGTTCTCTTCCAGCTTCTCGACGAGCTTCTTGTGTTTGACGTCGGGGCTCTTCTTGCTCGCCAGCTCGGCGTTGATCCGCTCGTTGTCCTTGGCGTAGCGGCGCACCTTCTCGATCAGCTTGACCACCCGGTCGGTGTGCCACTCCTCGTCGAACTCCGCGTCCTCCTCATCGACGTCCCGCACCACGTCCTTGACGCGGATCTTGGCGCTCTTGAGGCGGGTCCCGAGGTCCAGAATCTCCTCGACCGCGATCTGCGAGTTGAGGACCACCTGGAGCACGCGCCGCTCGCCCTCCTCGATACGCTTGGCGATCTCCACCTCCCCCTCGCGGGTGAGCAGCGACACCGAACCCATCTTACGCAGGTACATGCGCACCGGGTCGTTGGTCTTGGAGTACCCGCCGTCGAAGTCGTCGTCCTCCTTTTCGTCCTTGTCCTCTTCGTCGTCGAGGTCCTTGGCCGTCCCGGTCTGCGCCGTGGCCCCGGGCGCCACCTTGATCGGCCCCCCCGAGTCGACGATCTCGATCCCCTCGTCGCCCAGCGAAGACAGCCAGTCGTCGATCTGGTCCGACGAGACAATGTCGTCGGGCATATGATCGTTGACCTCATCGTAGGTCAGGTAGCCCTTGGCCTTTCCCATCGTGATGAGCTGCTGTTTGCGGCGCTCGCTGTCGCGATTCATCAGGTTTCTCTCCCTTTTGCCCGGTTCTGTCCCCTAGCTCTTCAGGCCAAGGCGCTGCTTGTTGAGTTCCTCGATACGAGCATTCAGCTCCCGGATCTTGGCTGCGTCGCCTGCAGCCTGCGCCGCAGTTCGGGCCACTTGGAGCCGTTCGATATTGACCTCGCTCTTGATACAGCGTTCCACGATCGCCCGCAGGGCGCGCTCGGGATCCGCCACGTCGGCGTAGCTCCCTGACAGGGCGGCACGCATCACCGCCGCCCGAAGCGCCGGATCCACCGCATCGGCGAGAGCTCGGGCATCGACGGTGGCGGTATCGGTGCGGCGGCACAGCTCGACGAGGGCCGCCCGCAGCCCGGGATGGACGATCCGGGGGAGCACGCCGAGCGGGACCAGCCGCATGAGCAACTGCGGATGATCCGCGATGAGAGCCACCAGCTCGACGTCCGTCGTAGCCAGGGTCGCCGGCTCCACCGGAGTCGCCGCATCACTCGCTGTCTCGGTCACGGTTCCGGACTGTGATCTATTACGGCCCTCGGCGCCACGCGGAACGTGCAGCAGCCGCTCGAGCAAAGTGAGCGGCAGGTCGAGGCCGTAGGCCAACTGCTGAGCATAGCGACGCCGCGCCATCTCATTCTTTACCTTGTGGAGCAGCGGGACCGCCTCTTCTTCGAGTATGCGCACCCTCTCGGGGATGCTGCCGCCACCTGTCGCCCAAGCATGATCACAGAAGTATTCCACCGACTCCTTGGCCGCCGCGAGGAGCGCCTCCACTGCGGGCTGTCCGCGCTGCCGCAGAAAGCTATCAGGATCTTCGCCCTGCGGCAGCAGCGCCACGAACGATAGAAGATCCTCGTCGAGAAAGAGCCCCACGCTGCGGGCTGCCGCCCGGCGGCCGGCGGCGTCACCATCGAGGAAGAGATAGACGCGCTGCGGTGCGAACCGGTGCAGGAGGTGCACCTGGGCGGGCGTGAGGGCCGTTCCCATCGGCGCCACGGTCTCGGTGAACCCGTGTCCGTGCATGGTGAGCACGTCGAAGTTGCCCTCCACCAGGATCGCCCGGCCGCTCTTGCGCATGCCCGGCTTGGCGGCGTGCAGGCCGAACAGGTGTTCGCCCTTCTTGAAGACGGAGGTCTCGGGCGTGTTGATGTACTTGGGCGCCTCTTCCCCGGTGTGTGATCCACCATCGACGATGCGGCCGCTGAAGCCCACGATCTCACCCTGTAGATCGATGATGGGACACATGAGCCGATCGCGGAATAGATCAAAGTGTGTCGCGCGCATAGGCGCCGCCCCCGGCGCCATCCGCGCATGCTCGCGCGCCCGCACGAGCCCGGCCCGCTCGGCCAGCTCGTGGGGGACCTTCTTCTGTTCGAGGAAGCGCACGAGACCATCCCAACCAGGAGGAGCATAGCCGAGCTGAAAGCTCTCGACGACTGGCTGTGGGATGCCGCGGCGTTCCAGGTAAGCGCGTGGCCGGGCACCCTGGGGTCCGGCCAGCTCGCCGCGGAAGAAGCTTGCGGCCAGCGCGTTGAGCCGCAGGAGGCGCGACTTCTCCGCCTCATGCCGTTCGCGCACTTGCCTCTCGGCCGGGGAGAGCGCCGGCCGCGTGGCCTCGGGGAGCATCACACCGGCGCGCTTGGCCAGCTCCCGGACAACATCGAGGAAGGACTGGCCGTTCATCTCCATCAAAAAGGTGATGACGTCGCCGGATTTGCCACAGCCGAAGCAGTGGAAGATCTGCTTGGCCGAGTTGACGTTGAAGGAAGGGGTCCTCTCGGCGTGGAAGGGACATAACCCCTTGTGGTTGACGCCGGATTTGCGCAGCGAGACGTACTCTCCCACGACCTGCACGATATCGGTCCTGTCGCGGACCTCAGCGATCTTGTCCTCGGGGATCAGCGCCAAGGCTTGACCTTCGCTACCACGACCACTCGCTCGAGATTGGAGCGCCGTGCACCCCGGCGGTGCATCGACCTGGGAGGGACGAATCCTAGGACTGGCAGACAATATGTCAAGAAAAAAGCAATCGAGCGCTCGTTCACCGAGCTGGGCACCGTCGAGAAATGAGCCAGCTCCTCGTGCATTGGACCAGCGGTCGAACCGCCGCGCCCTCGGCCTGAGATCCAAAAATTTGCTTCGGTGGGTAGGTGCAAGCCTAATCTGGGCTCCATGAGCAGACCACAGAGCCCCCCCACGGATCCCCGTCCGCCTGAAAACTCCAACGAGCGCCGCCGCGCACCACGTCGCCGGCTGCGCGATCGCATCGCCTCGCTCGATCGCACCACGAACCAGGCGCTGCGCCGCCCGGAGATTGCCAATCTTGTGATGATCGTCGAGGACGACTTGCGGCAAACCGCCCTCGCCCTCGGTGCGGTGGAACAATACCTCGGCAAGGCGCACGGCCTCCTCGAGCAGCCCGACGTGACGGCGCAGGCGCTGGCCGAGATGGCGCGCGATCCCGATGTGGTCACCCGGATCGACGATCTTGCCGAGAATCTCGCCAACTTGCGTCGCACCATGAATCGTATCGCCGCCGCGATAAAGTAACGTACCGATATCAAAGTCTTTTAGTCTAGCGCGCCCAGGCCGCCGTGCAAGCGGCGGGTGCTCCCTCGGACAATCGAGAGCAGTAGTAGCGTGGCCAGGCTCGCAGGCTCGTTTGTGCTTGACAAGCGCCTGGACGCAACGCTATCTACCGGCGCCAGGTGATTTTGAAAATTACTTTCAAGTTCACCTTGAGACCGGCACCGAGCATCACACCACGGGCATGACGTGGTGTGAGGGGCGCACAGAACAAGCATGGGGCGCGACACGCTGCATCCTGGCATCTGGGTGATTGGAGGAGCGGGTCTGGCCGTGGCCGCAGGGGCGCTCTTCTCCACGCCGCCACGCCTCGAGGAACTCGATGCCGTCAACTTCGCGCTCGCTCTGGATGACTTTGATCTGTCTCGCTACCAGCCGCACTTTCCTGGCTATCCGGTGTACGTCGCCCTGGCACGCACTGCCACCTGGGTAGCGCCGGATGCGCCGCGGGCTCTCGCTGGGCCTGGGGCTCTCATGATGGTCATCGCCGGTCTGGCTACATGGCGGGCCCTGGCCGGTCTGGCCGGTTCCCTGGCGGCATTCGCCGGTTCTCTCCTCCTCATCTTATGCCCCCGTCTGGTGGTGGAAGCGACCAAGCCGACCTCGGATGCGCTCGGCGCGGCCTGGCTGGTGGTGGCGCTGGCCAGTCTCCTGGTGGCACTGAACGCTCCCGCCGGGAGTCCGGCGCAGCGCCGCGAACTCGTCCTCGCGGGCGCAGCGCTCGGGCTCCTCCTTGGGATCCGACTCTCCTATATGCCCTTCGTCCTGTCGCTCGGCCTGGTGCTCGCGGCAATCCGGGCCCGACCCCGGGTCGTACTGATGGCGGCCGCAGGCCTCGGCGCGGGCGTGCTCGCATGGGCCGGCCCTCTCCTCTGGGTCGTCGGCCCACGTCCCCTGTGGCGCCTGGCCAGCGAGTTCCTGGTGGGCCACTTCTCCCGCTGGGGCGGCACGGCTTGGACCCAACCCACGGGCCGCTTCGAGCTGCTCGCACGCGGTCTGGGCCCGCTCGGTATGGGAACCCTGGGGGCCGGATGGGGCGGACCGACTCGTATGCTTCTCACCGTGTTGCTCCTTTTCGGCCTGGGGGGGCTCGCGTGGGAGCTGTATGAGCAGCACCGTGCCCCGGCCGCTCGCCGCGCTGCACTCCTCACGAGCACCCTGGTGCTGCCCTACCTCGCATGGGTGCTGCTGGCACAGAATCTCGCTCGGCCGCGCCATCTCTTGCCCTTGGCCCTGATCTTCGCCGCTCTGACCGGCGTGGGCTTGGCTCGACTAGCACAGCGCCTGCCCAGCCGGCGAGTGCGTATCGGCGTGGCGGTGGTCCTGATCGGTGCCGCTTGTATGGCCAGCCTCGCTGTGACCTGGCCCGCGCTGCAGGCGCGCCGGGAGCGTCCCTCGGCAGCCTTTCAGGTGGTGTCCCTGCTCGCCCCCCGCACCGCACGGGTGCTCTTCTTTGGCGGCGAGGCCGTGCGCCTCGCCACCTATTACGCCCCGCCCTTGCGTGCCCGCCGCCCCGGGGACATCGACGGCGTGCGCAGCGAACTTGGCGCCCTCATCGCCGTCGGCGCCCCAGTCGCCTCGGCGGTGCGGAGCGGCGCCCTCGAGATCTACCTCACCTCGGATATCGACGGCATCGACACCGTCCTGCCGGCGTTGACCCAGGTGGCCGAGCTGCAAAGCGACGCATGGGTGGAACCACACGACGCGCGCCTGGTGCTCTACCGGGTGCGCGACCTCGACCGTTTGCTCGGAAGACGCGGATGATTCGCTCACGGCTCCTCCTCTTTGGCCTGACCGCGCCCTTCGCGCTCGGCCTCGGCTTGGCCTGCCGCAGCTACCGCGACGGGCGCGCCTCGCCCTACGTGCAGTCGTCGAGCCGCGCCGCCCCCACGGCCTTCGTCACCGTCTCGCCAGAGCTGCGCTTCGTCCCCGGCTGCGTGGAGATCGCGCCGGGCGAGACCGTGGAATGGGACAGCCAGGCACCCGACACCCCCGTCAACGTCACCAGCCTGGGCGAACCCCTCGAGCTGTATTCACCGAACCTGCAGCCGCCGCTCTCCTGCGGCACGCCGGACGCCACCTGTTGGCGCCACACCTTCCAGAACTCCGGCTGCTACGACTACTTCGACACCAACTCGGGCGCCCCCGGCCGCATCGTGCGCGATCCCTACTACGGGACCGTCAAGTACGTCGGCCAGGGTGGCGACATCTCACGCGCCATCGTCTGCGTCGATCCGAGCGGCCGTTGCCGCGGCATCTGCTGCCAGACCCGCGCCGATTGCCCGAATACCGCGGAGCGCAGCTTCGAGTGCCTCTCCCGCCGCTGCGTCGATGTCTCCACCGAGCAGCCCATCCCTTGCACAGATTACAGCCGCACCGATGGCGGCGCCCCCTAGTCGCTACGCCTCGGCCTTCATTCATAGGAGCCACGGAGACACCCCATGAAAGACATCCGGAGATTCTCCCCCTTGCCCCTCGCCTCGCTCGTGCTCCTGGCGGCATGCCAGGACCCGAATCCGCCGCCCACCCAGGAGACCTCCTACCGCCCCTTCAACGAGACCAACTACGCCAGCCAGAAGGCCCGTGTCGGCCTCTACCAGAGCATGGCGACGCTCGTCGACTCCAGCACCCTGAGCGCGTCCCAGTTCGGCGCCTTCGACGTCAACCTCACCGCCATCCCCACGACCGCCCGCTGCGTGCCCACCACCAGCCCGACCTCCGGCTCCATCGCCCATCTCTTCCTCCAGGAGAGCCTCTGCACCGAGGTCATCGGTAGCGTCCAGCGGCACAGCTACGCCACCGGCGTCGGCACCGACCAACTCGGGCAGGACATGCACTTCGCCATCACCACCGGCATCCAGGCCGGCGCGACCGCCCAGACGCAGGTCGAGCTCAAGGCTGCGGGCGAGCGCGTGCTCAAGACCTTCGAGCGCTTCTTCTACGAGGCCATCTACGACGCCATGATCGAGCGCACCCCGCGAGGGTGGGACCAGGCCTTCGGCTACTTCGGCGCCTCGAACGACGGCACCACCGCCGCCGGCCTGGCTGCCCAGATCCGGTCCGGTGACGCCAGGGTCCGCACCTCCCTCGAGCGTGAGCTGTTCGTCCAGTTCATCCAGGGCCGCCAGGAGCTCGAGAGCGCCCTGCAGCGCGCCGGCAAGTCGCCGACCGATCCCAACGCATCGATCGCACCGGGCGAGTCGCAGACCCTCGATCGCCTCATCACCCAGATCGACGAGAAGATGCTCCTGTCGCTGGCCTACGCCACGGCCGGCGAATGGGACGAGTGGATCAACGACACCGCCGAACGTCCCGTCGAGTACGCCGAAGGCGTCGCCTTCACCGCCGCCATCCAGGACTACATCCGCTCGCGCGACCAGACGAGCTACAACCAGCTGCGCGCCATCCTCGACAAGCCGGAGGCCGAGTTCACCCAGACCGACGCCCAGCAGCTCGTGACCCTCATCGAGACCACCTTCGGCATCGACGCCACGCCATGAAGTCCTGCACGCCCGCTCTCACCGCCGCCTTTCTGCTCGGCCTGGCCGCCGCAGCGCACGGCCAGCCGGCCATCGAGATCCCGCCGGACGAGGATCCTGCCAAGGCAGGCGTCCCCAAGGAAGAAGCCCCCAAGGCGGGCGTCCCCAAGGAAGGCGCCCCCAAGGAGGCTCCGCCCAAAGAGGCGGCGGCGAAAGGCGGCGGCACCACCCCCCAGAGCGCGGCCAAGACCGACGCCCAGCAGACGGTCAACGCCCCCCCCTTCCGCCCCTACGGCGATCGCACCAGCCTCTTTGGCACCATCGCCCAGAAGATCGAAGCCATCATCAACCGCACCGTCATCGGCGGCTACGGCGAGTTCGTCTTCAACGTGCCCGAGGGGCGCGACAGCTACTTCGAAGCGCGGCGCCTCGTCCTCTACCTCTACAGCCCCATCCACCCGCGCATCAGTTTCGCGACCGAGATCGAGACCGAGTTCGGCGGCACACCGCGCAAGGTCGACGGCCAGCTGCAAAACGGCGAGGTCATCCTCGAGTTCGCCGTCGTCGACGTCAAGATCGCCGACTGGCTCAACCTGCGCGGCGGCGTCCTCCTCATCCCCTTCAACAAGTTCAACGTCAACCACGACGCCCCCACCCGCGACCTCACCGACCGCCCCCTGGTCGTGCGCACCATCATCCCCTCGACCTGGTACGAGACCGGCGCCGGCCTCTTCGGCACCCTCCACCCCGGCCCGCTCGACGTCAACTACGAGGTGTACTTCATCAACGGCCTCGACTCCCGCATCCAGGACGGCTTTGGCAACCGGCCCGCGCGCGGCTCCCTCACCCAGGACAACAACAACGACAAGGCCCTCGTCGGCCGTGTCGGTATCGGCCACTTCGGCCGCGCAGGCCGCATCCCCTTCAACATCGAGTTCGGCGTCTCGGGCTACACCGGCGCCTACGATCGCCGCGGCCATCGCGCCAACCTCGTCGGCAGCGACCTCACCTTGCGCCTCGGCCACTTCGAGTTCCTCGGCGAATACGTGCGCGCCTTCAACGATCCCGGTTTCGACGACGATTACCCCGGCTCGTCCCGCCAGCCCGTGCCCACCGGCATGCAGGGCTTCTACGTCCAGGCCAACTACCACTTCATGCCCAAGTTCATCCTGCGGCGCCTGCCCGAGACCATGCAGGCCGCGACCTTCACCGCCGTGGCGCTCTACGAGGAGGTCGACACCGACACCGTGCACAACACCTCGGGCGATCGCACGCGCCTCGTCTTTGGCCTCAACTTCCGCCCGATCGAGGCTGTGGTGTGGAAGAACGAGGTGCAGTTCGAGTACACGGGGCAAGTGGTCGACGGCAAGTTCGTACGCCGCTCGTTCTTCGGTGCGGGCAGCGCCCCGCGGCCGGCAATCAACTACGTCACCAGCGTGGCCTTCCTGTTCTGACCGGGACGAAGAGACCATGACCTCGCGACACCTTCCCTCAGCATGGCTGCTCCTCCTTGGCCTCGTGGCCTGCGCACCGGGCGCGGGCGGCTGGCTCAAGACCTCCCGCTTCCCCGAGAAGGCGCTGCCCGCCGCGGTGGAGCTGGAGGTGCTCGCCCCCAGCCGCAACGTGGCCGAGCCCCTCTACGATCTCCTCCAGGGCGGGCTGCGCTCCCGCGGCTACCGCCTCACCAACGGCACCCCCGAACCACGGCGCTGGACGCTCTCGGTCGAGATCTCCACCTTCGACGTGGGCGCCCTGCAGAGCGAGCGCCGCGTCTATGTGGAAATGGCGGTGCGCGGCCTCGGGCCGGACCCCGGCCCCAACACGGCTCCGGGCCAGGGTCAGGGCAAGGATCGCAAGGACCGCGAGCTGTTTCGCCTCGAGCTCGCCCGCTCCACCTATCTCCTGGCAGGGACCGCCAACGCCAAGCGGCGCGCCCACCTCGTCGAGCTCAGCGACGCCATCGTGGCCGCGCTGCCGCGCCCCGCGGCCACGGAGTAACCCCCCGCCGCCTCGACGATCCGGCGAAGGCCCGCGCGGCCGTCAACAGGCGACGGCGAATATGCTATCTCCCGCACCATGAGAGCCACACAACCGCTTCAGCGAAGGAAGGTCATGGCACGCCTCTGGGTCGCTGCTGGCTTCGCCGCTGTCTGCTTCGCCCTTGTCGGCTGCGGCGATCCGGTGGTGCGGGCAGCCGCCAAAGAGCCCGGGGCACGCAAGCTCGATTCAGGCGTGGTGTTCCGCAGCTTGCGCCCTGGCAACGGCCCCGTCCCGCTGCCGGGAAACGCCGTCCGGGTGCACTACATCGGCAAACTGTCGGACGGCAAGGTGTTCAACAACTCGTACGAGAACGGGAGCCCCATCCTGGTCTCGCTGCGGGCCGTCATTCCCTGCTGGCAGGAGGGGATCCCCCTCATGAAGGTGGGCGAGAAGGCCAAGCTCGTGTGCCCGCCGCACATGGCCTACGGCCGAGAGGGCAAGCCGCCCAAGATCCCGAGCGACGCCACCCTGATCTTCGAGATCGAGCTGCTCCGTATCGGCGACTGACGTCGCTCAGGCGAGGCCGAAGGACTTCGCGTGTGCCTGGAGCACGCCCTGGATGGCCTGGGCGTGGACCTGCGCGCCCCTCACGTTGGGGTAGCCGGCGGAGGAGGCCCCGGCCATGAGACCGTTGACGAAGGTGGCGAAGCGATCACTCTGGCCGGTGAACGAGGCCACGTAGAAGTCCATGGCCGCCCAGGTGCGCGCCACGGTCTCGTAATCGGTGGCGAGCGACATGCCGAGCGCCAAGCCCACGGCATACCCGAGCCCCGTGGTGACCGACTCGGGCGGCGCGAGCACACGGGGGCGCCGATCCGGCGGACCGAGCAGCTCAGGCAGCCTGGCGAGCAGCGCATCCACCGCCGGCGTCAGGCCAAAGAGCAGGGCGCCCGACGCCAGCATCCCCTGGTCGGGACCAAACTCCGGGCGCGCCAGGAAGAAGCGCTCACCCACGGCCTCGTTGACCTCCTCGATCGCGGCCGCCAGGCGCTCGTTGCCGAACTCGTACCAGAGCCGCGATTGCCCCACAGCCTGGTTCCAGAACCGCTCGCGCTCGGCCGCCTGCGCGCAGTGCAACGCGGCGCGGAAGAGCCGCTCCTCCGTGCCGTGGCCGAGCAGCACCCCCCAGCGCGGATCCAGCGCCACCGTCTCCTTGCGCAGCGAGCCCGGGGTGAACAGGGGATAGGTGCCCATCACCACCACCGGCGTCTGCGGGAACATCCGGCCGATCTCGGGGAGCAGCGTCTTCACCCGGGCGATGAAGCGGCGATCGATCAGCTCCTTGAAGTCCTTGTCGGTCATCCAGGCCACGCCCTCGGGCGAGCCGGCCGTGGCTTCGTCCCCATGCTCGGCGGCGGTGACGATGCGGGTCAGGACCTCGTCACCGCCCTCGAGGCTCCAGGGCAGGACGATCTGCTCGCTGGCGAAGTCATTGAGGCCCGCCGAGAGCAGGATGAGGTCGGGCGGAGCGTCCGCATAGGCCAGGAACTGCTTGGCCATCTGCCGCTTGGTGCGACCCCAGAACGGTGGGTCCCACGAACGCGCCTCGAGACACGTGTCGTAGCCGTCCTTGCCCTTGGCGATGGCCAGCTGGGTGTAGAGGTTGGGTAGAAACCGCGGCACCTCACCATAGAGGAACGAGCTGTCGCGGGTGCAGGGGCCGCCATGCTGTGGCTGATCGATACGCGCCCCGGCGTGAGCGAGGGACAGAAGCTCCACCTGCTCGAAGCGTCCCGTGCGTTCGATGTGATTCCGTGTGAGCTGTGCGAACTTGTCTGCATCGTGGAGGCCCTGGCCCCACATCACGGAATCGCCGAGCGCCAGGATCCTGTAAGTTTTTGCCATCTTTCGCTCCTTTGCGAGCGCTGAGAGGAACCGTCTCTGGCGGGTCTGCCCTGCCCACCCGTGGGGGTGGAGCGCAATCTACCATACACACCCGAGTTCTCACGAGTCGAGCTTGGGTGCAAGAAACCATTATTGCGCGGCACGGCCGCCGCTGGAGGTAGCGGGTCACAGACCGGGGGCGATGCCGGGCGGTAGGCGCCTTGGCTCTAGCTCCGGCGCGGCAGGCGCTCGATCGCCGCCACGATGGCCGCGCTCGAGATGCCATGAGCCTCGATGAGCTCGCGCGGCGTGCCCGAGCGTGGCACCTCCGACACCGCCAGCCGCTCGAGCCGCGCACAGCGCACCTCGGCAGCCACGGCGTCCCCGAGGCCGCCCCAGGCCGCATGATCCTCGACCGTGAGGATCGCGCCCGTCTCATCGGCCGCGCGCTGCAGCGTGGCGGCATCGAGCGGCTTGATGGAGTAGGCATCGATCACCCGCACCGCGATGCCACGGCGCGCGAGCACTTCATGGGCCGCGAGCGCCTCGAACAGGGTCACGCCTGCGCCCACGATCGTAGCCACATCACCCGGCGACTGGCGCACCACCTTGCTGCCGCCGATCGGGAAGGTCTCGTTCGTGTCATAGATCACGCGGGTCTTGGGCCGCGAGGTGCGGATATAGACCAGGCCGCCCTTGTCGATGGCCTGCTCGACCAGCCGCTCGGTGCTCACCGCGTCCGAGGGATAGAGGACGGTGGCGCCGATGAGGGCGCGCATCATCGCCAGGTCCTCGAGCCCCATCTGGGACGGGCCGTCTTCGCCAATGGAGACGCCGGAGTGCGAGCCGCACAGGATGAGGTGGGAGGGCGCGCTGTAGGCGGCCATGCGAATGAAGTCGTAGGCGCGGGTGAGGAAGGCGGCAAAGGACGAGGCGAACGGCACGAAACCCTCGGGCCCAAGGCCCATGGCCATGCCCACCATGTTCTGTTCGGCGATGAGGCACTCGATGAAGCGCGCCTCGTGCGCCTTCTTGAACCGATCGGCGAAGGTCGAGTTCTTGACCTCGGCGTCGAGCACGACGATGCGCGGGTCCACGGCGCCAAGGCGCACGAGCGCGGCGCCATACGCCTCGCGCGTCGCGACCTCCTCGCCCAGGCGATAGGCGAGCGGCGCAGCCGCCTGCAGGGGCGCGGCGGGGCGGCCTCGCCCCGCGCCACGGGTGCGCGCCGGGACCTCGACCTTGACCTGGGGATCGCCGATCTCGGCGAGCGCGCGATCGAGCTCGGGCCCGCGCGGGATGGGCTTGCCGTGCCAGCCGTCCTTGCCGGACAGGAAGGACACGCCATGACCCTTGTCCGTGCGCGCCAGGAGCGCCGTGGGCTGGCCCTGGGTCTTGCGCGCCTCGGCGAGCGCCTGCTGAATCTGGCCGATATCGTGACCCTCGAGCTCGATTGCGTGCCAGCCAAAGGCGCGGAACTTGGCCGCCAGGGCCGCGGTGTCATGACCATGCTGGGTGGCGCCGCTCTGCCCGAGGCCGTTGACGTCGACGATGGCGACCAGGTTGTCGGCCTTGTGGTAGGCGGCGATCTCGGCCGCCTCCCACACCGACCCCTCGGCCACCTCGCTGTCCCCGAGCAGGGTATAGACGCGGCCGGGATCCTGCTTGAGCCGGCGACCGAGCGCCATGCCGAGCGCGGCGCAGATCCCCTGGCCCAGGGAGCCGGTCGACACCTTGACCCAGGGCACGCGCGGCGTGGGATGCCCCTCGAGCGGGCTCGTGTGCTTGCGCAGGGTCATGGGATCCTCGCGGATCGCCCCGGCCTCGTGCAGCACCGCCCACAGGATGGGCGCGGCATGGCCCTTGGAGAGTACGAAGCTGTCGGTCCCCGGCCGATCGGGATCGCGCGGATCGAAGTGCATCTCATCGAAGAACAGCACCGCCACCAGCTCAGCGGCGGACATGCAGCTCGTAGGGTGGCCGCTCTGGGCCTCGGTGGTCGAGAGGATGGAGATGCGGCGCAGCTTCTGCGCGAGTTCGGCGAGGGTCGATGCGTTGCTCATACAGCCTCCGGACAAGGGAAGGGTGGGGTCCAGGATGGGGCGGCCGGGGTACACCGGCCGCTGGATGATAATGAAGGGGATGGGAGGATCAAGGACACGTCGTCATGGACGGGCTCATGACGCGGCGTGAGATCTCGGATCTCGAACAAAAGATTGCAACAAAAAGGATCCGGCGCGCTCGGGTTTGAGTAATATCGGTCCCGCGGTCTCGCGGATGCCCCGCCGATCGTAAAGAGAGGCATCGCTCTACAGGCGATGTCCACGAACGCCGGCAGGTGCCGTCATTCGTCCCGGGGCACGCGACACCGCCATCGCGCAGGAAACCTCTGGCCCGCGGCACCGCGGCTTGCTCGTGAGCGAGTCCGATCATGGCGCAGGAAGTGGAAATCTGGTTCGATTCAGCCCCCGCCCCGGCTGCCATTGCGCTAGCCGTCGAGCCCTTTGGTCAGCTGCACGAGATGCGCGACGGCATCCTGCGTCTGGTCGAAGGGGACGAGCCCCCGGCCCAGGGTGTGCCCCTGGTCCTGGTCGAGGTGGCCAAGCCCCCTGAGGCCGTACGGCGTCACGTCCCCCGGGCGCGGGCGGCCTTGCGCGCCTCGGCCGTCCTCACCGGCTCGCGTGGCTTCTGGCTTGCGCAGCTCGCGGCCCAGCTGCAGCGGCGCCTGGGCGGCGTCGTGTACCTCCCCGACACCAACGAGGCGTTTCCCGACGTCCTCGACTACGAAGACTCCTGGCCGGCTCACCACGAGCACTGAACTCCACCTCCCTCCGCGCCCCTCCCCCGACCCTGTTCAATGATAGGCTCTCGCAGCCTATGCCTCCCTACATCCGGGTTCGGCCTGCCACTCGCTGGCCGACGGCCACCGCATCCGCTGCACAGATTGAGGAGATGACATGCGCACACTGATCAAGCACGGCACCGTGATCACGGCCTCGGACACCGTGGCCGCCGACGTGCTCATCGAGAAGGGCCGGATCGTCGCCCTGCTCGCGCCGGGCCTGTCCGAGGCGACCCCCATCGGCACCATCGATCGCGAGGTCGACGCCCGCGGCTGCTACCTCATCCCCGGCGGCATCGACGCCCACACCCACCTCGACATGCCCTTTGGCGGCACCAACTCCGTCGACGACTTCGAATCCGGCACCGTGGCCGCGGCGCATGGCGGGACCACCACCCTCATCGACTTCGCCATCCAGAAAAAGGGCGGCACCCTGCGCGAGGCGCTCGACACCTGGCACCAGAAGGCCGAGGGCAAGGCGTCCATCGACTACGGCTTCCACATGATCGCCACCGACGTGCCGCCGCCCGTGCTCGAGGAGATGGGGCAGCTCGTGCGCGAGGGCGTCACCTCCTTCAAGCTGTTCATGGCCTACCCCGGCGTGCTCCTGCTCGACGATCAGTCGATCTTCCGCGCCATGCTGCGCGCCGGCGAGATCGGCGCCCTCATCTGCATGCACGCCGAGACCGGCCTGCCCATCGACGTGCTCATCGAGCGGGCGCTCGCCGCCGGCCACACCGCGCCCGTCTGGCACGCGCTCACCCGCCCCGAGGCCGCGGAGGCCACCGGCACCGAGCGGGCCATCGCGCTCGCCGAGATGGCCAAGGTCCCCGTGTACATCGTGCACCTGTCGGCGCAGCGGGCGCTCGAGCGCGTCATGGAAGCGCGCGATCGGGGCTTGCCGGCCTATGCCGAGACCTGCCCGCAGTACCTCTTCCTGTCCGAAGACGCGCTGCGCGGCCAGCCCGGCAACGAGTTCGACGGCGCCAAGTACGTGTGCACCCCGCCGCTCCGACCGGCGCACCACCACGAGCACCTCTGGCGCGGCCTGCGCAACTACGACCTCCAGGTGGTATCGACCGACCACTGCCCCTTCTGCATGAAGGGACAGAAGGAGCTCGGGAAGGACAACTTCGCCAAGATCCCCAACGGCATGCCCGGGATCGAGACCCGCCTGCACCTCCTCTGGGAGGGCGTGCGCGAGGGGCGCATCTCGATGAACCGCTTCGTCGAGATCACCGCCACGGCGCCGGCCCGCATCTTCGGCCTGTACCCGCGCAAGGGCACGATCGCCGTGGGCGCCGACGCCGACCTCGTGGTGTGGGACCCGAACAAGCGCTTCGAGCTGTCGCACAAGAACCTGCACATGCGCGCCGACTACGCCTCCTACGAGGGCAAGGTCGTCACCGGCGCCCCGCGCCAGGTCTACTCGCGCGGCGAGCTGATCGTGGATAACGACCGGTTCCTCGGCAAGGTCGGCCGCGGTCAGTTCCTGCGCCGCGCCACCTTCGGCCTGTAGCCGCACGCCCTGCGTCCCACCATCCCTCCGGCCCCTCCTCGTACGCTCTATCAGTTAGATGATCTACAGGTGGCGGAGCTTGTTGAGGCCGTTCAACGCCGCCACCCGGTAGCACTCGGCCAGCGTGGGGTAGTTGAGCACGGTCCGGACGAAGTACTCGGCCGTCCCCCGGAACGCCATCACCACCTGACCGATGTGCACGAGCTCCGTCGCCCCCGTGCCGATGACGTGCACCCCGAGGAGCGCGTGCGTCTCCTGATGGATGAGGAGCTTCAGCATCCCGATCTCGTCGCCGAGGAGCTGGCCACGCGCGATCTCCTTGTACTGGGCGATGCCCGCCTCGTACGGGACGCCTTCCTTGGTGAGCCGCTCCTCGGTCATCCCCACCATCGAGATCTCGGGGATGGAATAGATGCCATAGGGCAGTAGCTCCGGCGCGCCGTCGTACGGCTCCGCGAACATCGCGCACACGGCCGCCCGCCCCTGCTCCATCGAGGTGCTGGCCAGCGCCGGAAACCCGATCACGTCGCCGGCCGCATACACGTGCGGGACCGTCGTCTGTCCGGCCGGGCCGACCTTGATGCGCCCCCGATCATCGGCCGTGAGCCCCACCGCCGGGAGGTTGAGCGCCTCGGTGTTCCCTTGACGCCCCACGCAGTAGAGGAGCGCGTCGGTCCGCAGCGTCTTGCCGCTCTCGAGGCCGACCTCGACCATCACCCCGTCGCTCGAGCGCGCGCCGGCCGGCGGGTCGATGCGCGCGATCTTCACCACCTGCTCGCCGAGGCGGAGCGTCACGCCGGCCTGACGCAGGTGATACTGCAGGGCCTCGCTGATCTCGGCGTCCACGAAGTCGAGGATGCGCGGGCGCGCGTCGATGAGCGTCACCCGCACGCCGAGCATCGCGATCATCGAGGCATACTCCGTGCCGATGACCCCGCCGCCCACGACGATGAGCGAGTGCGGCAGCTGGGGCAGGCCGAGCAGCTCGTCGCTCGTCATGATGTTGCACTGATCAAAGGGGACGCCGCGCGGCCGCGTGGGCCGGCTCCCGGTGGCGATCAGGAAATAATCGGCCGTGATCGTCTGCCGGGTGTACTCCCCCTGCACCTCCAGGGTATGGGCATCGAGGAACGCCCCCGTGCCGGCCAGGAGATCGATGCCGTTGCTGCGGCACTGCCGCTGCACGATCTCGCTCTCGACCTGGACCACGGCGTGGCAGTTCGCCAAGAGATCCGAGAAGGAGATGCCCCGCGCGGCCACGAAGTCGGCGATGCGCGGCATCGCGCTCGTGCGCCCCGCCGTCCGCAGGATCGCCTCCCGCAGCGCCTTGCTCGGGATGGTCCCGGTGTGCACCGCATTGCCGCCGAGCACCGGGCGCTCCTCGACGATGCATACCTGCTTGCCGAGCTTGGCCGCCTGGATGGCGCCCTTCTGTCCCGCGGGGCCGCTACCGATGACACACAGGTCATACTTGCGCATGGGCCTACTGTAGCGTGTCGGTCCCTCCCGCGGCCACGTATCGCCGCCGGCTCCGGGAGCCCGCTTCTCCGTGCGCTCCCGACAAAAAAGCCGGGCACGGCATCGAGGATGCCGCACCCGGCGCACGACTTACCTCTAGAGAGTAGGGGACGATGCCGAAGCGCTACCGGCCCTCTGAGCCGAGGAGCTTCACCATCTTGTTGTAGTTGCCGATGGTGAGCAGGGCGAGCGGCCAGAGGCCGACGAAGATCGCCTGCTCGCGCTTGCCCGCGAGGTACAGGGCCAGCGACCCGACGACCGAGATGCCCGCGAGCGCAAGAAACGTCGCCGAGGGGGCGCGGCCCGTCACCTGCTCCATCGCCTTGGTGACGCGACCCTCATCGAGCCCGCCCTTGCCGAAGAACCCACCCTTGAAACGCCGATTTCCCGTCGTCTGAATGCCGAGCATGTGTCCTCCTCCGTGACAGAGTCATGGACTCACGGTGCAATCGATGCACCACGAGGCCAGGCCGCGCGGCATCGGGGCGCTGGCCCGCCCCGATGGAGACAGGGCGCAGCGGGGAGGAGGTGGCGTCATGACATGGGCCCCGATGCTGATCGTCGCTTCCTCGCGGGCGCGGGGTGTCGGATGATGCGCCCCATGTCCTCCGCATCCACGCCCCAGTCCCCGGAGATCCCCCCGACCCGTAGCGTCGTCCGCCCGACCACCTGGATCGAGGCCCCGCGCCTCGAGCGCCGCCTCGGCGTCCGGCTCATCCTCGCCAGCGAGACGTTCCAGCACACGGGCAGCTTCAAGTTTCGCGCGGCCTACAACGTCGCCTCACAGGTGCCCCAGCGGCACATCATCACCGCCTCCTCAGGGAACTTCGGCCAGGCCCTGGCCCATGCGTGCAGCCGCCTCCACAAGACCTGCGCGGTGGTGATGCCGCACACCTCGGCGGCGGTGAAGGTGGCCGCGGTGCGCGAGTACGGCGGCATCGTGGACCTCGTGGACGTCACCCGGAAGAGTCGCGCCGAGCGGGTCGCCGAGCTCGCCGCCGAGCGGCCGGACGCGTACGTGGCGAGCGCCTACGACGACCCGCTCGTCATCGCCGGCAACGCCACGCTCGGCGAAGAGGTGGCGGCGCGGCCGGGGGCGTTCGACGTGGTGGTGGCGCCCGTCGGCGGCGGCGGGCTCACCGCCGGGCTGGTGACGGGCATCGCCGCGAGCGGGCGCCAGCTCGCCGTCGTGGGCGCAGAACCGCTCCTCGGCAACGACGCGGCGCGCTCGCTGCGGGCCGGGACCCTCGTCCGCAACGAGCGCGAGCCCGCCACCATCGCCGACGGCGCGCGCACCGTGAGCCTCGGGCAACACAACTGGCAGGTGCTCGCGCGCGGGCTGCGCGAGATCGTCGAGGTCCCCGAGGAGGCGATCCGGGAGGCCGTGCGCCTCCTCTTCGGGCTCGCCAACCTCAAGGTGGAGCCGACCGGCGCGCTCTCGGTGGCGGCCCTCCTCGCCGCGCCCGAACGCTTCTCCGGCCAGTCGGTGTGCTGCGTGGTGAGCGGCGGCAACGTGGACCCGGCGGTCTACCGCGAGATCCTGGCGGAGGGATAGCCGCCGCCCTTTTTTCTCGTCGGAGTGGCCACCGATCGCAGGTGCGGTAGACTGCGTGCCGAGCATGCGCACCGAACAACGACTCGAACACGACCTGGAAGTCCACCTGCCCCGGCTGGCGGGCATCCGCCGCCGCCCCCAGCTCCTCCGACATCCTCTGTATCAGCGGCTCGAACCCGAGATCGAACGGGTCGTGCAGGGGCTCGAGTGGCGCCTCGACGTGCCGCGCCAGCCCGAGGTGCGGCCGTTCGTCCGCGCGGTGGCCTGGAACATCGAGCGCGGCAAACGCTACGGCGGCATCTGCGAGCTCCTGCGCCACCACGAGATCCTGCGCGAGGCCGACCTGCTCCTCCTCACCGAGGTGGACATCGGCATGGGGCGCTCGGGCGGACGCAACGTCGCACGCGAGCTCGCGAGCACGCTCGGCTACGCCTACGTCTACGCCAACGGGTACCTCCAGCTCGCCCCCGGCGACAAGGACGAGGCGCAGCACCCCTGGCCCGCGGGCCTGTCGCTGCACGGCACCGCGCTCCTGTCGCGCTTCCCCGTGACGCGCTGCGAGGGCGTCGTGCTGCCGGAGTTCCGCGACCGCTTCCACTCCTTCGAGAAGCGGCTCGGCGACAAGCGGGCGCTCGTGGCCGAGGTGCAGCTGCCCGATGGGCCGCTCACCGTGGCCGTCGTCCACACCGACCCGTTCGCGCCGCCGCGCCACCGCGCCCTGCAGGTGGAGCGCGTGCTCACCGTGGTCGAGCGCTTCGGGCACGAGCGCGTGCTCTTCGGTGGCGACCTCAACACCAACACCTACGATCTCGGCAGCCCGCTGCGCCTCGTCCTCGACGCCCTGCAAAAGGGCGTGAGCCTCGGCTGGCACGGCACCATCGCCGAGTACATGACGCCCTGGCGCATCTTCGAGCGGCCCGTGTTCGCGGCGCTCGAGGAGCACGGGCTCTCGATCGAAGGGGTCAACGACCTCTCGCAGGGCACGCTCTACTACGACGTCAACGATCAGATGCAGCACGACAAGTCGCGCGACTTCGTGCCCGGCCCCGTGCTGTCGTACCTGCGCCGGAAGCTCGAACCGTGGGACGGCCGGGTGCCGATGCGCATCGACTGGTTCGCCGGCCGCGGGCTCCGGCCGGCGCCGGGGTACCTGCCCGGGACCGACCTGGCGGCCATGACGCTGGTCCGGCCCACCTGGCCCCTGGGGGGAGAGGGCGGCGAACGCCTCTCGGACCACGACCCCATCGTGGTGGACCTCGCGCTCGCGCCGCACTGATCCGGTTGACATCTTCGCGCCGTGCCACTAAGGCACGCGGGATGGATTCGCAGACACCTGTTTCGTCCGAAGCGCCCCTGGTCACACTCATCCGCGGCGATGGCATCGGCCCCGAGATCGCCGACGCCACCCTGCGCGTCCTCGAGGCCGCCGGGGCCCGGGTTCGCTGGGAGGAGGCGATCGCCGGGGTGGCGGCCGTGGAGAAGGTGCACGATCCGCTACCCCGCGAGACCATCGCGTCCATCGAGCGTACGCGCGTGGCCCTCAAGGGACCGCTCGCCACGCCCAAGGGCGAGGGCTTCCGCTCGGTCAACGTGGCGCTCCGCCAGCACTTCGACCTCTACGCCAACGTCCGGCCCGCGCGCACCATCGCCGGCGTGCCCGCCCGCTTCACCGACGTCGACCTCGTCGTCGTGCGCGAGAACACCGAGGACATCTACTCGGGCGTCGAGCACTACGTCGGCCCGGGGCGCTCGGCCGCCGAGTCCATCGCCATCATCACCCGCCACGGCTCGGAGCGCATCATCCGCTACGCCTTCGAGCTGGCGCGCCGCGAGGGCCGCAAGAAGGTGACGCTCGTCCACAAGGCCAACATCCTCAAGTTCTCGAACGGCCTGTTCCTCGAGGTCGGCCGCGAAGTCGCGCGCGAGTTCCAGGACATCGCCTTCGAGGATCTGATCGTCGATTCCTGCGCCATGCACCTCGTCGTCAACCCCAAGCGCTTCGACGTCATCGTGACCATGAACCTGTTCGGCGACATCCTCTCCGACCTCACCGCCGGCCTGGTCGGCGGGCTGGGGGTGGCGCCGGGCGCGAACCTCGGCAAGGACGCCGCCATCTTCGAGGCCGTGCACGGCACCGCGCCGGACATCGTCGGCCAGGGCGCGGCCAACCCCACCGCCCTCCTCCTCGCCGCGGGCATGATGCTCGACCACCTCGGCCAGGGCGCCGCGGCGCGCCGGCTGCGCACCGGCGTCTACGCCGCCCTCGGCGACGACGCGGCGCGCACCCGCGACCTCGGCGGCCGGGCCGGCACGCGCGAGTTCGCCGACGCCGTGATCACGCGCCTCGGAGAGGCCCCCCGCCCGTAGGAGCCCGAGGGCGTGACGGCGCAGGGCGCGCGGGACGTGAAGGGCCGGGGGATCGGCGCGGCGCTGTGCGTGGCCGCCGCGGCCACGTTATGGGGCCTGTGGCCGCTCTGGGTGCACCTCGGCCCCGCGGGCGGCACGCAGACCGCCACGGTCGGCTTCTTCACGACCGGGGTCATCGGCACGCCGGTGGCGCTCGCCTGGCGGCGCCGCAGCGCCACGCGGCCGCCGCGCCCCCTCAAGGCCTGGCTCGGCCTCGCCCTCCTCGGCGCCTTCGACGCCGCCAACGTGTGGTTCTACTTCCGCGCCCTCGACGTGGGCGCCGTGGCGCCGGCGGTCCTGTCGCACTACCTCGCGCCCGTCCTGCTCGCGCTCGCGGCGCCCCTCGTGCTCGGTGAGCCGCGCTCGTCCCGCACCCCGGCCGGCCTCCTCCTGGCCCTCGGCGGCACCGCCGTGCTCGTCCTCACCGGTCCGGACGCGTCCACGGCGGCCGGGCAGGCCACGCGGCAGGCGCTCCTCTACGGCAGCGCCTCGGCCGTGTGTTACGCGGGCGCCGTCCTCGTCTCCAAGTCGCAGAGCGGCCGCTTCAACGACGCCGAGCTCATGGCCTATCACGCGCTCGTCTCCGCGGCCCTGCTCGCGCCGTTCACCGGCCTGCCGCGCACCCCGCGATTCATCATCGGGCCCATGGCGGGCGGGCTCGTGAGCGGGCTCGGCGGAGGGATCCTCTATTACGCCGGGCTCCGGCGCCTGCCCGCCGAGCGGACCGGCGTGCTCACCTACATCGAGCCCCTGGCCGCCCTCCTCGTCGGCTGGGTGTTCATGGCCGAGCCCGCCACCCCCGCCGCCGCCATCGGGGCCGTCCTCATCCTCGGCGCCGGCCTCCTGGTGGTCACCGCCCCGGCGCTCCCCCAGGCACCAGCCGACCACCCGGCGCCGCCTCCGCCCGCCGGTTGACATCCTCCCCCTCACCGGCAACCGTAGGTCCATCGCGCAGCGGACGGCGCTCGGCATCAGGCCGGGCCGACCGCGCGCTCCGTCGGATCTCGATAAGGAGGAAACCCATGCGATATGGCTGGACTTGTTTGAGCTTCCTGGTGGCCGTGGGGTGCGGCGGCAGTCAGAGCGACGTGAAATCGCTGGAGGTGGCCATGGGCGCCGCGGCCGCCATCGGCCAGTCGGCCGTGCTGGCGAACAGCGCCGTCAACGCCACCGGCACCGTCACCTGCGCCGCGGCCAGCCCCGCGTGCACCAGCTTCCCCTGCACCACCACCGTCACCGTCACCCTCGGCAGCGGCTGCCCCGTCCCCCTCGGCGGCGACGGCACCGGCACCGTCACCGTGTCCGGGACCTGGCAGTCGGCCGACCAGGCCACCGTCACCAGCGAATACACCAGCGCCCGCGTGGGCACGCGCAACCTCGTCGTGGCCCAGACCCGCAACTACACCGTCCAGCGGAGCGGCGACACCGTCACCGCCACCTACACCGGCCAGAACGTCCAGGTCCGGGGCGCCGTGGCCCTCGCCGCCCAGTCGAACTGGACCGTGGTCGTGAACACCGCCGGCACGCCCGACGATCCCTCGGATGACACCTACACCATCAACGGCACCCAGCAATCGGCCGGCGGCACCTCGGTCGCGCAGCTCAACGTGAGCAGCGCCGTCCTGAGCCCCAGCTGCCGCCGCAACCCCACCTCCGGCAGCGCCACCATCCAGCAGGTGAGCGCCACCCGGATCCGCCAGGAGACCGTGCAGTTCCAGTCCACCTGCGACGGCACCGCCCAGCTCACCTCCACCACCGGCGGCCGGAGCAGCGTGACCCTCGACTTCCTCGAGTAATTCCCCCACCCTCCGCCCTTCTCCTCCTCCCTCTCCCCGTCCTCCGACTCCCCCTCATCCCTCCTCCCCCTCCGAGCCGCGCGCCGCCCGAGGCTGCAGCGCACAATCGAGCGAAATATTTGCAGATGGCGCGAAGCCGGCCATGCTGAAGGAAGACCATGCAGATGCCAACCCTGGGAAAGCCCCAACGACCGGGCGTGTCCCGCCTGCTCATTCCCTTGGCCTTCGTCACCGCCGCCAGCGGCGGCGCCGCCTGGTACTGGCACAAACACCGCCCCGAACCCGCAGCGCCGCAGCCGCCCCCGAGCGCCGTGGCCGAGCCGGCCCCCGCCGCGGTCGAGCCGCCCAAGCTGGCGCCCGCGACCGTCAACGACGAGGCGCTCCGCCAGGCCGGCGTCCGCCGCATCTCCGCCACCATCGACGGCCCGCTCGAACGCGCCATCGTCCACCAGGTCGGCCCCGGCCTCGGCCACCAGCTCACCCAGGTCGTCGTCCGCGCCCTCGTCTGGTGGGTCGCCGTCCCCGCGGATCTCCGCCGCGGCGACACCGTCGAGGCCCTGTTCGAAGAGCACAGCGGTGCCGAGCCCACCCTCGTCGCCGTGCGCTTCCAGAGCCACAAGGCCGGCCACACCTACGAGGCCTACCGCTTCAAGCCCGCCAGCGCCCACTACCCCAGCCTCTTCGAGGCCGACGGCCGCGAGCTCGAGCTCCGCCTCGTCGACGGCCCCCTCGACGAATACGAGCAGGTCACCTCGCTCCTCCGCGACGGCCGCGGCCACGCCGGCGTGGACTTCAAGACCGCCGTCGGCACCCCCGTCAAGGCGCCCTTCGACGGCGTCGTCACCCGCCGCAACTGGAACGTCGGCGCCAACGGCAACTGCGTCGCCCTCCACGAGAGCGGCGGCGGCCGCACCGCCATGTTCCTGCACCTGTCCGAGGTCCCCGACACCGTGCGCGTCGGCACCCGCATCTCGCGGGGCGAGGTGCTCGCCAAGAGCGGCAACACCGGCCACTCCTTCGCGCCGCACCTCCACTACCAACTCGAGACCACCGCCGGGAAGATCCTCGACCCCTTCGTGAGCCACGCGACCACGCGGCGCACCCTGCCCAACCAGGACCAGGCGACCTTCACCGCCGAGCGCGGCCGACTCGACAACCTCCTCGACCTCGGTTCCCCCCCCAAGCCCGGCGCCGTCACCCCGACCCCCACTCCCGCCGCTCCACCCGCGCAGGCCGCCTCGCGGCGCGGCTACGAGATCGCCAGCGGCGGCCGCCATCACCGCCGGCGCGCCACGCACTGATCCACAGCCCGAACCCCTCAGTCGTCTGACGACCTCGGCATCCCACTGAGGGGTCCCGCTCAGCGGGGGCGAGGGCCCTGAAGGCGCAGGGCCCCGAGCGCGCTTCCGCAGGCCTCTCCAGCAGGGCTCAGCCCAACGCCATCCGCGTGGGCCGAGGACCCCGAGCGCGGAGGGACCTGCACCTTCAGGGCCCTCGCAGCGCCACCCGCGCCGTTCCGTCCCTCCTACGCCACCTGCACCGGCAGCGTGCTCATCTTGCGGATGAACGCGTGCGGCGCATAGCGCACCTCGCCCGCCAGCCTCATGCGCGGATAGCGAGAGAGCATCGTGTTCACCGCCACCTCCCCCTCGAGCCGCGCCAGCGCCGCCCCGAGACAGAAGTGCGCCCCGCTGCCGAAGTTCACCGTCATCGAGTGGTCGCGGCGGATGTCGAACGTGTCCGCGTCCGGGAACACCTCCGGGTCGCGCATCGCGCTCGGCAGGAGCGGCATCACCAGCTGCCGCTTGCGGATGAGCGTCCCGCGGATCTCCACGTCCTCGAGCGCCACCCGCAGCACCCCGCTCTTGCCGAAGTTGTCGTAGCGCAGCGTCTCCTCGAGCGCATTGCGCGTCAGGCTCGGATCCCGGCGCAGCGCCTCCGCCGCCTCGGGGTGACGCAGGAGCTGGTACGTCCCGAAACACACGAGGTGCACCGTCGTCTCCGACCCCGCCGTGACGAGCGCCGCCACCAGCGACACCAGCTCGTCCCGCGACAGCTTCTGCCCCTCCTCCTCCGCATGGATGAGGTTGCTCAAGAGATCGCCTCCCGGGTGATGCCGCCGCTCCTCGATCACCTCGTGCAGGAGCGCCACCCCCTCGGGGATCGGCGCCAAGGTCTCGGCCAGCTCATCGGGCCCGAGCCGCGGGTTGAGCGAATCGACGAGCGCCGTCCCGAAGCGGCGGAAGCTCGCCTCGTAGCGGTCCGGGATGTCGAGCATCCGGCTGATCGCCCGGATCGGCAGGTGCTCGGCCACATCGGTCACCACGTCCAGGCGCCCGTCCTCGCGCACGGCGGCGAGGAGCTGATCGACGATGGCTTGCACGTCCACCCGCATCCGTTCGATGGCGCGCGGCGTGAACGCCGGGCTCACGAGCTTGCGCACCCGCTGGTGGTCCGCCGGCGGCAGCTGGAGCAGCCCCGCGGTCACGAGCCGGTGGTACTCGACCACCTGCGGCGCGAGCTTGCGGTTCGGATCGTAGGGCGGCGCGTACTCCCACTCGGCGATGTTGGTCGTGAAGCGGGCGGCATCACGCATCACCGCCACCACGTCGTGGTAGCGACTGAGGAGCCAGCTCCGCCCCTCGGGCCACCAGTAGACCGGCGCCTCCTCGCGCAGGTGGCGGTACGTCGGGTACGGATCCGCCGTGTACCCCATATCGTCGGGGTTGAAGACAAAGCCGTCACCCGTCGAGCTCGAGCCGCTGTGAAGAGACATCACGTCGTCCTTTCGTCCGTTGTCAGGCTGCGCGGGGGAGAATCTAAGGCTGGAGGCCAACCGCGGCACCGACGCCCCCCTCACACGAGCGGCGCCTCATCCATCACTTGACGACGAGGGACAGCGCCTGCCGCGGGCAGGCCGCCACCGCCCGCTCCACCGCCGCCCGCCGCTCATCGCTCACCGCGTCCACCAGCACGTGCAGCTGGTCCTGCTCATCGACCCGGAAGACATCGGGCGCGATCCGCATGCAGACCCCATTGGCCTCGCAGCGGTCCCAGTCGACCACCACGACCAGGCGCGACCCCGAGCGCGGCTGCGTCACTTCGACCCCGCCAGCAGGGACAGGAGCTTGCGCGGCACCTGCACCCGCAGGTAGCTCGTGTCGCCCCCATCATAAGAGAACATCGTGACCGGCTCGACCGGCCCGCCGGCGCCCCCGGACAACGTCGGCAGCTTGGCCGCCTGGTCGGGCGGCAGGAACGAGCGGACCCCCTCGAGCGCCTGCGCCACGTCCACGTCGCAGTACAGCGTCCCCCCGGCCGGGTAGCGCCCGCGGGCCGCGAGCGGATACCGCCCCCGGCCGTGCAGGAGATCCTCCGCCAGCCGGTCGATCTCTCCCGGCGCTCCCGGCCCCCCCGGCTGGCCCATCGTGAACAGCACGAACGGCCCCACCTGCGCCACCTCGTAGACCAGGTTGTCGAACAGACCCAGCACCACCCTCGACGCCTCATCCTTCGGCGGCTTGGTCATCTTCACGTGATAGGCGTAGCGCGCCACCGGCCAGCCCTTGATCTTGCGCGTCCCGGGCATGCGCTCGATGCGAATGTCCATCCCGAGCCCCACGTACGCATCGTGGATCGGCCCCGCCGAGAAGCGCTCCGTCATCCGGCCCACGAGCGCCAACACCTTGGCCGCGTCGTCCACCTGCATGAGGCCCGACATGCGCAGGCCGTGCGCCTTGTCGAACGAGAACGACTGCCCCGAGTTCATCCCGCGCGTCGCCTGCCGCCAATCGGCGACCAGCGCGTCGATCGCGGTCTTGAGCTCGGGCCGGCTCGCCAGGATCGGCGCATAGATCTTGAGGTACCCGTCGGCCCACTGCCCGAAGTCCCGCACGTTCCACTGCAGGCGCATCGCGCCCGGCGCGAGGAACTGCGTGAGATCCGGCACCGCGAGCGGCCCGCCCGCCCGCGCCGTGCCCGGCTTGTCCTCGATCAGCATGCCGAGCTCGAGCCCCCCTTGCACCTGCGACGCCCCGAGCGTGAACGACTTGAGCGGCGCCAGCCGGTCGAGCATCGCCCCCATCATCCCCGCCATCTGCTCGCCCGTGAACGGCGGCGCCTGCCCCTGCTGGGCCTGCGCCCGCTGCACCTGCTCGAACATCGGCCCGAGCGAGCCCACCGAGGCGCGCAGGATCGGCAGGTACTTGCCCACCAGCGGCTCGAGGTAGAGATAGAGGTACCCATCGAAGGGCGTGGGCGCGCCCAGGAGCTCGCCCATCACCGGGCCCTGCGAGCGGGCCCGCTCGAGCGCCGCCGGGTTGAGCCCCGCCAGCGTCGCCTGCCCCCTGGGCCCCGCGGCCACCACCTGCAGCGCCGGCCACAGCTGCCCGAGGTTGCGCACGATCCGGCTGTCCTGCGCGGCCGGCAAGAAGATCGCGAGCGGCAGCGTTTGGACCCCGAACCCGCCGAGGAGCGGCGGCTCCCACAGGAAGATCCCCGCCCCTTCCCCGGGCCGGAGCCCGAGGCTGGCCACCCCTTCGGGCGCCAGGTTGCGGAGCACCGACTCATCCAGCCGGGCCAGCGTCCCCGCCGGATCGCGCAGCTTGATGTAGCCGACCAGCGACGGGTCCCGCGGCGGCGCCGGCACCGGCAGCGCCAGCGCCTGGACCGGCGCGATCGGCAGCCTGGGCGGCTGGGGCGGACGGCAGTGGATCGTGAAGAGCGCAATCGCGAGGACGACAAGTCGTTTCATGTGCACGGCACCCCGAGCCAAAGAGGCGGTCATGATAGCCGACTTCGACGCGCCGGGACGCGCGGCCCGGCGCCGGCGATTTCCCCTGGCCGGAAGGCCCCTGTTTCAGGCAAGAATCGCCGCAGCAGATCCGTTCCTGCGGCCGCCAGCGGCCCAGGCCGGGCCCAGCCCCTCCGCCACGTCGCATCGGGGGCTGCGATCCCGAGTCGATGAGCGACGACCGATCCAAAGATCCTTCGGGGGAAAAAGACCCGCCCAGCCCCGGCGCGGCGCCGGACCCGTACGCCCTCGAGGCGCCGACCGACCGCACCATGCCCATCCCCCCCCTCGCCGACGGCCTCGCCGCGCCGCCGCTCCCATCCCCCCTCGCCCCCTACGACGCCCCCGCCCCCACCGCCGGCACCCCGTTCGAGCTCGGCGCCCGCATCGGCGACCGCTACACCCTCCAGCGCCTCCTCGGCGAAGGCGCGATGGGCGTCGTCTACCTCGCTCACGACGAGATGCTGGCCAGCCGGGTCGCGCTCAAGTTCATGCGCCACGACCGCGCCGGCGGCGACGAGGAGCTGCGCCAGCTGCGCGCCGAGGTCCTCCTCGCGCAGCGCATCACCCACCGCAACATCTGCCGCACCTACGACCTCGAGGAGCTCGCCGGCTACTTCGTCGTCAAGATGGAGTACATCGACGGCGAGACCCTGGCCGAGCGCCTCGAGCGCCAAGGCCGCCTGCCCCCCGCCGAGGCGCTCGACGTCGCCCGCGCCATCGCCACCGGCCTCGCCGCCGCCCACGCCGAGGGCGTCATCCACTGCGACCTCAAGCCCCAGAACATCCTCCTCGAGCGCGGCACCGGCCGCCTCGTCCTCATGGACTTCGGCATCGCCCGCGCCGTCGCCCGCACCGGCGAGACCGGGGATCGCCGCATGTGGGGCACGCCCGAGTACATGTCCCCCGAGCAGGCGCGCAGCCTCCCGCCCACGACGCGCTCCGATCTCTACGCCCTCGGCTGCGTGCTCTACCACCTCCTCGTCGGCGCCGTGCCCTACCCCGCCCCCACCCCCGTCGGCTGCGCGCTGCGCCACATCAACGATCCCATCCCCGACCCGCGGGCCCAGCGCCCCGACCTCCCCCCTTGGGCAGCGGCCGTCCTCCGGCGGCTCCTCGAGAAAGAGCCCGAGCGGCGCTACCCCGACGCGCCCGCCGTGCTCGCCGCCCTCGCCGGCCCCCCGCCGCCAGGCTGGCGCCGCCGCACCCTGCCCTTCGCCGCCCTCGCCGGCCTCGGCACCCTCGGCGTCCTCGGAGCCCTCGGCCTCGGCGGGCAGCGCCTCTTCCACCCCAGCCAGCCCGAGTGGCAGCCCCACATCGAGGAGCGGGCCCCGAGCTACGACGAGAACGCCGACGCCCCCATCATCTCCCCCGACGGCCAGACCCTCGCCTACACCTCCAACCGCGACAAGCGCTGGCGCATCTACCTCGAGCCCGCCCGCGGCGACGGCAGCCACGTCCGCCCCCTGCCCCACGACCTCTTCGTCTACCCGCCGCGCTGGAGCCACGACAGCCGGGCCCTCCTCGGCGTGACCCGCGGCAGCGAGGCCGAGGCCGTGCGCCTGCCCATCGACGGCAGCCCGCCCGAGGTCCTCGCCCGCGGCGTCATCGAGGTCGAGGACTGCGCCGGGCGCATCGTGCTCGTCCGGCAGGGCGCCGCCGGCTGCCCCGAGTGCGTGCGCGTCGTCCTGCAGGAGCGCGCGGCCGCCCCGCCGCGCGAGCGAGAGATCTTCCACACCCCGCCCTGGGGCTGGCTGCGCTGGCTGCGCTGCGACCGGGCCGGAGCGCAGCTCACCTTCGCCATGATGAGGTCCTCCCACCCCCGCATCCTCCTGCCCGAGGGCGACCTCTACACCGTGCGCATCGCCGACGGCGCCCTGCGCCAGCTCACCTTCGATCACAAGGAGAACGGCACCCCGACCTTCGCCCCCGAGGGCCGGAGCATCCTCTTCTCCTCGGCCCGCGGCGGCCCCCTCGGCCTGTGGGAGATCGCGACCCAGGGCGGCCCCCCCACGCGCATCCCCACGCTCGGCACCCCGCGCGCCCCCGACGTCTCGCCCGACGGCCAGTGGCTCGTCTACGACGACGACGTGACCTCGCTGCCGCTCTACGCCGTCTCCCTCCCCACCGGCGAGCCCCGGCTCATCACCTCCACCCTCGACGACATCGCCGCGCCCCACCCGACCCCCGACGGGCGCGAGGTGGTGGCGCTGCTCACGCGCCGGCACGAGCGCTACGCCGCCGTCCTGGCGCTCGACACCGGGGCCGCCCGCATCCTCGCGCGCGCCGACGCCGTCGCCCTCCCCCCCGACGGACAGGAGGTCGTCTACGCCGAGAACGCGGGCGAGGGCGCGAAGCTCCTCGGCATCCCGCGCGCGGGCGGCGCCGCGCGCCTCATCACCCGGCTCCCCGGGACCGTCGACAGCCTGCTCGTGGACGGCGACGGCTCGGTGCAAGCCGTCCTCCCGCTCGGCCCCGGGCGAGGCGTCTGGCGCGTGCCCCGCGCGGGCGGCATCGCCGTCCGCGAGCCCACCCCCGGCCTCCTCGACCTCCGCCCCGCCCCCGCCGGCGGCTGGCGCCTCGCGCGCTTCGAGCAGAGCGCCACCACCCCGTGGCACCTCATCGCCCCCGGGCGCCCCCTCGACGATCCCCGGGCCCCCCGGTTCAACGCCGCCCGCATCGCCTGGGCGCCCGACGGGCAGTCCTTCTACATCACCCTCGGCAACGCCATCCGCCGCCACTCGGTCGGCGGCGGCGAGCCGCGCCGGATCGTCGAGTTCGACGACCTCGAAGGCAGCCTGGCGGTCTCGCCCGATGGCCAGACCCTCTACTTCGTGCGCGTGCGCGGCCGCGTCTACCGGCGCATGATCACCAACTTCGCCGCCCGCCCCCGCCCGCTCCCATAACCGGCACGCGGCGCGGGCGATCCGCTCGCCCCGCTCGCCCGTACCTCCATCAGGTTCACCCGGATGGAAAAGGAGCGACCCATGATGAAATCCCCGCCCAAGGCCCGCGTGTCCCAGACCCTCCAGCTCAGCAGCGAGACCCTCCGCCGGCTGACGCCCGCGGAACTCGGCCAGGTGCAGGGCGGCACGGACACGATCCTGCCCATCCAGAAGCCGGGGCACTGATCTCCGAGCCCCCGCGCAGCGCTCCCACCCCAGGCCCCGGGCCGCCCCTTTTCTCCGTCCCCCTTGAGCGACAAGCCCTTTGGAGCACATCGCGGCAGCACGTGCTTGCCGCCGCGAGCCGCATTATGTTGTTATGCGCAAGCGCTCGGGATCCCGCGTTCGATGCGTAGGGGCCGGGCGAAGAGCTTAGGGATCTGCGATATCGCGCAGGAGGAGTCATGGCATCTGCCAACGTGCACGAGTTCACTGACAGCAACTTCGACGCTGAAGTCATCAAGAGCGGCAAGCCCACGCTGGTTGATTTCTGGGCCGTGTGGTGCGGCCCGTGCCGCGCCATCGCCCCCGTGGTCGAGGCCCTGGCCGACCAGTACGCCGGCAGGGTGAAGATCGGCAAGCTGGACGTCGACAACAACCAGCGCGTCGCCGAGCAGTTCGGCATCCGCTCCATCCCGGCGCTGCTCCTGTTCAAGGACGGCAAGGTGGTGGATCAGCTGGTCGGCGCGGGCCCGAACACCAAGGCGCGCCTCGAAGAAGCCTTCAAGAAGGCGCTCTAACCCCTCCCCTCGGCGCCCCTTCGGCGCACCTTCCCCGGCCGCGCCTCCCGCGCGCCGTCTCTTCCCCCTGATGCACCCGCCTCTTTGCGCCGCGCGACGCGGGGAGGCGAAGCCTTGAGCCGAGCCCCGGCGTTCCCGGGCGGCGTCTGACAAGAAACGTCGCAGCGCGTCGTCACGCGAGGGTCTATGGGGTCCCCTCGCTGGCTCAGAAGATGGGATGAAGCGGCCGGCGAGGACGCAACCGACGATGGAATAGACACCGCAGGAGAACCCAAGGTCGAGGCGGCGGTGGGGTGCCGGGGTCCTCGGCTCTGTCAAGGGCAAGCTCGCTCCGCTCGGCGCAAGCGCCCCTTGACAGAGCCTGCGGGCCCCGGCTCTGAGGCCATTACGCAGCCGCCCAGGGAGGCGGCTGCCCAAGCAGCAACGTCTCGGAGCTTGAAAAAGGCTGACCTCTCGCTCAGAGACATTGCCCCGAGCACCCCCACGCGTTCTTTGACGCAAACCACCAAGGGGGGCCAGGAGAGGTCAGCCGTGAGAAGCGTAGCACTGGATTTTGGAGTCCGTCAGATCACGTTGTGCGAGGTCAAGGAGCAGAAGGTGGTAGCGCGCGCGACGGTGCGCTCGATCGGTGCGCTCGAGGAGTATCTGGGCCCCAACACGCCCCCTGCGACGGTGGCTATTGAGGCCTGCCGGGAGGCCTGGTCGCTCCACGACCGGCTTGGGCAATGGGGTCACCAGGTGGTGCTCGTGGATACGACGCGGGTGCGGCAGCTTGGGATCGGACATCACGGTCGCAAGACCGACCGGATCGATGCCGAGCGGCTGGCGATGGCGCTCGAGCGAGGAAACATCCCCAGGGCGCATGTGCTTACGCCCCATCGACGACAGTTGCGGTTGCAGCTCGAGGTGCGGCGGGCGTTGGTGGAGACGCGGGCCCAGTACATCACGACCAGCCGGGATTTGATCCGCGCCAACGGCGAGCAGCTGCGGGGCGCGCGCAGTGAACAGTTCCTTGAGGTGCTCAAGCAGGCGCCGTTGAGTGAACCGACGCGCGCCCTGATAACGCCTCTTTTGCAGACGATCGCTGTACTTGACGAGCAGATCACGCAGTCGGAGGCCAAGCTGCTTTGGCTGTGCCAGCAGGAGCCGGTGATCGAGCTGTTGGCGACGGTGCCTGGGGTGAGCCTCATCACGGCCGCGGCATTTGTATCGGTGATTGACCAGGCGCGGCGGTTCCACGATGCGCACCAGGTGGAGTCCTACCTTGGCCTTGTGCCCAGCGAGAACAGCTCGGGCGGCAAGCGTCGAGTGGGCTCGATCACCAAGGAGGGCAATACCTACTTGAGGGCGCTGTTGGTGCAAGCCAGCTGGGGGATCCTGCGGGGGCGCGGGGACGACCCGTTGACGCTGTGGGGCCAGATGGTGGCGGACCGTCGGGGCAAGCGGGTGGCGGTGGTAGCATTGGCACGGCGCCTTTCGGGGGTGCTGTGGGCGATGTGGCGGGACCAAACGGTCTACGAGCCAGCGCGGGTGGGAAAGCCCAGCGCCCAGGGGCTCGAACGGCAAGCGCAGTCGGTGAAATTTCAAGCGCAGATGATGGCCCAAGCAGCGCGCAAGGTCCGACGGCAGTACGGGTCGCCCTAGGCCCAAAGCAAAGGTTTCAGTGCAGCAGACATAGGCAGCCTGAGGCGCCGAAAGAGGATGTGAGATTCCCCATTTTGGCGGGTGGATGAGCGCGAGAGGACTGTAGACCCCGGGTCGGCCTTGAGCCGCCCAGAGAGGTCGCTCAGATAATGGCGCCTCCCCCCACCGCATCGGATCCCCGTGTGCGCCCCGGCCCCCTGCCCCTGAGAGCGTCGGAGCCAGGCCGGTGAGCGCGAATAGTCGGTTGAAGGGAACTCGCATTTTGTAGTCGCGCCCCGCTGCCATTTTTCAGCGGCTCCTGAAGAGCCGAAGGGAGAGCTATGCCCAGAAGCAAGAGGACATCAGACAGAACATCGACAAAACGGGCCTTGACGAGGAGGCCGCTTCATAGTCAG
>DATAGU010000344.1:0-27380 GCA_036263495.1 Polyangia bacterium | reverse complement strand
CGCGCTCTCCCTCCCTCGGACAGATGCGGTCTACAGCGCCTGGGTCCTCGCCGCGCGGTGCGTGTTTTTGGTTTGAGTCATCCTGGCGATAGCGGCTGCGGAGGGCGCTCACTCTGGCGGGGGCGATGGTGTCTTGATGCCTGGAGATGCTGGGGAGGAGGTACGCGTCTGCTTGTTCTGCAGGAACGCTGACAAAAGTCTATCGGGACGATAGATTATTCTATCGGGACGATAGATCTTTCTATCGGGACGATAGATCTTTCTATCGGGACGATGGATTCATCTATCGGGATGATGGATTCATCTATCGGGGGGGATAGATTATTCTATCGGGACGATAGATCTTTCTATCGGGACGATGGATCCATCTGTCGAAACGATAGATCCACCCCCTGGGGAGGGGGCCTGGGTCTGGAACGCTTGCGGAACAGCGGCTTGGCTGATCGGGAATGGGCGGAGCCATGCGCTCGCGGTAGACGCGCTGTCCGTTCGGTGGCATGTAGGGGCAGGATGACTCCGCTGTCTCGCATGCCGCGCATGAATGACCCCATGCCACCTGATCCGCGTGCCGCGCTCCGCCGCCTCATCGACGAGCACCTCGACTTCCGCTCGCCGCTCACCGATGCCATCCTGCCGCAGATCCTCGGTCCGGCGGGGCACCGGGTGGCGGCGGTGGTGCATTATGGCTCCTGCCTCACACGCACGGCGGCGGCCGACTCCGAGCCCGACTTCTACGTCATCGTCGATCGGCTGCGCGACTGGCACGAGGGGCAGCTCCCGGTGCTCCTCAACCTGGTGCTGCCGCCGAGCATCTACCACCCGACCTTCCAGGTGGACGGCAAGCCGCGAACGTCCAAGCTGTGTGTGGTCGCTGGCTGGCAGCTGCGCCGCGAGACCTCGTTGGCGGCCTCGGATCTCTACCACCTCGGCCGCTTCTCCAAGCCCATGGGCCTCATCTACGCGCGCGACGCCGCGTCCCGCCGGCTCGTCGTCGAGTCCCAGGCCTCGGCGATGGAGCTGCTCACGCCGCTCGCCCTGACCCAGGTCGGGAACCGGTTCACGCTGGAGGAGTTTTTGCTCGCGCTGCTCGGCCTGTCCTACCTCAGCGAGCAGCGCATCACCGAGCCCACCAAGATCAAACGCCTCCTCGAGCAGCATGAGGCGCACCTCCTCGAGCTCGGGCGCTACGCGCTCGCGCTGGCCATGACCGGCCGCAACGAACTCGGCGAGGACGACGCGGGCTATCACCAGGTGCCGTCGGCTGCCGACGCGGCGCGGCTCGAACGGCTGCTCACGCGCTCCCGCCGCCGCGCGTTCGCGCGCTGGCCCAAGCACATCGTCACCTTCGACGGCTGGCTCGACTACCTCCTCGCCAAGCTCGAGCGCAACAGCGGCATCCGCCTCGAGCTCACCCCGGCGCAGCGGCGCCACCCCGTGCTCCTCGCCTGGCCGCGCATGCTCGATCTGTGGCGCCGCGGCTGGATCAAGTAGACGGCGCACGCCCCCTTCCTTCCGTGGCCAGGAGAGCGATGGAACCGGTCCCCGAGTCCCCGGCAGCAGCCCCCGAGCCCGTGGGCCCGGCCCTGTACGCTGCCGCGGCGCTCGTCGGTTTCGCCGCCAACTCGCTCCTCTGTCGCGCCGCGCTCGGCGCCCACCGCATCGACGCCGCCAGCTTCACCAGCATCCGCCTCGGCACGGGCGCCCTGATGCTCTCCCTCCTGGCCTGGCGCGACCCCACGCTCCGGGCCAGGAAGGACCGGACCGCGGCCGGCAGCTGGCGCTCGGCCGCGGCGCTGTTCGCCTACGCCGCCGCCTTTTCCTTCGCCTACCTGCGCCTCAGCGCGGGGGCCGGCGCGCTCATCCTGTTCGCCGCCGTGCAGGCCACCATGATCGGCTGGGGCCTGGCCGTCGGCCACGAGCGGCCGCGGCTGCGGGAATGGCTGGGCATGATCGTGGCCCTCACCGGCATCGCCGTGCTCGCCGCCCCGGGCCTGTCGGCCCACGACCCCATCGGCATCGGCCTCATGGTGCTGGCCGGCATGGCCTGGGGCCTCTATTCCCTGCGGGGCCGCAAGGCCGCGCATCCGCTCGCCACCACCGCCGCCAACTTCGTGCGCGGCGCGCCGCTGGCCCTCCTCATGAGCCTGCTCTTCTGGTCCCGGGCGCACGCCTCCCCGGGCGGCATGGCCCTGGCGGCCGCCTCGGGCGGCGTGGCCTCGGGCATCGGCTACAGCCTGTGGTACGCGGCGCTCCGCCACATCTCCGCCACCCGCGCCGCCATCGTGCAGCTGTCCGTGCCCGTGGTGGCGGCGGTGGGGGGCATCGTGCTCCTCGGGGAGCCCTTGACCCTGCGCCTCGCCGTGGCCGCCCTGGCCATCGTGGCCGGCGTGGGCATGGCCCTCTCGCGGCGCTGACGTCGCGGGGCCCGGCGACGAGCGCAGGGCGCACCGTGCCCCTCCGAGCGTGGGGCGGTCCTGTGAGAGGGGTCTCCGTAGGTTGCGCTCCTCTGAACGGGGCCCCCCATGCTATGTTCCCCAACGAATACACGGCTCCACGCCGAGGAGAAGATCATGATCGAGCCCCCGACCCTGAGCGCTGCCCTGCAACTGCCCGAGCCGGGCCTCCGGGTCGTGCAGCGGGTGATGGCCCAGGGGTTCCAGATCTATCAGTGGAGCGAGGAGCCCGCGGGCTGGGCTCTGCGCGCGCCCGACGCCCGCCTCTTCGACGACGCCGGGGAGCAGCTCGGCCTGCACGACGCCGGGCCCACGTGGCAGCTGCGCGATGGCAGTCACGTGAGGGGCAAGCTGCTCGCCCAGGAGCCCGCGCCCGATCGCCTGGCCATCCCGTGGCTCTTGCTCGCGGTGGTCGAGAACGCCGGCCGCGGCTCGCTCGCCGGTGCGCGCTTCATCCATCGCATCGACACGACCGGCGGCCAGAAGCCGCCCGTGCCGTCGGATGGGCCGCCCCGGCTGCGGGAGGCGCGGGTGGCCTACAGCGCGACGTACTACTTCTGGGGCTGAGCGCCGAATCCAAGCCCGCCGCCACCGTTCATCGGATGGCGTAATCGAGCGTCACGGTCTTTCCCTGCCGCTCCACGACGATGGTGAGGTGGCTCGCGCTGCGGACCTTGGTGTAGACGTCGAGCGCCTGGTCCGGCGTGTTCATCTCCATGCCGTTGACCGTCTCCACCCGGTCGCCGTTCCGGAGGCCGAGGCGGTCGAAGATGGAGCCCGGGCGGATCTGGTAGAGCCGGAAGCCCCTCGGCCGGCCATCCCCGATCCAGGGCACGAAGCGCGCGGCCGTGGCCAACGCGGTCGGGTCCGACAGGAGCCGATCGATGAGCGCGCGCTCGATCTCGTACGGCGTCCCGGTGCAGCGGGCGCGGCGACTGAGGCTCCCCTGGGCCTCCTCGGGGCGGGCTCGCTCCTGCGCCGGGTTTGCGCAGATCAGGTTCGCCAGGTTGAAGATCCAGAGGTACCTCTTGAGAAATGTGTCCATGGCTCCTCGCAGAGGGCCTGTGGAGCAATCGAGGTGCCAGGCGTTACCCCGGCTCGTGCCTTGGGTTTTCGGGCTGGGTCCCCTTTCCGGCCCGAGCCGCGCGTGCCATTGGGTCACGTCCCCCGGAGCGCCGCTGTCCACTTTGGCAAACGTTGACAAACCGGGGGCGCAGACGAACGTGCGCTCGCCGTGCCCGGGGCGTCAGTACCGCACGGTGAGGCCGCGCATGCGGCCGAAGGTGGCCACGGCGGCGGGCGAGATCTTGGTGCCGGTGAGATCGAGCAGGCGCAGCCCGGCCACGGTGGCGAGTGGCGTGAGCGCGGTGTCGCCGATGGCGGTGTGTGCGAACGACAGCACCTCGAGCCGCGGGTGATGTTCGAGCAGGCGGGCGGCTTCGTCCGAGACCCGCGTGCCGGCCAGGTTGAGTTGGCGCAGCTGGCGGGGCACGCCGCGGACGAGGACGGCCAGGCCCTGATCCGTGATCTGCAGGCCCGAGAGCGACAGCTCGTTGAGATCGGTGAGCCCGGGGAGTCCGGCGAGGCGCTCGAGCCCGCGGTCGGTGATCCGGGTGTCGCCGAGGCGCAGGACCCGCAGCTCGGGGAGCGGGGCGAGCGCGTCGAGGCCGAGGTCGCTCACCCGGGTGCCTGCCAGATCGAGGCTCTCGAGCGTCGGGTGCTCGGCCACGAGGCGGGCGAGGCCGCTGTCGCTGATGGCCAGGTAGTCGAGCCCGAGCTCCCGCAGGGCCTGGAGCGGCGTGAGCTGCTGGAGGCCCTTGTCGTTGATGCGGGTCTTGCCGAGGGCGAGCGATTCGAGCCGCACCAGGCCCGCGAGGGTCTTGAGCGCCGCGTTGCCGATCGAGGTGTCCGAGACGTCGAGGCGCCGCAGACGGACGAGCGGGGCCAGCGCGCGCACGCCGGCGCCGGTCATGTGCGTGGAGCCGAGGTCGAGCACCTCGAGGCCGCGCAGCCGGCTGAGCAACGCGACGCCGTCATCGCTGACGGGGGTGCGGTAGAGGGCCAGCTCGCGCAGGCGCTCATGGCGCGCCACGTGCGCGAGCCCCTTGTCATTGACCGCAGTGCCGCCGAGGCCGAGGACTTCGAGAGCCGGCAAGGCGTCGAGCGGGGCCAGCGCGGCGCCTCCGACGTAGGTGCCATCGAGGTGGAGGGCGGTGAGCGGTAGGCCGGCGAGGGACTGCAGGCCCTGATCGCTGACCCGGGTGGTCGCGAGGTCGAGCACGGTGAGCCGGGGGAGCCGGGCGAGGGTCTGGAGCGCCTGGTCGCTCACCTGGGTCTCGGCCAGGTACAGCTCCCGTAGCTCGTGGAGGTCGCCGAGCCGGGCCACGCCCTCGTCGCGCGTGTCGGTGCGCTCGAGGTCGAGCACTTCGAGGCCGGCGAGCCGGGCCACGGCCGTGAGCACCGGGCTGGTCACGCGGGTACGGCCGAGGTAGAGGGCCCGCAGCCCGGGCATCTCTGCGAGCACGCTCCCGAGCCCCGGGCCGACGTTGGTGTCGCCGAGGTCGAGCATGCGTAGATCCGGCAGCTGGCCGAGGCGCGCGAGCTCGCGCTCGGTGACCCTGTGGAACCCGCGCAGGGACAGCCCGGGGACCCGGCGTGCGCGGAGCCGCTCGCCGAGCCGTTCGAGGAGCCCTTCGTCGAGCTGGGCCGTGGCGGGCTCGACGAACCAGCGATCGCCTGGGGGCAGCTCCAGATCGTGGCCGGGGCCGACCTCGCCGATCAGCACCACCCCGGTCTCCTGGCGGTCATAGATGCGCAGGGGGATGGGCCAGTCTTCGACTTGGCGGGGCTCCGGGGGCTCCGGGCGTGCGGACGGGCGTGGCACGGCCGGGGGTGGCAGGGGGCCCTGGCTGCCATGACAGCCGAGGCCTGCGGAGAGGAGAGGGAGGAGGAGGAGGGCGAAGCGGGGCATCATCCAGGAACACGAAGCAGGCGACCACGAGTTCCCGCAGCGGATGCGTCATTCGCCGCAGTCCGCGACGCGGCAAGGCCATGACCCTGGTCAAGTCCCCGTCCTCATGGGAATATGTCGCGCCTCGCCCCTGCTCGCACCCCCCACAACGGAGAGGAGCCCGTGTCAGATCATCATTTCGTCAAAGCACGCTGGTACTCGGAACGCATGCGGCGCGAGGCGACGCTCGCGCGCTGGGGCTGCGTCGGGCAGCCGGTGCTGGTTTTCCCGACCGCGGGCGGCGACGCCGAGGAGATCGAGCGCTGGCAGATGATCGCGGCCCTCGAGCCGCTCCTGTCCGAGCGGCGCATCAAGATCTACTCGTGCGACTCCATCGGCGGGCAGGTGTGGTTCAACAAGGAGGGATCGCCCGAGCACCGCATGTGGATGATGAACCAGTTTCATCAGTACGTGCGCCACGAGGTGGTGCCGGCCATCCGCAAGGACTGTAACTCCGAGGACATCCCGATCTGGGCCACGGGCGCCTCGATCGGCGCCTTCCACGCGGTGGCGGCGGTGTGCCGCTTCCCCAACGTCTTCTCCCGCGCGCTCGCCATGAGCGGGACCTACAACCTCATGCGGTTCATCGAGACGAGCCGCTACACGCATGATTACTACGTGTCTTCGCCGCTCCTCTTCGTGCCGCATCTCGAGGGGCCCCACCTCGATCTTTTGTGCACGCGCTTTATCCTCCTCGCCTCGGGCGACGGACGCGCCGAGAGCATGCCCGAGACCTGGGCGATGGCCCGCGCGCTCGGCGCCAAGGGCATCCCGAACCGGGTCGATCCCTGGGGCCCGGATTGGCACCACGACTGGCCCACCTGGCGCAAGATGTTGCCTCAGTATCTCGATGAATGGACCCGCGCCTCGGCGACCGCGCCGCAGGCGGCGTAACGAAGAAAGAGGGTAGGCGAGCCCATGGCAATGGAAGACACGCGCCATCACAAGAAGGTCGAAGGGGAACTCGAGGGAGAGCGGCGCCGGGAGTTCACGCGCGCCGTGCTCAAGGATCTGCGCGCGCTCGAGCGCATGCTGGCCGAGGGCTGGTTCGAGACGGACGTGCGCCGGATCGGGGCCGAGCAGGAGATGTTCCTGGTGGACGGCTCCTGGCACCCGACGCCGGGCGCGCTCAAGGTGCTCGAGCTCGCCCAGGACCCGCACTTCACGACCGAGCTGGCCCAGTTCAACCTCGAGGCCAACTGTGACCCGCAGGTCTATACGGGGGATGGGCTGTCGCGCATGGAGGCGCAGCTCGAGGGGCTGCTCGACCGGGCGCGCCAGGTGGTGCGCGACCTCGACATGCACGTGGTCCTGATGGGCATCCTGCCCACCATCCGCAAGACCGACCTCGGGCTCGAGAACATGGTGCCGTCGCCGCGCTACGCGGCGCTCAACCGCGCCATGACGGCCATGCGCGGCACGGCCTACGAGTTCTCGATCAAGGGCATCGACGAGCTCCTCATCAAGCACGACTCGGTGATGGTCGAGGCCTGCAACTGCAGCTTCCAGGTGCACCTGCAGGTGACGCCCGACGAGTTCGCCCGCATGTACAACCTGGCCCAGGTGCTGGCCGGGCCGATCCTGTCGGTGGCGACCAACTCGGCGATCCTGTTTGGCCGGCGGCTGTGGGCGGAGACGCGCATCGCGCTCTTCCAGCAGGCGGTCGATACGCGCGCGAGCACGCATCACCTGCGCGAGGCGCTGTCCCGGGTCAATTTCGGCAAGCGCTGGGTCAAGAAGTCGGTGACCGAGATCTTCAAGGAGGACATCCTCCGCTTCCGCACGCTCGTCGGCACGGACCTCGATGAGGATCCGATCGTGCAGCTGGATCGCGGGGTGGCGCCGCAGCTCAAGGCGCTGCGGCTCCACAACGGCACGGTCTATCGCTGGAACCGCGCCTGTTACGGGGTGATCAACGGCAAGCCGCACCTGCGTATCGAGAACCGGGTGATGCCCTCGGGCCCGACGGTGATCGACGAGATGGCGAACTCGGCGCTATGGCTCGGCCTGATGACGGCGATGAGCCGGCGCTACGAGGACATCACGCGGCACATCGAGTTCGACCACGCGCAGGCGAACCTCTGGTCCGCGGCGCGCGATGGCCTCGGGGCGCACTTCCGCTGGCTCGATGGCGAGGAGGTGAGGGCGCAGCAGCTCGTGCTCGACCGGCTCCTGCCCTGGGCCGAGGAGGGGCTCGCCTCGGTGGGGATCGACGAGGCGGACCGTCGCCGCTACCTCGGTGTGGTGGAGGAGCGGGCGCGCACGATGCGCGACGGCTCGCGCTGGCAGCTGGCCTCGCTCGACGCGATGAAGGATCGGGGGACGCCGGGCGAGCGGCTCAACGCGCTGGTGGCGGCCACGGTGCAGCGGCAGGCCTCGGGGCGGCCGGTGGCGCAGTGGGAGCGCGCCCGGCTCGATGAGGCGGACAACTCGAAGTACAACTTCCTGCGCGTCGATCAGTACATGCGCACGGACTTCTTCACCGTGCAGCCGGACGACGCAGTGGAGCTGGTGGCGGACCTCATGTCCTGGGAGCGTATCCGCCACGTGCCGGTGGAGGATGGGAGCGGGCGCCTGGTGGGGCTCGTGTCCTATCGCGCGGTGCTCCGTTACTACGCCGAGCAGTATCAGCAGCAGCAGCATGCGCAGGCGCGGGCCAGCGGGGAGCTGGCGCTGGCGGCCCTGGGGGAGGAGCCGGGTCAGCTCCTGCCCCTGAAGCCGGCGTCGGCCTCGGTGGCCGACATCATGCGCCGCGACGTCATCACGGTGACGCCGGATACGCCGACGCTCGAGGCGATCGCGATCATGCGGCGCTACCGCATCGGCTGCCTGCCGGTGGTGCACGCCGGGCAGCTCGTGGCGGTGGTGACGGAGGAGGACTTCATGAACATCGCCTCCCACCTCCTCGAACAGAAACTTCAGGGCTAGTTGAGACGTAGGACAAGGTATGTCCTCTACCTGTCCGCCCACCTCTACGAACGGGGACTCTGAGGCCGGGGCGCCTCCCGGCCGGGGCGTGGCTTCCTCTGGAGTTTCCCCGGCCTCGCCCGCGGCCCCGGAGGCGGTCTCGGTCCGCAGGGGAGGGCAGCGGGGGCTTCAAGTGGAGCGTCTGGTGGGGGCCATCCGCGGCGAGGTGTCCGGTCCGACCTTGATCGTGGTGGGCGGGATCCACGGCAACGAGCCGGCGGGGGTCCTGGCGGGACGCCGGGTGCTCGAACGCCTGCGCGAAGGGCGGATCCCGATCGCCGGGGAGCTGGTGGTGCTGGCCGGCAACGTGGGGGCGCTCGGGCTCGGGCAGCGCTATCAGGCCAAGGATCTCAATCGCCAGTGGACCGAGGAGCGGGTGGCGGCGCTGGCGGCGCGCACCAGGCCGTCAGGGTGTCCACCGGTGCCCGGGGAGGACGCCGAGGACCGGGAGCAGCGCGAGCTCTATCTGGCGCTCCAGGAGGTCATGGGGCGGGCCCGCGGGCCCGTCTATCTCGTGGACTTCCACACCACGAGTGCGGCCGGGATCCCGTTTGTGCTCTATGGCGACACGCCGCGTCACCGGGCCTTTGCGCGGCACTTTCCCCTGCCGGCCATCCTCGGTCTGGAAGAGCTGGTGGACGGGGTGCTGGTGGAGTGGCTGTCGCACCGCGGCTGCGTGACGATGGTGCTCGAGGCGGGGCAGCATGACGACCCGAGCTCGGTCGACAACCTGGAAGCGGCCCTGTGGCTGGCGCTCGATGCGGCAGGGCTGGCGGGGCAGGAGCGGCTGCCGGAGTTCGCGCGGTCGTGGGCGCGTCTGGAGCGGGCGCGCGGCGATCTCCCGCACGTGATGGAGGTGCTGTCGCGGCACGCGGTGACGCCGGAGCACGAGTTCCGGATGGAGCCGGGGTTCGCCAACATCGCGCGCACGCGGGCCGGGCAGCTCCTGGCGCGCGACCGGCGCGGCGAGATCCGGGCGGCGCGGGACGGGCTCCTGTTCATGCCGCTCTACCAGGGGCAGGGGCAGGACGGCTTTTTCCTCGGGCGCGAGGTGGCGCACTGGCGGATGGAGGTGTCGCACTGGATGCGGCGGCTGCGGCTCGATGTGCTCCTGCCGCTCCTGCCGGGCGTGCGGCGTGATCGGCGAAGAGGCGACGTGCTGCACATCGACACCCGCATTGCCCATTACTATCCCCTGGAAGTGTTTCACCTCTTTGGCTTTCGTAAGGTGCGCCAGCAGGGCTCGCGCCTTCAGGTGGCGCGCCGACCTCACTGAGGGAGGGATCGCTGCTCGGTCTCTTGGCCTTCATTCCCCAGAGACACCAGGGCTGTAAAGTTTGCTTAATGGTGGATTATCGTAGACACTAATAGGAAAGGAGAGGGCCGCTTGGGCGAGGTGGAGGCGACCTTCTCACTGTCCTAGGGGAAGCGATGGAGCCTGCGACGTGGGGTCCGGGAGTGCTCGTAGCGGAGCGCTTCGAGATCGAGAAGCTGGCGGGGACCGGGGGCATGGGTATGGTGTTCCGTGCCCGGGATCGGGAGACGGGGCAGCCAGTCGCGCTCAAGCTCCTGCCGCCGGATTCGCGCCCGCAGGACGCGGAGCGGCTGTGGCGCGAGGCGCAGGTGCTGGCGGATCTGCGGCATCCCGGGATCGCGGCCTACGTGGCGCACGGGCGGACGGTGGAGGGACGGAACTTCCTGGCCATGGAGTGGCTGGAGGGAGAGGATCTCGCGCGGCGGCTCGCGCACCGTCGGCTCACGCTGTCTGAGTGCCTGGCGCTGGTGCGGGCGGTGGCGGACGCGCTGGCCACGGTGCATCGCCGGGGGTTCGTGCACCGCGACGTCAAGCCGAGCAACCTGCTCTTGCGGGAGGGGCGGCCGGAGCGGGTGGTGTTGCTCGACTTCGGGATCGCCCGCGGGCTCGGTCGGGGCGAGGCCACGCGCACCGACGAGTTGCTCGGTACGCCGCAGTATCTTTCGCCGGAGCAGGCGCGCGGGGAGCGTCAGCTCGGGCCGAGCGTGGATATCTTCGCGCTGGGGTGCGTGCTGTACGAGTGCCTGGTGGGGAGGGCGCCGTTCACGGGCGGCCACGTGGCCATGGTGCTCATGCGGATCCTGAGCGAGGAGGTGCCGCCGCTGCGGCAGCTCCGCCCGGAGCTGCCCGAGGAGCTCGAGCGCCTGCTCGCGCAGATGCTGGCCAAGAACCCGGAGGCGCGGTACGCGGACGGGAGCGCGCTCCTCGAGGCGCTCGCGGAGCTGAAGGTGCCGGCGGAGCTGCTCGAGGGCGACGCGGCGGCGGCGGCGGCGGCGACCCGGCTGTCGGTGGAGCGGCAGCTGGTGAGTGTGGTGCTGGCGTTGCCGGCGGCCGGCGGGGTGGGGGTCCGGCCCGTGGAGGAGGTGCCGCAGGGGACGGCGGCGGCGGGTGGCGAGAACTGGAATGATCTCGAGGGGGCGCTGGCCCCCTTTGGGGCGCGGGTCGAGGGATTGTCCGATGGGGGCGTGCTAGCCACGCTCTTGCGCGCCGGGGAGACGGCGCGGGACCAGGCCGTGCAGGCGGCGCGGGCGGCGCTCGCGCTGCGGGCGCGGAGGCCCACGGCGGCGGTGGCGCTGGCCATGGGGCGGAGCGCGATGAACGGGCCGCGGCCGGCGGACGAGGTGCTGGAGCGGGCGTACACGCTGGCCCGGACGAGCCCTGGATCTCGGGCGCAGACGAGGGAGGGGGCGCCACGCCCGGGGGTGTGGCTGGATGAGCTGACGGCGCAGCTCCTGGCCGGGCGCTTCCGGGTGGAGCGGGTGGGAGAGGACGGGCTCATGTTGGTCGAGGAATGCGGGGAGCCGGATCCCACGCGGCTCCTCCTCGGACGGCCGACGCCCTGCGTGGGGCGCGAGCAGGAGTTGCGCCTGCTCGACATGATCTTCGAAGGGTGCGTGGAGGAGCCGGGGGCGCAGGCGGTGCTGGTGGTGGCGCCGCCCGGCGCGGGCAAGTCGCGGCTGCGGCACGAGTTCCTGCGGCGCCTCGAGGCCCGCGGCCTCTCGCGCTTGACCTTGCTCGGGCGCGGGGATCCCTTGCAGACGGGAGCGACCTACGGGCTCCTCGGGCAGGCGCTGCGGCATTTGTGCGAGAGCGTGGAGGGGGGCGGGTCCGAGCAGCAGGAGCTCATGCTCGAGGTGCTCGGCCGGCGGATCGAGACGATCGACCGCCAGCGGGTCGTGGAGTTCCTCGGGGAGCTGTGTGGGTGGCCGTTCTCCGACGAGCACAGCCCCTTGCTCCGGGCGGCCCGGTTCGAGCCGCGCATCATGGCCGATCAGGTGACCGAGTCGTTCGTCACCTGGCTCCGGGCGGAGTGCGCGGTGCAGCCCGTGATTCTCGTCCTCGAGGATCTGCACTGGAGCGACACGGCGACGGTGCGTCTGGTGGACACGGCGCTGCGCGAGCTCGCGGACCGGCCCCTCCTCGTACTGGCGCTCGGGCGGCCCGAGGTGCGGGAGCTGTTTCCTCATCTTTGGGAGGGGCGGAGCCTGCAGGAGATCCGGCTGCCCGAGCTCAGCCGCAAGGCGAGCGAGCGGCTCATGCGGGAGGTGCTCGGCGATCGGGCGACGCCGGAGCTGGTCGAGCGCATCGTGGCCCGCGCCGGGGGACACGCGCTCTACCTCGAGGAGCTGGTGCGCGCGGTGGCCGAGAACGCGGGCGAGGAGGTGCCGGAGGCGATCCTGGCCATGATGCAGGCGCGCTTCCTGCGGCTCGAGCCCGGGGTCCGGCGCATCCTGCGGGCGGCCAGCATCTTCGGCGAGACGTTCTGGCGTGGGGGCGTGCAGGAGCTGCTCAAGGCCGACCCGCGGGCCGAGCAGGATCTCGATCGCTGGCTGGCGATCCTGGTGGAGACCGAGGTGCTGATGCGGCACCGTCAGAGCCGGCTCCCCAAGGACGAGGAGTTCGCCTTCCGTCATGGCCTCCTGCGCGACGCGGCGTACAGCCTGCTCGGCGAGGAGGAGCGGCGGATCGGGCACCGGCTCGCGGCGGGCTACCTCGAGCGGGTGGGCGAGAGCGACGCGCTCGTGTTGGCGGAGCACCACGTGCGAGGTGGGGCGGCGGAGCAGGCGGCGGCGCATTATGCGTGCGCGGCCGGGCGCGCGCTGGCGAGCAGCGATCTGGCCGGGGCGCGGCGTTACGTCGAGCAGGGGGTGACGTGCGGGGCCTCTGGCGAGGTGCTCGGGATCCTGCGCGGGATCGAGGCCTGGGCGTACAGCTGGAGCATGGAGCCGGCGCGGGCCTATGAGGCGAGCCGGACGGCGCTCAAGCTCCTGCCCGAGGGAGGGGCCCCGTGGTATCAGGCGCTCGGCGCCGCGCTCGGGGCGGCCGGGGTGCGCGGGCAGGTCGACGCCCTGCACGAGCTCCTGCGGGTCTTCAGCGGCGTGCGGCCACTGCCCGGGGCAGAGAGCGCATTCGCCGAGCCGGCGATGTCCGCGGCCCTGATGATGACCGTGGCCGGGATGCGCGAGGCGACCCGCTCGCTCCTCGACCACATGGACGTGGTCTATGCGGCGCTCGGGACGAACGAGGTGCGGGCCCGGGCGTTCATCCAGCTGGCCAAGGCCCGGTACAACCTCCTGATGGAGATGGATCCGTGGGGGTATCGGTGCGCGGCCGAGGAGGCGGTGGCCGGGTTCCAGGTCGCGGGGGATCACCGCTTCTTCCTCATCGCCCAGGCGAATGTGGCGATGAGCGAGGCCGAGCTCGGTCATCCCGAGGCGGCGGCACCCCTGTTCCGCGTCTCGCTCGGAGCGCTGAGCGCGCTCGATGCGCCGTTCCTGACCATGGTGATCCACACGCTCTCGGCCGTCTCGCTCGCCCGCTGGGAGGAGAGCGCGTATCGCGCCGAGGCGCGCCGCTGCGCGGAGGCGGTCCTGCGCGTGAACCCGCTGGTCAATTTCTGGGTCGGGCTGATCCATGTCGCGCTGGCGTTCGTGGAGCTGGCCGACGGCGCGCTGGGGATGGCGGAGCGTGCGGCGCTCCGCGCCCTGGAGGTGTTCGTGCAGATGCCGGTGGGGCGGCCCCTCGGTTGTATGGCCCTCGGGCGGGTCTACCTCCGGCAGGGGCGCGCGCGCGAGGCCTGCAAGGTGGCCGATGAGGGGCTCGCGCAGCTCGAGGCCCTGGGCGGCCGGGGCTGGATGGACGTGTCGCTGCACCTCACCGCGGCCGAGGCGCGCCGGGCGATCGGCGACGAGGTCGCGGCGCGCCAGGCCCTGGCCGAGGCCTGCGCCAAGATCGAACAGCGCGCGAGTCGCATCGCCGATCCGGCCAGCCGCGAGCGGTATCTCACGCGGGTGCCGGACAACGCACGCGCCCTGGCGTGGGCGCGGACCAGGTAGGTCTCCCTCTTCGTCGACGCCTCTCCCCTGCACCTCGTCCTGGCTCCTGTTCCCGTGCGCGCCGCGCCGGAAAGCGATGTAAGCTAACCGGATTGCATCACGGCCCACCGCCCGAACCACGGCCAGGCAAGGGCCCTATTTCCCACGGCACGGCATGCTCTCGAGGATGGACGTGTGATGATGAGCCCTGGTGCGCTGGTCGCCGATCGCTTCGAGATTGAAGCTCTGGCGGGGAGCGGGGGCATGGGCATGGTGTTTCGTGCCCGTGATCGACAGACAGGGCATCGGGTCGCGCTCAAGATGTTGGCGTCCCGACCGCGTGAGCAGGACACCGAACGCCTGCTGCGGGAGGCGCAGACGCTGGCGGAGCTGCGGCATCCCGGGATTGCCGCCTACGTCGCGCACGGGCGCACGGTGGAGGGCCAGATCTTCCTCGCCATGGAGTGGCTGGAAGGGGAGGACCTCAGCCGTCGTCTCGGGCGCCAGCGCCTCTCGCTCGGCGAGCTCCTCACCCTGGCGAAGGTCGTGGCCTCGACGCTGGCCGCGGTGCACCGGCAGGGGATCGTCCATCGCGACATCAAGCCGGGGAACCTCTTCCTGCGCGACGGCGAGGTGGAGCGGGTGACGCTGCTCGACTTTGGTATCGCGCGCAGCGGTCTCTACCGCGGCTCGGTGACGCGGACCGGGGAGGTGGTGGGCACGCTGCATTACATCGCGCCCGAGCAGGCCCGGGGAGATCGGCAGGTGGGGCCGAGCGCCGACGTGTTCGCGCTCGGCTGCGTGCTGCACGAGTGCCTCCTCGGGGCGCCGCCGTTCGCGGGCGGCCACGTGGCGGTGGTGCTGACGCGCATCCTGTGCGAGGAGGTGCCGCCGCTGCGGCGGACGCGCCCGGAGCTGCCCGAGGCCATCGAGCAGCTGGTCGGGCGGATGCTGGCCAAGGAGCCCGCGGCGCGCTACGCCGACGGCGCGGCCCTGCTCGCGGCGATCGAAGGCCTCGCCCCCGGCCTGGAGGACGGCGAGCGCCTCGGGGGTGACGGGGCGCCCAGGGCACACACCGGCGCTCGTCCGACCAGCGCGGCGACGCCTGCATCGGCGCTCGGGGTGGAGCAACAGCTCGTGAGTGTGGTGCTGGCGCTGCCTCGCGAGCCCATGGACGAGACCGTGGCCCGGCTCGCGCTGGAAGACAGCGATCGCTTCGAGGCACGCTCGGCCAGGCTGGCAGGGTTCCTCCGGCCGATGGGGGCCCGCGTGGATCACCTGGCCAGCGGCGCCCTGGTGGCCACGCTCGCGCAGACCGGCGAGACGGCGCAGGATCAGGCGGCGCAGGCCGCGCGGGCGGCCTGGCTGCTCAAGGAGCAGGAGCCCGACGCCACGGTGGTGGTGGCCACGGGGCGCGGCGTGGTGACCGGAGCCCAGCCCGTGGGCGAGGCGGTGGAACGGGCCGTGCGCCTGGTACGGCACGAGGGCCTGCAGCCCGGTGAAGACAGCCGGGTCCTGGCGGACGAGCTCACCGCCGGGCTCCTCGACGGTCGGTTCGAGGCGCAGCGCCTGGCGACGGGCGTGTATGCGCTCGAGCAGCGGTCTCCGACCGGGACGTGGGCGGGGACGGGGACAGGGACGGGGACCGTCACCGGCATCGTGGACCAGGCGCGGCCGCTCCTCGGCAAGCCGACGCCTTGCGTGGGCCGCGAGCAGGAGCTGCAGCTCATCGGTATGGTGTATCGCGGCTGCGTGGAGGAAGCGACGCCGCGGGCGGTGCTGGTGGTGGCCCCACCCGGGGTCGGTAAATCGCGGCTGCGTCACGAGTTCCTGCGGCGGCTGCAAGGGGAGGAGCAGGACCTCACGGTGCTGATCGGGCGGGGCGACCCGATGCAGGCCGGCGCCGTCTATGGCCTCCTCGGCGAGGCCCTGCAGCGGTGGGCCGGGGTGCAGGAGATGGCGGAGCCGGGGCAGCGGCGCGAGCAGCTGGCCGCCGCGGTGGGGGGGCGTGTGGCCGAGGCGGAGCGGGCGTGGGTGGTGGAGTTCCTCGGCGAGCTGTGCGGGCTGCCCTTCCCCGACGAGCACAGCGCGAAGTTGCGGGCGGCGCGGCAGGAGCCGCGGCTCATGAGCGACCACGTGACGGAGGCCTTCCTCACCTGGCTCGGCGCCGAGTGCGCGCACCAACCAGTCCTCCTCATCCTCGAAGACCTGCACTGGGGGGACGTGGCCACGGTGCGCCTCGTGGACACGGCGCTGCGCGAGCTGACCGAGAGTCCGTTCTTCGTGATGGCGCTCGGCCGGCCCGAAATTCATCGCCTGTTCCCGCAGCTGTGGGCAGGGCGGGATCTGCAGGAGCTGCGGCTCGGAGAGCTCGGGCGCCGGGCGAGCGAGCGGCTGGTGCGTGAGGCGCTCGGCGCCAAGGTCACGCCCGAGGTGATGGCGCGCATCACGGCGCAGGCCGGCGGCAACGCGCTCTACCTCGAGGAGCTCATCCGGGCGGTGGCCGAGGGGGGCGGTGAAGAACTGCCGGAGACCCTGCTGGCGATGCTGCAGGCGCGCTTCCTGCGGCTCGATCCCGGGGTGCGGCGGCTCCTCCGGGCGGCCAGTGTCTTCGGCGAGACCTTCTGGCGCGGCGGCGTGCTCGAGCTCCTCGGCGGGGAAGCGCGCGGGGAGCCCGACATCGACCGCTGGCTCACCATCCTCGTCGACTCCGAGATCATCACGCGCCAGACGCCGAGCCGGCTCGTGGGCGAGGAGCAGTTCGGCTTCCGTCACGGCCTCCTGCGCGACGCCGCCTACAGCCTGCTCGGGGAGGAGGACCGGCGGCGCGGGCACCTCCTGGCCGGACAGTTCCTCGAGCGGGTCGGCGAGGACGATCCCCTGGTCCTGGCCGAGCACCACGAGCGCGGCGGGGCGCTCACGCAGGCGGCGGCCTTCTATGCCCGGGCGGCCACGCGGGCCCTCGACGGTGGGGACCCCGAAGGGGCGCTACGGCTCGCCGAGCGGGGAGGTGCGTGCGACCCGAGCCGCGAGATGCGGGGGCAACTTCGGAGTATTCAGGCGTGGACGCATCTGTGGGCCCAACGGTTCACGGATGCCTTGGGACCGGCCCGCGAGGGGCTCGAACTCTTGCCCGAGGGCGGCGCGGAGTGGTACCGCTGCATGGGGTCGGTGCTGGGCGCGGCGGGGTTCCTTCGCCGGATAGACGTCCTGACCGAGCAGCTCCGCACCCTCATGCGAGTCGTTCCCGGGGCCGGATCCGACGACGCGGCAGCCTTCATGGAAGCCGGGATGGTTGTCGTGGCCATGACCGGCTACATGGGGCTGCGCGATATCTCGGGCACCTTCCTCGGACGGATGAAGGAGGTGAGCGTGCACCTGGGCGACAACGAGGCGCGTGCCCGCGGCCTCCTGCACATGATGGTCGCCTGGCATGCGCTCCAGCTCGAGGGCGATGTGTGGACCCATCGCTTGGTCACCGAGGAAGCGAACGCTGCGCTGATCGCGGCCGGGGACCGGCGCTATTTCTGCAACAGCCAGATCCAGCGCCACGTGGCCCAGGCCAATCTGGGCGATTTCGAGCCCCTGCGCGCCCGGTATCGCGACACGCTCGGCCAGGTGGAACGGGTCCGCGAACCCCTGCTCCTCCTGTCGGCGCGAGTGTTCCTCGGCGTGATCCTGCTCGAGCTCGGCGACACCCAGTACCTCGGTGAGGCACGGGCGCTGGCCGAGAGCGCCCTGGCCGGGGGGGCGGCAGCCAACTACTGGGTGGCGCTCGCATACGGGACCCTGGCCCGGGTCCGCGCGGCCGAGGGAGACCTCGCGGCCGCGGAGCAGGCGGCCCGCAAGGCCGTTGAGTCCAACATGGTGATGCCGCTCGGGAGTCAGGTGGCGGCGGGCATCCTGACCCGGGTCCTGCTCCTGCAGGGGCGGATCGAGGAGGCGCAGGCGGCCGCGGCGCAGGGCCTGCGGGTGCTCGTGGGCCTCGGTGGGACCGGCTGGATGGACGTGCGGATGTACGTGACCGCCGCCGAGGCCCAGGAGGCCGCCGGCGATCGCGACGCGGCGCGGAGCGCGGCCCAGATCGCCTGCGATCTCATCGCGCGGCGCGCCGCGGGCATCCCCGAGCCGGACGTGCGTGAGCGCTACCTGGCGCTGCCGGATCACGCGCAGGCGCGGGCCCTGGCCAGTCGCCTGTGACCGGAGCCCTCCGCCGCCTCACATCGGCGGGGGCGTTGGTTGCGTGGGGACGGGCGCCGCGCGGAGCGCCCGCAAGAGCTCTTCGACGTCCACCGGCTTGACGAAGTGCTCGGCAAAGCCCGCCTGCTCGCTGCGCAGGCGGTCCTGCTCCTGCCCATAGCCGGTCACCGCGATGAGGTACACCGCGCCGCTGAGCTCGCGCAGGTGCGCGGCCAGCTCGTAGCCATCCATCACCGGCAGGCCGATGTCGAGGATGCCGATCTCGGGGCAGAAGGACGACGCGACCGCCAGCGCCCCCGGCCCATCGTAGGCCACGGCCACCTCGTAGCCGCGCGTTCGCAGGCTCTCGGCCAGCATGTCCGCGGCATCCTGATTGTCGTCCACGATCAGCACCCGGCCGCCCGGGCCGCGAGTGACTCGCTCGGGCGTCTCCACCTCGGTCATCGCAGGGGGCGGGGAGCGCACCGGCAGGCGCACCGTGAACTCACTGCCATATCCCGGGCCCGCCGAGAAGGCCGTCACCTTCCCGTGGTGCATCTCGACCAGGCGGCGCACGAGGGCCAGCCCGAGGCCGAGGCCTCCCTTGGTACGACCCGACGTGCACGACTCCCCCTGGAAGAAGATCTTGAAGATATGGGGCAGCATCTCCGGCGGGATCCCCATGCCATTGTCTTTGACCGAGAGCATGATCTCGCCCTCCCCCTCGCCTTCTCGGTGTTCGACGTGCACCTCGATCAGGCCGCCCGGCTGGGTGTACTGGGCCGCGTTCCTGAGCAGGTTGGCGAGCACCTGGACCAGGCGGGCCTCATCGCCGAGGAAGCGCGGCAGCCCGGAGGGCACATCCAGCGTGAGTTGGTGATGCCGCTCCTCGAGGAGCGGGCTCACCATCTCGACGGCTTTGGTCACCACCCCCCGGGGATCCACCGGGGCCGACTTGATCTGGATCTTGCCGCGCGCGATCCGTGCGACGTCGAGGAGATCGCCCACCAGGCGGGTGAGGTGCCCCATCTGGCGCTCGATGACCGCCTGCTCCCGTGTGAGCTGCCCACTGTTCCGGAGCCTCATCAGATCGAGGGCGGCCTGGATGGGGGCCAGGGGGTTGCGCAGCTCGTGCCCGAGCATGGCCAGGAACTCGTCCTTGAACCGGCTCGCCCGCTCGGCCTCGGCGCGCGCGCTCTCGGCCTTCTTGAGCAGGGCCGCGCGCTCGGCCAGGAGCTGCTCGAGCTTGTGACGCGCCTCGACCTGCCCCGTGACGTCCACCGCGAAGGTCATGACGCCCAGGATCCGTCCGTCGCGGCCGTACATGGGCTGGTGCACGAAGTCGAGGTAGCGGGTGCTCAGGCGCCCCTGTCTCTCCCAGTCGAGCTTGATGGGGAACTCGTCGCCGCAGATCGTCTCGCCGTTGTGGTACACGCGGTCGAAACGCTCGAAGACCACCGGCTCGAACAGGGGGAAGGCCTCGTGCAGCGGTTTCCCCACGAGGTCCCGTTCCCCGAGCATCGCGTGGGCGAGCGCGTTCACGACCTCGAAGATGTGCTCGGGCCCCCGCGTGATGACCACGTAGGCCGGCACGTTCATCACGAAGTCGTGCAGGAGCTCGCGCTCGGAGCGGATCAGACGCTCGGCCTCGCGCCGCGCCGCCTCCGCCCGCTTGAGCGCCGTGATGTCGACGAACGAGCCGACGGCGCCGCGCACCTGGCCGGCGGCGTCGTGCAGGGGCAGCGCGTTGCCATAGAGAACGACCGAGGTGCCTTCCGGGAACACGAGCTCGAACTCGTCGGTCACCGGGGCGTCGAGCCGCGCCGCCTTCTGCAGCGGCATCTCGGAGGGGGGGACGTCGATGCCGGCGCGACGCTGCCGGAAAGGGGGCGGAGGGGTCCCCTCCGGCGGCGTGGTCGAGATGTTGGCGCCTTCGGGCAAGCGCGCGAGGTCATGGGCCGCCCGGTTGCCGGTCACGTAGCGGCACTCCGGATCGTGGGCCACCAGCACCACCGCCATGCTGGCGCTCATCAGGCCTTTCAGCTCCGCCGACCTCTCGGCAGCCTGTCGCTCCGCCGCCTTATGCTCCGGGGCGTCGAGCGCGCTGCCCTCTTGCCCGGTGACATCGGTGACGAACGAGAGCACCGAGCTCACGCGGCCATCCGGCCCCGTGAGCACCGTGCTGGTCCACTGGCAGTGGCGTACCTCCCCCGACCGCGTCCGGCTGCGATCGTGCGCGACGACCGCGGCTTCGCGGCCGCTGCCGATGCGTTCTATCGTCCGTGCGCGCAGCGGCGCATCGGCCTCATGGACGGGGGGGAAGTTGTCGATCCGCTGGCCGATCGCCTCGGCCGCGCTCCAGCCGAAGATGCGCTCGGCCGCGCCCTCCCACCGGACGATACGATGTTCCGCGTCCCACTCGATGACGCCCATCGGTGAACGTTGAAGGTGCGCGAGGAGGACCTCCGCACCGGATGCCTGGGACGTCGATGCTGTCATGCTCCACCCACGCCGCTCCGCTCCCCCTCGCCGCCAACCCCCCTCTACGGCCTCCTCGGCAGAGAGACGGAAGGCGCGAGCCACGCTTAGGAAAAGGCACGACCTGCTCAGGCACTCACTTAAGCCCCGCTCTCACGCATCGATCCGCTCAGACCCTCGGCCTTCGCCCACCGGGGGGCTGCACCTGCATCGTGTCCCATCGATACGGTCGTAGCGGTTGGTATTCGAAAGGAATCTAGCCCGGATAACTCCGGAGTCCAGCCGCTGCGGGCAGGCAAGAGCGATAGCTCGTCGCGTACGAGTCCGATGTACGCGACGAGCCTACCGGAGAGCGTTCAACCGGGAGTCTGCTCGTCCGGCGTCGTGAGGGCCCGCACCACCACCGACGCGCAGGTGAGGCCGAAGGTGCCGGTGACGAACGCCGCGGTGCCGTAGATCACGCGCCGCTCCTCGCAGGAGTGGAAGTCGTTGGTGCCCCCAGGACAGACGCAGCGGAACCCCTCGCCCCCGTCGTAGTGCAGATCGTGCGGCTGGGCCGGCGGCTCCTCCGAATAGACCGCGGCGATGCCAAACGGCCCGCGCGCCGGGAAGTCGTACTTCTGGCGCAGCGCGCGGCGCACCGCGTCGGCCAGCGGATCGACGCGCGTCTCCGCCAGGTCGGCCACGCGGATGCGGGTCGGGTCGAGGCGGCCCGAGGCCCCGGTCGACGACACCACGGGCAGGCCGCGGGCGCGGCAGGTGGCGATGAGGTGGCACTTGGCCGTCACGTTGTCGATCGCGTCGACCACGTAGTCGGGCCGCTCCCCCAGGATCTCGTCCGCGGTGCGGGCGCTGTAGAAGAGCGGCACCGGACGCGCCTCGCACTGCGGGTTGATGAGACGCGCCCGCTCGCAGAGCAGCTGCGCCTTGCCGCGGGCCACGTTGGTCGACAGGGCCTGCAGCTGCCGGTTGGTGTTGGTCACGCAGACCCGGTCGAAGTCGACCAGCGTCAGCCGGCCGATGCCGCTCCGCGCCAGCGCCTCGACCGCGAAGGACCCCACGCCGCCGAGCCCGACGACGAGGACATGGGAGCCGAACAGGCGCGACATGGCCGTATCACCCACCAGGCGACCGATGCGGTCGAAGCGCCGGTGCAGGCGGTACTGGGTCTCGTGCTCGTCGACGACAGGAGGGGGTGTGCGCTCAGGCTGCATGGAAGGAGGATGGTGAAGTGGTTGAGCGGCGATCTTGCCGCCTGCAGGCGGGCTTGTCGAGTCGGCGGTCACATCAAAATGGCGTCCACGGCCGAAAAACCCGCCCCGGACCCCGGGTCTACCCCGGTCAGACGTCCTCCTCGAAGCACGACCGTCCCCGCTGGCAGGTCTCCGGCCGCACCGGCCCCTCGTCCGGGCCCACCGGCGACATGGTCTGCAGGCACCAGAACTGCGCCGTGGTCGAGGGCCGACCCCAGGTGCCCTCGGGCGTGACGTACTGCATCTTGGTACGGATGCAGGCGCACACCGTCAGCGTCGGCATCTCGTCCGTGACCTTGCGCTGCTCCGGCGCGTCCCCGGGCTTGTCCTTTCGCCCGCTCATGCGCCGAGCCCCGCCGCGGCGAGCACGGTGCGCTCGACCAGCGCCTGGAAAAGCGGCACCTTGTAGGCGTTGCCGCCGAGCGGCTTGGCGCCTACCACCGCCGCCTCGCCCGCCCGCCGCGCCGTCTCGGCGCTGACCGGCTTACCGACCAGCGCCTGCTCTGCCCCCTGGGCGCGCCACGGAACGGGCGCCGCGGCGCCGAGCACCACCTGCGCCCGCTCCACCACCTGGCCGTGGAGCTTGAGCACCACCGCCACCTCGCCGAGCGGCCAGTCATACACCTGCCGCTCCTTGACCGCGCGATAGGCGCTCCGCGTGCCCGGCTGGGCCGGCACCAGGATGTCGGTGATGACCTCCCCGGGCTTGAGGATGTTCTCCCGCGTCTCGTCCACCTTGGGCAGGACGAAGAAGTCGGCGATGGCCACCTCGCGGCTCTTGCCGCCCGGCGACGCCAGGTGGAGCCGCGCGTCCCAGGCCGAGAGCGCCGTGGCCATCGTCGACGCGTGCACGATGTACGACGGCCCGCCGCCAAAGATGGCGTGATAGCGGTTCTCGCCGGCCTGCGCGAAACACACCGTGCCGCCCTTCTTCAGGCAGTCGAACTCGGCGCTGCGGAAGTACCAGCAGCGCGGGCGCTGACACAGGTTCCCGCCCACCGTGGCGACGTTGCGGATCTGGGGCGTGGCGGCCGATCCCGCGGCCTCGGCGAGCGCCGTGAAGTCGTGGCGCGCCCCGTCGTGCGCGGCCAGCTCGGCGAGCGTCACCGTGGCCCCCACGCGCAGCCCGTTCGCCTCGGCGCGCAGGGAGCGCAGCTCGCGCACGGCGTTCAGGTTGACCAGGCGGGCCGGCGCGATCGTGCCCTCCTTCATCTGATCGAGGAGGTCGATGCCACCCGCCTTGAGCATGGCCTTGCCATCGCTCACCAGGCCCGCGGCCTGATCGGCCGACTGCGGCTGCACATACTCGAAGGGATTCATGGCGTCTTCCTCTGGTCGTGGTCCTGATCCGGCGTCGCCTGGGCCCGTTTCTCGCCCCGCGCCCCGGCGATCGCCGCCAGCACGCGGTCGGGCGTCATCGGTAGCTCGCGCACCCGCGCCCCGATCGCGTCCGCGATCGCGTTGGCGATGGCCGCCGCCGTGGGCACCGTCGGCGGCTCCCCGAGACCGATGGCCCCGGTGTTGTTGAAGCCCGGGTGCACGTCGAACATCACCGCCCGGATCTCCGGGCAGTCATTGACGGTGAGGATCTTGTAGGCCTCGAGGTTCGGGTTGACCATCTGGCCGGTGTGACGATCGAGGAGGCGGTCCTCGAAGAGCGCGTAGGACACGCCCTGGATGACGCCGCCATTGATCTGGCTCTCGGCCGTGAGCGGGTTGAGCGGGCGGCCGAAGTCCTGCACCACCGTCATCCGCACGACCCGCACGACGCCCGTGCGCGTGTCCACCTCTACCTCGGCGAACTGCACCCCGCCCATGCGGTCCCGGAGGCCCTCATAGTCCTTGGCGCGGCTCGCCACCACCGTGAGCTTGTCGCCCGGGAGGCGGGAGCACACCTGCTTCCAGGTCATGGTCTTCGCGCCGCCGCGGAAGCCCTCCTCGCCGAGGGTCACCTGCTCCGCCGGCACCTTGAGCAGGCCCGCCGCCACCTCCTTGAGCTTCTGGCCCACCTGGTAGGCCGCCGCGCGCACCGTCGGCGCGATGGAGGGCGTGGTGATGCTGCCGCCCGAGCCCGGGCCCACCGGCAAGTTGGTGTCGCCGAGGCGCACCGTCACCGCCTCGAGCGGGAGCCCGAGCTCCTCGGCCGCGATCTGCGCCATGTACGTGCGCGTGCCGGTGCCGATGTCCTGGGCGCCGTTCTTCACCTCCACGCGGCCGTCCTTGTGCACCTCGATCTCGACCTGCGTGGCCTGGGAGTAGAACTTGTACCAGACGCCGCAGGCCATGCCGACGCCGCGGCGGACGTCGCCCCTCGGGCCCCCGGCGCCGCTCGGCGGCGACAGCTTGCCGCCGCGATCCTTCCAGGCCGGCACCTCGGCCCGGCCGCGATCCAGCTCGGCCACCTGCACCGGGTTCTGCAGGTTCTTCTTGCGCAGCTCGATCGGGTCCATGCCGAGCTTCTGGGCCAGCTCGTCCATCGCCTGCTCGAGCGCGAAGCAGCCCTGCGGGTGCCCCGGCGCGCGGAACGCCTCGGCCGCCCGGGTGTTGGTGAAGACGTCCGCCTCCTCGACGCGGCGCGCCTTGGCCTTGTACAGCGCGCTCACCGGTCCGCCCGTGCCCGCGCCCGTCCCCACGCCTGGCGTACCGTAGCTCTTCAGGTGGATCGCCACCAGCGTGCCGTCGCGCTTGGCGCCGAGCTTGAGCCACTGCACCGAGTCCGGCCGGTTGCCCGAGCACAGCTGCTCGTCGTGGCGCGTGAGCATCATCTTCACCGGCGCGCGCGCCTCGCGGGCGAGCTTGGCGGCCACGATCGACCACGGCCCGGCGCTGAACTTGGCGCCGAAGCCGCCGCCCATGTACTCGCAGAGCACGCGCACCTTGTTCTTGGGCAGCTTGAACGCCGCGGCGAGCTGCTCGCGCACGCCGAAGGTGGCCTGCGTGGAGCTCCACACCGTGAGCTCGTCACCCTCCCAGCGGGCGACGCTGCCGTGCGGCTCGAGCGCCGAGTGCACCTGCACCTGCGTGCGGTAGGTGCCCTCGACGATCACCTCGGCCTCGGCGAAGGCGGCCTCGAGATCGCCCTCGGTCTCGACCGTGCTGCGCACGTTGCCCTTGGCCGTCACCTTGGCGCGCGGAGGCGGCGCGTCCTCGGCGTCGGGCAGCTTCTCGTCCGCGAACACGAGCGGCGCGTCGGGGGCCATGGCCTTGGTCGCGTCCACGACGAACGGGCGCTCCTCGTAGTCCACCTGGATGAGGCGCAGCGCCTCCTCGGCGACGTCGGCCGAGATCGCGGCCACCGCCGCCACCTCTTGCCCCTGATAATGAAGCTTGCGGCCCACCTTCTCGGTCCACACCGCCTTGACCCCGGGGTAGGCCTTGGCGCGGCTCACGTCGATGCCGCGCAGGCGCGCCGCCGGGTGCGGGCAGCGGAGGAAGCGGCCGTATAGCATGCCGGGGAGCATGACGTCCTGGGTGTACTTGGCGCGACCGGTCACCTTGGCCACGGCGTCGAGGCGCGGCACCGGGCGGCCGACGATGCGGAGCTTCGACTGGGCGTCCCAGGGCTCGGGCTCGCCGTCGGGGAGATGGACCGTGATGGGTTCGAGGCGGCCGTCGTAGCCGGCCTGGATGGTGTGCTTGCGTGCCATGTCAGCCTCCCTGGCCCGTGCGGCCCGTCGGGGATGACGGGCCGGCCGCGGCGAGCGTGGCCGACACGACCTTGGGATACGTCCCGCAGCGGCACAGGTTGCCCGCCACCCCGCGCCTCACGTCCTCGGCCGTGGGCTTCGGGTGCTGCGCCAGCACCGCGGCGCAGGCCATGAGCATGCCGGGCGTGCAGAAGCCGCACTGGAGCGCGTCATGCTCGACGAACGCCTGCTGCAGCGGCGAGAGTTTGTCGCCCTGGGCGAGGCCCTCGACCGTGGCGATGGTGCGGCCCTGGGCGTCGAGCGCCAGCATCATGCACGACACCACCGGGGCGCCGTCGACGAGCACGGTGCAGGCGCCGCAGGCGCCGCGGTCGCACACCGGCTTGGCGCCGGTGAGGTCGAGCTCGAGGCGCAGCGCGTCGAGGAGCGTCGTGCGCGGCTCGATCGCCAGGGCGCGCTCGCTGCCGTTGACGGTGAGCTTGAGCGGCACCTTGCCTGGTCCGAGCACCTCCGGCCCGCCGGGGTTCGTCGCGGCGCGGGCGCGTCGGCCATCGCCGAGCATGCCGCCGACCACGGCCGCGGCCCCGAGCCCCTGGAACAGCTCGCGACGGGTGAGACCGCCGCCCGGTGGGGTGGCGGCGCCGCCCTCTTCCGCGTGTTGTGACGATGTACCTGCGCCCGGTGGGGCGTCTGATTTCGCTCCGGCCATGGCACATTTTTATCGCGCCGCGGGCGCAGCGCCTAGAGGGAACGATGCCCGGCCGCACAGGCCAAGGCGCGGGCCGTGCCTTGGCCTACTCAACCTCGATCGGCGTGGCGATCAGCGCCTCGACGGGCGTGTAGATGTCGATGTTGGTTTCAGGAGCGTGGATCGAAACCACCAACGCGTAGCGCACGCGATTTCGCCATCGTTCGAGCTGGGGTCGTTCCTTCCACCAGCCGCTGACCGGAAAGACTGCGAGGTGCTGGCGATCGGCCAGATCCGCCGCCGTACCCACCCAGCGATCGGAGTGGATCGAGCCCCGGCTGCGGAGCAACGGCCCCAGTCTCCATCCGGGCTCTCGGAACCCCGGTGGCCCCGTCTCCTCCTGCGCGTCCTTGCTCACGCGCGCCTGGAACTCCTTGAGCGATTCCCCCGGATTTCGCACGGCGAACCGCAGGCCATGCGATGCGTAGCGGTGCTTGTACTTCCACCCTCGGCGAGCGGGGTTGGGCTCGATGAAGTACGACAGCGTGACCCGCAATTCCACCTGCGTGTCGAAGAGTTGCTCCAGCTGCGCTCGGGGCCATGGCAACTCGTAGAGGTTCATGTCCTTGGTTCGCACCTCATTGCCGTTGGCCGGCTTGACGAACGGCTGAAGGTCATCCTGCGCGATCAGGGTGAGCAGGTTCGACGCGCTCCAGCAGGCGCGGTCGAGGTGGGGGACGCCGTAGCCGTACCGGCGCAGCAGCAGGTTGCGATCGTTACCGCATGCTTGCCACATCGCAGGGGTCCATTCGGCGGAATGGATCAAGAGCGCGCGGAGCGTCTCGGGCCAGAGGTCAGGATAGCGGGCGCTCAGGATGGCGCCCAGGCGCGCCGCCTGGGCCGTCGCGGCGCTCGTGTCGCCCGTTGGAACGAAGAGTTTATCCGTGATCCCCCAGTAGGTCGTGAGCAGGCTCAGGTCATCCGGGCAATCCACGTTGCCGCTCGGATCCCGGGCCGCATTCCCCCCTTCCAGGACGATGTCCGGCTTGTTGGGCCATGTCGACTTCCATGTCACCGAGGTCGTGCTGGAGGGACTCAGCGCTCCGTGCGTGGCGATCGGTGACCACTCCGGATAGAGGGCCCCGTCGATGTGGATCTTCTCCGTGTAAGAGGGTGTTTAAAAACCCTTGCCCTGCCGGTTCTGCATGGAGGACCGTGGGGCATGCTGCCCCGCAGACCCTATCCCTCCGATCTCACGGATGCTGAATTCGCGCTGATCGAGCCGCTGCTCCCTGCCTGCAAGTCGGGTCAACCCCAGGGAGGTCGCCCCCAGAAGTATCCACAGCGAGAAATCCT